>NZ_PCOH01000009.1:0-179285 GCF_002976445.1 Bacillus sp. MYb56
TTGTTATCCATTATCGGCATCATGTTTGGCATTTGGTTGTTATCCATTATCGGCATCATATTTGGTGGTTGATTGTTATCCATTATTGGCATTATATTTGGTGGTTGATTGTTATCCATTATTGGCATTATATTTGGTGGTTGATTGTTATCCATTATTGGCATTATATTTGGTGGTTGATTGTTATCCATTATTGGCATTATATTTGGTGGTTGATTGTTATCCATTATTGGCATTATATTTGGTGGTTGATTGTTATCCATTATTGGCATTATATTCGGCACTTGAATATTAGGCGGTATTACTTGCGGGATAATAACACTTTCTTTTGATACGTTTGGTGAGACTATGCTTCCTATATTGTCTTTCTTCACTTGTGGCGACACTATATTCCCTACATTTTCTTTCTTCACTTGCGGCGACACTATATTCCCTACATTCTCTTTCTTCACTTGCGGCGACACTATATTCCCTACATTTTCTTTCTTCACTTGCGGTGACACTATATTCCCTATATTGTCTTTTTTCACTTGCGGTGACACTATGTTTCCTATATTGTCTTTTTTCGTTTGCGGAGAAATGACATTGTTAGGTTTCATTTTATTAATTTGAGGAGCAATTAACTCGCTTCCCTTTTTTATTACGTCTGAAATTTTATATTCTTTTTTCGCTTTAATTGGTGGTTGCGGCGGCTGCGGTAATACATTGATAGAAAATTTAGTGTTTTCTTTCGTAGTAGGTTTTAGTTTTTCTACTTTCTCTACAACAGGTGGTTTTTGAATGACAGGCGGCTTTTCAACTGGCTTCTCTTTTTGAATCGGAATTTCTTTTTGCACTTCTTTTTGTGGCTTCACTTGCACTTCCTTTTGCGGCTTCACCTGTATTTCTTTTTGCGGTTTTATCTGCATTTCTTTTTGCGTTTGTTGCATAGCTGGTTGTTGTGTAATAGGTGTTGATTGATACGTGATCTCATCTTCATCTTCTATTGCAAGTGGCGTTGGTGTTGATGCAAACTCTTTTTGCTGCACCTCTTTTACATATTGTTTCGGGGGCGCTGAACCCGATCCAGTTTGTTGTTTCACATGAACGCTATGCGATGGCACTTTAATTTTCATCCCTGGCATAATTAGGTCTGGATTGCTAAGCTGTGTATTTGTTTTTTTTAGCGTTTCAAAATCCACTCCGTACTTTTTTGCAATTTTCCAAAGGGTCTCCCCTTTTTGCACGATATGAATTTTCAAATTTTCCCCCTCCTGTATAACTTATCTATAAGTAAAAACACTTTGAAGTAACACTTTCTAAACAACATTAACTTCTTTTACTTTTATCACTTCTTCTATTTTCAATATGATTCGAAGTGGAATAAGCATAGAAAAACCGCAATGATTTCCTCAACACAATGTATGCCTATTTCATCCTTGTTATGATTATATGTACGAAAAAAAGCAACGGAAATCCCGCTGCTTTAAACGCGCTCTAACATACGATTTAATGCAAGAACTGCCTCTTCTGTTACTTGTTTCTCTACACGAATAACGTTAATTTGTTCTCCTCTTTCTATGTTCTCAAGTGCCCATAACAGGTGAGGTAAGTCAATTCGGTTCATCGTTAAGCAAGGACACATAAACGGATTTAGCGAAATAATTTCTTTATCTGGATGTTGCTGAATAATTCGGTTCACTAAATTCATCTCTGTACCAATCGCCCACTTACTTCCCGCCGGAGCTGCTTCAATCATATCAATAATATATTTCGTTGATCCTGCATAATCAGAAGCAGCAACCACTTCATAACAACATTCAGGGTGAACAATAATATTCATATCCGGATGATTTTTTCGCACATTTTCAATATTTTTCACAGTGAAGTTTTGATGAACAGAACAATGGCCTTTCCATAAAATCACTTGAATTTCTTCTATATCTCCATCGTACTCTAATGAATCTGTATGCGGGTTCCACACTGCCATTTTTTCTAACGGAATACCTAAATCATACGCTGTATTTCTTCCTAAATGTTGGTCTGGTAAAAAGACGAGACGCTCTTTTTGTGTAAACGCCCAAGACACCATTTGTTTTGCATTAGAAGAGGTTACTGTTGCCCCTCCATTACGACCACAAAACGCTTTGATCGCAGCTGTTGAATTTACATACGTTAATGGAATCATCGTATCCCCAAATAATTTCGCGAGCTCTTTCCACGCTCTTTCTGTTTGTTCAATATCTGCCATATCTGCCATAGAACAGCCGGCACGCATATCTGGTAAGATGACAATTTGATCATCTGTCGTTAACATATCTGCCGTTTCTGCCATAAAGTGCACACCACAAAACACAATATATTTCGCCTCTTTATTATTCGCTGCAACTTGTGCGAGTTGAAGTGAGTCCCCTGCTGCATCTGAAAATTGCACCACTTCATCTTTTTGATAATGATGTCCTGGAATAAATAGTAATGCCCCCATTTTTTCTTTAATTTCACGGACACGCTCTTCCATCTCTAATATAGACATCGTTTGATAACGCTCTGGTAACATTACTTCGATTGGCTGAACTTTCTCTAAAATACCCATTTATGATTCTCCCCCTCTAAACCACTCTCATTAGGCCTCAATATTAAAACTAATATCAAGTGCTTTCACTGAATGTGTTAACGCTCCAAGTGAAATATAATCTACCCCTGTTTTTCCGTATTTTGATAAATCTTCAATTGTAATACCACCTGAAGCCTCCGTAACGATGGCACTTGGTACAATTTTTGAAAACTCACGAATCTCTTCTGGCGTACGATTATCGAACATAATAACATCTGCGCCGGCCTCTACTGCTTCTCTTACTTGCGCCTCTGTCTCTGTTTCGACTTCTACTTTCACCATATGTCCCAATCTTTCTTTCACCGATGTAACAGCTTTTGTAATCGAGCCAGCAAAAGCAATATGATTGTCTTTAATCATGACACCATCATATAAACCGAATCTGTGGTTAAATCCGCCCCCGCATACTACAGCATATTTATCAAACATACGTAGTCCTGGCATCGTTTTTCTCGTATCACAAATGCGTGTATGACTGCTATCTAAAGCAAAAACCGCCTTACGTGTCATCGTCGCTATCCCGCTCATACGCTGAATAACGTTTAATATAACGCGCTCTGCCGTTAATAATGATGCGATTGGGCCTTGCACGGTTGCAATTATTTCGCCTTTTTCTACAAGATCCCCATCTTTTTTATGAAGTTCAACTCCAATTCTCTGATCAATTAATTTAAATCCTTCTTCAATTACTAAGCACCCTGCAAATACCCCTGTATCCTTTACAAGAAACGTTCCTTTCGCAAGTGCATTATCGGGAAAGATAAGCTGAGATGTTACATCTCTTTCTCCTATATCTTCTAGAAAAAATCGATTTAATGCTTCCTTAACTTTTAACGTATTCATAAAACCCCTCTTCCCCTTATTAAACAAGTTGTAGTTTTCTTCTCACTCGGATAATCTCTTTTTTCACGCTATTTCTTTCTGGATAATCAATGCGATAATGACCACCAATACTGTCTTCTCTTTGCAAAGCTGATACTGTTATAAGCTCACAAACTGTTAACATATTAATAAGCGTTATCTCTTCATTTGTAAGTGCATCATATTGTAAGATCATATTTCGCACACCGTACCTACTAAACCATCTCTGAGCATATGATAAATTTTTCTCAGTTCGCACAATCCCAACATATTTCATCATGCATTCTTGTATTTCTTCTTTCAACGGTAAATCATTAAGAGCTATAAAACTTTTCCCTCTCTCTTCCGGCACATTTTTTCTTTCCTCTGCTGGCTTAGCTAAAATGTGTTTTCCTATTCGTCTTCCAAACACAAGACCTTCTAATAATGAATTACTCGCCAATCTATTCGCACCATGAACTCCATTACAAGCCACTTCACCGACCGCATATAAGTTTGAAATGGACGTCTCTCCGTCACAATTCGTCTTCACGCCGCCCATATGAAAATGAGCGCCCGGTACGACCGGAATAGAATTTTCTTTTAAATCAATACCATTCTTTTTACATAATGATGAGACGGTCGGAAAACGTTGTTCAAAGTTTTGAATGGTTTCGATGTTTAAGTACACTTTTTCACCTGCAAGAAGTTGTTCATGAATTGCCCTTGCCACTACATCACGCGGTGCGAGATCTTTCCCGGGATGTATATCCATCATAAAACGCTGTCCTTTTCCATTTATAAGGACAGCTCCTTCACCACGGACTGCTTCAGAAACGAGACCACAACATCGCCCGTCCACGTATAACATCGTCGGATGAAATTGTACAAATTCTAAATCAACAAGTTCCCCCCCAGCTCGATATATCATCGCAAGTCCATCGCCTGTAATTGTCTCATCATTCGATGTAAAGGCGTACAAACCACCTATTCCTCCTGATGCTAACACCGTATTATCAGCATAGTAACGCTTCAGCTTCCCTTCACTATTTCGCGTTAAAGCTCCTATGCATTTATTATTTTCTATAATGAAATCGAGCACCATTTCATGCTCAACGACAGTAACGTTCGGAACTACTTCTTGTATTAAATGCTCTAATAGATTTTTACCAGTTGCATCTCCTCCGGCATGTAAAATGCGCCGTTTTCGATGCGCCCCTTCTTTACCAAGGTGGATCCCTTTTTCATCCCCATCAAATTTCATTCCATTCGTAATAAGCTTACTTATTTCTTTCGGTCCCTCTTCAACTAAATAACGAACTGCTTCTTCGTTGTTATAATGGCAACCTGCCACTAATGTATCTTCAAAATGCCCACTCGGATCGTCATATGTAGCAACAGCTGCTGCAATTCCTCCTTGAGCTAAATGTGTATTATTATTACGTCCTGTTTTTTTTGTGATAATTATCACATTCTTTTCGTGACAAAGCTCTTTCGCAACACGAAGCGCCGCAACGCCACTTCCAATAATCAAGACATCTGCACTTGGCATAATTGTTGCCTCCCACTTTACACTTTCCAACTGTCTTGACACCTATATTTACATAGTTTTAAAATAATGACAAGAGTTTTTTTACAATTCTTATTTTCACTACCATTCTAAAAACGAAAACAAATGTCACTCTTACTGAAGAGAGGAAATTACATGATGATATATCTAGATTATGCAGCGACAACACCTATGAGCGAAGAAGCTTTAGAAACATATATAGCAGCGGCAAAAACATATTTCGGAAATGAACAAAGTTTACACGATATCGGCGGAAGTGCATCATCTTTATTACAAGTTTGTAGAGAAACATTTGCAGAAATGATTGGGGGTAAGGAACAAGGTGTATTCTTTACAAGCGGCGGTTCAGAATCTAACTACCTTGCGATTCAATCCCTTCTAAATGCTAGAAATGGAAAGCACATTATTACGACACCTATGGAACACGCATCGATTCGAAGTTATTTTCAATCCTTACAATCGCAAGGTTATACTATTACTGAGATTCCTGTTGATAAAAGTGGGATAATTCATTTAGTAGATTTAGAAGCAGCTATTACAGAAGATACTGCTCTAGCAAGTATACAGCACGGAAACTCTGAAATCGGGACCGTTCAAAACATTGCAGAGATCGGAGCACTTTTAAAAAAATATAATGTTTTATTTCATTCGGATTGTGTTCAAACGTTTGGTAAACTTCCAATAGACGTTAAAGCGATGGAGATTGATAGTCTTTCTGTTTCAGCCCATAAAATATACGGACCAAAAGGAGTTGGAGCTTGCTATATAAATCCGCAAGTTCGCTGGGAACAAGTATTTCCGGGAACTTCTCATGAAAAAGGCTTTCGCCCTGGTACAGTGAACGTTCCTGGAATCGCTGCTTTTTTAACAGCCGCAGAGCATATATTAAAGAATCAAAAAGAAGAGAGCTTTCGTTTTCAACAATTACGATCTTATTTTTTAGAGCAATTACAAACACTTCCTCTAGAAATTGAAGTGAAAGGACATTCTACTTCTTGTTTACCACATATTATTGGGGTTACAATAAAAGGAATAGAAGGTCAGTATACAATGTTAGAATGTAACCGTCATGGTATAGCCATTTCAACTGGAAGTGCTTGCCAAGTAGGTAAACAAGACCCTTCAAAAACAATGCTTGCAATTGGAAAAACGTATGAAGAGGCAAAACAATATGTCCGCTTTTCTTTCGGACATCACACAACGAAAGAACAAATTGATACAACTATTCATGCACTACACACAATTGGAAATCAATTTTATAGAGGTGTTAAATCATAATGAAACAAAATGATCAAAAAAAGATTTTAGGCGAAGAAAGACGACAACTCATCCTTGAGTGGCTTCTTGCTGCAAATGAACCGTTATCAGGGAATGAACTATCTAAAAAGACAAACGTAAGTAGGCAAGTTATCGTTCAAGACATTTCCTTACTAAAAGCACGAAATGAACCAATTATTGCGACTGCACAAGGATATTTATATTTAAAGCCACAAACAAGACAACAAGCTTTCGAACGCGTAATCGTATGCCAACATAAACCGGCAGAAGTACGTCAAGAACTTACTATGTTAGTTGACCACGGCGTTACGATTAAAGACGTAAAAGTTGAGCATCCTGTATACGGCGACTTAACAGCATCGATTATGGTAAGTAATCGCTTCGATGTAGAACAATATTTACAAAAAATCGAAAACACAAACGCTTCCTATCTTTCGCAACTAACAGATGGTATTCACTTACATACAATCGAAGCAGATTCTAAAGAGAAATTAGATGCTGCCTGTGAGGCACTAGATCGAGCTGGATTTCTCGTTTATTAATTAATGTACAGCACAGAGTTTTTCATCATTCTCTGTGCTTTTTTAGTGATATAATATTGAAATCAATTGTAAAGGAGATCCACTATGGGAATTGAACTCGTTCACTTTAGCACTGGTAAACCGAAACAAATGAAATATGGCGAAGATAAAGAAATGATAACAGGTATATGTAAAGATCCTACAGAAGAGGCCTTCCTCTCAAAAGACGGATTCCGTGGTGATGATGTAGCGGATTTAAAACACCACGGGGGACCTGATCGCGCAGTTTGTGTGTACCCACACGAGCATTACGCACTATGGGAAGAGGAATTTCAAACTACACTTCCAGCTTCCACATTTGGCGAAAACATTACCGTAACAAATATGTTAGAGCGTGATGTATGCATCGGAGATACATATCAACTAGGCGAAGCAATCATTCAAGTTACACAAGCGAGAGTACCTTGTAGCACAATTTCAAAACGTCTCGGTATTCCTGGCATTTTGCCACGCATTGTAGCAACTGGGTATACTGGTTATTTATGCCGCGTTCTTCAAGAAGGTACTGTACGTCAAGATTCTAAAATTACATTATTAGAGCGTCCATCAAACAATGTATCTGTTTTGTTCTCTAACGAAATTTATTTTCATAATAGGAAAGATAAAGATGGCATTGAGAAGGTTCTTGCTGTTCCAGAACTAGCCGAGATTTGGCGTGGTCAGTTAGAGGATCGTCTTGCGAAGTTAAAATAAATAGAATCCCACCATTTATAGGTGGGATTCTATTTATCTATCACAAAATGTATTATCCGATAAAATTATATCAGCGATTAGAAGGGAAATATCGACAGTTCATCCACCTCTCTTACAACCAATAAGAAGAATAACTCCCCAGCACTGTAACAGAAAAACCGAGTGCTTCAAGTTCCATCATTACGCCTGGCAATAATACGTCATCATATGCTTTATCTACGTCGATTAAGAAAAAGTAATTTCCAAGACCTGTTTTCATCGGGCGAGATTCGATTTTTGATAAGTTTAATTTTCTCCATGCGAAAGCTGATAACACTTGATATAGTGCCCCTGCGTAATCAGCGGGTAACGTTATCATAAGCGTCGTTTTCTCTCCTCGGTTTTCTCCGTTATTTGGGAGTACTGCTTTCTTTTTCTTATGGAGAACAAGGAAACGTGTATGATTGTTTTTATGCGTATGAATATCACGCCTTACAATTGTTAATCCGTATTTTTCTGCCGCTGCTTCATTTGCAATAGCTGCAATTTTTTCTTCAGGATGTTCTTTCACATATTGTGCAGCAGCGCTTGTTGATGTCATATCGCGAACGGTTACCCCTTTTAATTCCTCATTTAAAAATTTATGGCACTGTGCAATGGCATGCGGATGAGAATGTACAGCGTATACTTCTTTCCACACTCCTTCGTACTGCGGGTGTACGAGTAAATGTTGCTGAATTGGCACTGTAATTTCTCCTACAATGGAAAGTGGCTGCTCATGTACGAGATAATCAACCGTTATATTAACTGAACCTTCTATGGCGTTCTCTAACGGTACAACTGCGAAATCTACGTTTTCATTTGCGGCTGCATCAATACAATCTGGAATCGTTCGATACGGTACATGCTCTGCTTCCGGAAAAAAACGACTCACCGCCATATTTGTAAATGTTGCCTCTGGTCCTAAATATCCTACTCGAATCATCGTCTTTTCCCTCTCTCTTTCGTTTTCTTACTGTTATACCATACTTTTTTATATTCTTCTATGTAAATTTCGAATATTTAAAAAAGACTAGCATTCGCTAGTCTAAATGTTTCTTGTATTCTCTTTGAGCGAAGAAGAAATAAATGATACATGCAGCGATATAAAACAGAATAAACAAACCTACTTTTCTTAATGAACCGTCCATAAAGAGAGTATTATGAAACGTATATAACGCAACTGCACTATGCATACTTCCTACTATAATTGGCGCAAAAAATAGCATACACAATTGCCAACGGGAAATCTTCCAAACTTCTTCCTTCGTCATCCCAAGTTTAGAGAGTGCCCCGTACTGTTTACGATCCGATGCAATATTATGAAACCATTTAAAATATACGATACTACATGAAGTAAGGAAGAATAATATACTAATGAATGAGCCTACAAATAGAGTAATATCACCGCCTTCTTTCATATTCACATATAACTCCATATTACTTCGAAATGCATCATTTGCATCTTGTTTCATATGTTTCCGTAAAGCTTCGTTTAATTCCTTCGTATTTTCGATATTTGGTAATGTGTAACCTCTATATACCATTTTTTCAGAATCCGGAATTGTATTTGCTATACTGTTAAAATCTTCATCATTCATGACAAAAAACAGACCATTAATGTATGAACGGTGATAGTTAAATTGTACCCCTTCTTTCTGACCGTTAAATGCGAATGGATACGCTTGATTCATTACTTGCAATTGAATCTCTTTTTGATTATATACATTTGGATAATTGCGTTTATTATAATAGACAAGTGTAACTGTTCCTTTTTTAGGATAATACATTTTCTGTTTTTGTTTTCTTGCCTCTTGATTGTATTCACTTTCCTTTATAAGCGGTGCTACCTCTGTTTCTCCCTTATTGGACTGAAAGGATGCATACACTCCAACAAAACTCATATATTGAAAATTATCATATCCATATTGATGTAATAAGTTTTCAACCTTGTCTTTCTCGAAAACTTCATGAGCAGAAGTACCTTTTTCTATGTATGAAAATGAGTGTACTCCTCCGCCACGCCACATATCTTGCATGCTAGAAAAATATAAGAACACCGTACCTGTCGCCGTAACGACAAACGTTGTTGCCATAGACAACAGAAAGAAAAAGCGACTATTTTCCTTCATTCGATGTGACAATTGATTCACTATAAATAAATACGGATATGTATACATAATCTTTTTATTTCGTTTTATCACTTCTAACAATTGGCTAACAGCATGTGTAAAAGAAAAATACGTTCCAAAAAAAATAAGTATAGACACAGGGAAAAAGTATAATGCTATCGTTGGCATCGTCACTTGTAGCGCTAGCGCATATCCCGTTCCTAAACAAACAAAGCCGAATAAACAAAGCCACTTTGATGTTTTCCTCTCTCGTTTATCTGTTCGAAATTCTTTTAATAACCGTATGATTTTTATATTCCATATACGTAAAGCACTTATAAAAGATAACAGAACAAAGACGAGCATATATATAACAAACGTTACACCAATCGCTCTCATGTCAAATATGACAGGGAGTTCTTTCGGAAGGCGAAGTAACATGCTAAACACCATAAAAAAGAGTTTTAAAAAAATCATGCCAAGCCCGATACCGAAAATATTAGCGAAAATTCCGATCAATATTTGCTCGGTCATAATCACTCCTATTACGTTAGACTTCGTCGCTCCCATTAACATATATAACCCTAATTCTTTCTTACGTGCTTCTATGAAAATAGAAGTAGAGTACAAAATAAATATGACGAAAAAAGAAATAATTATAACGTTACATATGATAAGTCCCCAGCGTACATTTTGATACCACATCGTCTCTTGCATATACGGATGTACAATGACAGACATGTATGCATAAGAAGCAAATATGGCAAAACAACTACTTAAGAAAAACACTTTATAATTACGCCAATTTCCCTTTATATTTTGTAGCGCCAGTTGCCGAATGTTCATCTATCGTCCTCCTGTACCTTACTACATAGGCAAAAAGCTAGAGGTTTCCCTAGCTTTTCACGTGTTTTAAATATCCTCTTTGCGCGATCATAAAGTAAATGGCAGAAGCTAAAATATATGCTCCAATTACAATCGCACCTGATTTCCATAAATCGATATAAAGCATTTTCCCTAACGTATGAAGAGCAAACCCACTATGAATTGTACCGATTAAAATTGGGATAAAGAAGATAACACCCATTTGTCGAATTGCAATTTTACGAATTTCTTTATCTGTCATACCGATTCTCTTTAACGATTTAAATTGAATACGATCTTGTTCTTTATCGTTAAACCATTTAAAGTATGTCATACTACAAGCGAAGAAGAAGAACAGTACAGCTACAAAGAAACCGATAAACATCGTAATTGCTCCTGATTCTCTTATATTTTTATAAGCGAGCACCGAGTTATTTAATTCCTCTTGCTTATCTGGTGCAACTTCCTTTTTCAAATCTAACACAAGGTCTTCCGTACTTTTCCAGTCTTCTATATAATAACCGTAATATTTCGTCTTTTCTTCATCTGGTACGAGCTTTGCGTATTTCTCAAAATCTTGATCATTCACAATGAGATATTCACTATCATTAAAAACAGAAAATGGAGTTGGCTCATTTAATTGAACAGACTGCGTTTGTCCGTTAATTTTAAATTCATATGGTTTTGCAAGATCTACCTTCATCATATCTTTCGCCATATCCATTATGACCATCGTTGCACTACCTGGTGCATTATGAACTTCTCTAACTTGCTCCCTCTTTTGTTTACGTGCTTCAGCATTATATTCTTTTTCTGAAACAATCGCCATCGGTACTTCATGTTCACTGTTAAACATCGTGATTTTTTGAGTTCCAGGAAGTTTTACATACGTTACTTCTCGCGCTTCTTCAAATCCATGTTTTTTTATTAATTCTTTTGTTTTCCCTTCTTTTATGACATTATGCGTATGAATGCCTTTTTCCTCATACGAAATAGCATGCGGGGTACTAGTTACTGCCTTATAACTCATATCCTCAAAAAATACGTACAGTGTACCAACTGCCGAAGATACAACCGCCGTAATGATAGAAATTACAAATAGAAAACGAGCATTATCTTTCATTTTATAAATAAGATTGCTAAGTACGAACATGTTTGGATATGTATAAAAAGATCTTTTTCTTTTTTGCAGTGCTTTTAATACGACTGTACTACCTTGTGTAAACAGTAAATAAGTTCCGCCTATCGTCAGCCCTACAATCGGTAAAAACAGTATGATAAAATTCATAAATGTCACTTGGAAGCTAAGTACATATGCAACAATAATACATCCTATACCAACTACACATAACGATGTAAATGCAAAAGGTCCTACTTTTTGTTTTCTTGCTTCTCTTAATAAATCAATAATTTGCAAGCGCCCTACTGTCCAAACACTAAACAATGATAGGATTAAAAATAGAATAAAGTATACACCAGCTGTAATAAGAATTGCTTTACTATTCCATACGAGTGGAAGTGTTTTATCTATTTTCAATATTACGCTTAATGCTTGGAAAAATAATTTTGAACAAAGCATGCCAAGCCCAATACCTACTACAATTGCAATACTACCTAACATAAGCTGTTCTAATATAATCATTCGGCCAAGTTGAGATTTTGTTCCGCCTATTAATGTTAATAGACCAAACTCTTTTTTTCTTGCTCGTAAAAATGTTGAATTTGCATATAAAATAAAGAGTGCTGAGAAGATGACTACAATATAATTCATCGATTCTAGCCCTTTTGAGATCATATCCCTCATACTAATATTACCGCTTACGACATCTGGATGATAAATGAAGGAAGCATACATGAAAAATACGACAATCGATAAACAGCTACTAATAAGAAACGCTTTATAATTACGCCAATTTCCTTTTACGTTATTAAGCGCGAGCTGGCGAAAGTTCATGATATTCTCCTCCTAGCATCGCAAGTACATCCAGAATTTCTTGGAAAAAGGCTTGTTTCGTTCTTCCCTTATGTATTTCTGAGAAAATTTCTCCGTCGCGAATGAAAAGAATACGTTCGCAATAACTCGCCGCTACTGGATCATGCGTTACCATTGCAATTGTCACTTTCTTTTGTTCATGTAAATCTTGCAACGCGCTCATTAATGATTTTGCTGACTTCGAATCTAAGTTTCCAGTTGGCTCATCCGCTAAAATTAGCGTAGGTTCATGAATGATTGCTCTCGCTGCTGCTGCACGTTGTTGTTGTCCGCCTGACACTTCATATACTTTTTTATTTAAAATTTCTTCGATGTTTAAAAACTTTGCAATCTCAAGCACTTTCGCATCGATTTCATTTACAGATTTCTTCGCCATTACAAGTGGTAAAATGATATTTTCTTTAATCGATAACGTATCAAGTAAGTTAAAATCCTGGAAGATGAATCCTAAATGTGTACGACGAAACTCCGCTAATTTTGCAGCACGCATTTGATTAATTTCTTCACCATTTACAAGCACATGACCTGAAGTTTGCTTATCAATTGTTGCTAATAAATTTAAAAGCGTTGTTTTTCCGCTTCCTGAAGGCCCCATAATCCCTACAAACTCGCCTTCTTCAATTTTAAAATTTATATCATTTAAAGCAGTCGTCGCTACTGAACCTTTTGATTGGTACACCTTTGTTAACCCTTTTACTTCAAGAACACTCATTTCTAATCCCCCTACGTGTTTTCTTCTTACATTTACTATAAGAAAAATAAGAAAAAGAAACGAGTGATTTCCCTTACAAAACGTTTTGTTATCTTACAGTTTTGTCATTTTTCTCATTAATGTATGATATTCTTCATCTTTTGCAAATTGGAACGTAACTGTTGTTCCTTCCCCTTCAGTTGATTGTACATACACTCCATGATGTAAATTACCGCAGATTTCCTTCGTAATATATAAACCCATACCTGTCGCTTCCCTTGTTTTACGGCCGTTTATTCCCGTAAAGAACGGATCAAATATACGCTTTACATCTTGCTCTGGAATACCGATTCCATTGTCCTTAATATGTAATAGCACCTTTTGATCTTTCTCTTCAATTTGAAATTGAATTTCTTTTTTCCCTGCTTCTGAAATTTTTGTATACTTAATTGCATTCACAACAATTTGGCTCATCGCGATACTAAGCCACTTTCTATCAGACGCAATCATACAAGTCTCTTCTTCAAACATCATTTTCGGAAATACAGAAGATTGAATGAACGACTTTCGATTTTCATTAATAATATCTCGAATGACCTCTATAACATTTACTACTTCTACTTTATAATCTTTCGAAAACTGATCTAACCTTGCCATATGTAACGCTAAATCTAACCCATTTAAAATACGGTTATTTTCTTCACGAATACTTTCAATCGTTCCCCTTGCTTCACGGTGTTCCTTACCATATTTCTGTAACAATAATTCAATAACGGATACTGGTGTTTTCATTTGATGGATCCATTGATTCATAAAAATCATTTGCTGTTGCTCTTTTGCATGCTGTTTATGAACTTCATTCATATATTGCTGCCTTAATAGCGTAAACGCTTCAACAACCAGTTCTTGCTCTGACGTATAAGAAGTATCGATAAGTAAAGAGTCATGTAATGTATGTCCACCGGCAATATACTGTTCTATTCTCTTTAAAAACACACTTCGTTTTCGGTAATCGTAAATAAGGTATACACTAAACACAACTGTCCCTAATAACAGTCCGTATAGCCATGTACTCCAGTCCAGCGAACGCTTTTCTAAAAGGCTTTGCAACTGCAATACGAGCCCAAATAAACAAAGGCTTATAATATAAGAAAGGATTAAGGAAAAACGGTCTATGAGGTAGCTTTTAATCTTCATGCCCTTCGCCCCACTCAGTAAGAAGAGCATAACCGTACCCACGCTTTGTGACAATTGCATTTTTAATGCCTAACTCCTCAAGTTTCTTCCTTACACGCTTTACATTCACGGTTAATGTATTATCATCAACAAAAGCTACTTCATCCCATAAAGCCTCTAACAGCTCTTCACGTGTCACGTATTGATTTGATTGTTTCATTAAACATTCTAATAAATAAAACTCATTTTTTGTAAGTTCCGTTTGTTGACCTTTCCACTCTACTGTGTGCTGTGATGGGAATAATAACAATCCATTAACACCTAAGCAGTCACTTTCCGCGGCCAAAGCATACTCACCATACCCGCGGCGGAGTGCACTTTTCACCTTTGCCATTACGATATCTAAATGGAATGGCTTTGTAATGTAATCATCTCCGCCATTTTCAATCGCCATTACTTGATCCATTTCCCCTGTTCTTGCAGAAACAAAAATAATCGGCGCATTCGATACAGTGCGGATTTGGCGGCACCAGTAGAAGCCATCAAAGTATGGTAAATTAATATCAAGTAACACAAGATGAGGACTTACTTTTACAAACTCATCTTTTATATGCCGTAAATCGCTCACTCTGAAAGATTGATATCCATACCTTTCTAAATGCTCCTCTAATATCTCTGCAATTTTTTCATCATCTTCTACAATTAATATTTTATACATATTCCTTTTCTCCCCATAAAATATTCTTCTAAAATCACTCCTTTTTCTATTATAAATTGAAACTTTAATCAATGGGGATTTTTTCCTATATCGACTTATGGTTCACCTATATGAATTGGGTTTTCACTGGACTCAAATAACGAAAAAAAAGACCGCCATATTTCGGCAGTCTTAATCGATAAATTCAAATTGATATTCAAGAATTTTCACAATATCTCCGTCTGTTGCACCACGTGCACGAAGGGCTTCATCAATACCCATTCCACGCATTTGACGAGCAAATCGGCGTACAGATTCATCACGTGAGAAGTCTGTCATCTTGAATGTTTTCTCAATGTCATAACCAGAAATAACAAATGTGCCATCACTTTCGCGTGTAATTTCAAAATTAGATTCAGATTCAAATTTGTACATTACACTTGCTTCAGATTCTTCTACATCATCGTACATTGGGAATTCTGGTGTTGTTTCTAATAAGTTCGCTACTTCAAATAGTAAGTCACGAACACCTTGTTTCGTTACAGCTGAGATTGGGAAAATTTTCACTTCGTCTCCCAATTTCTCTTTAAATGCTTGTAAGTTTTCTTCTGCATCTGGCATATCCATTTTGTTTGCAACAACAACTTGTGGACGCTCAGTTAAACGCATATTGTATTCTTTTAGTTCATTATTGATTGTGACATAATCTTCATATGGCTCACGTCCTTCTAAACCAGACATATCGATAACGTGTACAATTACACGTGTACGTTCGATATGACGTAAGAATTGGTGTCCAAGTCCAACGCCGGAGTGTGCGCCTTCAATTAGTCCAGGAAGGTCAGCCATAACGAAGCTGCGGTTATCACCAGTTTCAACAACACCAAGATTCGGAACGATTGTTGTAAAGTGATATTCTGCAATTTTCGGACGCGCTGATGATACAACAGATAATAATGTAGATTTACCTACACTTGGGAATCCAACAAGTCCAACATCTGCTAGCACTTTAAGTTCTAGCGTGACATCACGTTCTTGACCTGGTTCCCCGTTCTCAGCGATTTCTGGCGCTGGGTTCGTCGCTGTTGCGAAACGTGAATTACCACGGCCACCACGGCCACCTCTTGCGATTACAGCTGTTTGTTCATGCGTTACTAAATCGGCAAGAATTTCACCTGTTTTTTCATCTTTCACTATTGTTCCTGGTGGAACCTTTACGATTAAATCTTCAGATTTACGACCGTGCTGACCTTTACTCATTCCGTGCTGACCGCGATCAGCTTTGAAATGACGTTGGTAGCGGAAGTCCATTAATGTACGTAAGCCTTCCTCAACAACAAAAACAACATCTGCACCTTTACCACCGTCGCCACCTGCTGGGCCACCTTTAGGTACATACTTCTCACGACGATACGCAACCATTCCGTTACCACCGTCGCCGCCTTTTACATATATCTTGACCTGATCTACAAACATTATTTCACCACACTTTTTTCGATTAGTTGTAATATAACTGAGACTTCTTCGTCTCGTACTGTATAAGAAATGGAATACCATTTATTGTTTTCGTTCGCAAGCCACGTTTGTAGTTCTTCTACATTCGTTAGCTTTCCACGAAAATCAAAAAAGAAACGAGCATTCTCCGCGTCACTTTCAATTGTGATACAAACATAATTTTCAACATATACGTCTAAACTATGCTGAAGCATTAAGAAAAACTGATTCGTCCATGTACATACAGTCTCATCTAGATGAGATAAGTTATGTAATTTCCCTAATACTTCGTACTCCAATAAGCACGGTTGCTGTTTCCAATTATATGTTAAAATCCACTCTGAAAATAAAGGCATTGATAGCCCCATCAGATTGGATTCTTGTCTCGCTTCTTGGACAAAACGATCGATGAGCCTATGAATCTCTTCCACTTTTCCAAGGGAAAGATTTCCTTTAACCATCTGCAAACGATTGAGCCAATCATGTCTCGAGTGGCTCAACGCATCTATAATTGTCCATTTTTCATTCATTTAGATACCCCTTAATATAGAAAAACTCTAACCTGCACTCAGGTTAGAGTTTTCCGTGAGTTCTTATGCTTCTTGAGCAACAGGATATACGCTCACTTGTTTGCGGTCACGACCAAGACGCTCAAAGCGTACTACGCCGTCAACTTTCGCGTATAAAGTGTCATCGCCACCACGACCAACGTTAACACCTGGATAAATTTTTGTACCGCGTTGACGGTAAAGAATTGAACCACCTGAAACCGTTTGACCATCTGCGCGTTTAGCACCAAGACGTTTTGACTGAGAGTCACGACCGTTCTTTGTACTACCTACACCTTTCTTAGATGCGAAAAACTGAAGATCTAATCTTAACATACGTTACACCTCCTGCACTTTTTCTATTAAACGGATATACTTTCCGTAATCAAGTTCAATCGTCTTAAGTGAAACAACCAATCCTTCTAAAAGTATTTGTGCTTTTTCTGCTGTATGAAGGTCTAAATCATTAGGCAATTCATACGTCAAGAATCCGCCATCACTTCCGAGTTCAATAGTTGCCTGCACATTACAAAGTTCTTCCACTGCATTTATAGAACCAAACACAACCGCTGTAGTTCCAGCACAGACAAGATCTTGTCCATGTGGCGCATAATTGGCATGTCCAGTCATTTTAAATGATCGGATACTTCCTAATTTCGTGCGACTTATCGTAATCTTAATCATCTTAACCAGAATTAAGCGTTGATAGCTTCAACTACTAGCTTAGTGTAAGGTTGACGATGACCTTGTTTCTTACGATTGTTCTTTTTCGCTTTGTATTTGAAAACGATGATTTTCTTAGCGCGACCTTGTTTTTCAACTTTCGCAGTAACTGTTGCACCCTCTACAACTGGGCTACCAACTTTCACGTTTTCGCCACCAACGAAAAGAACTTTGTCAAAAGTAACAGTTTCACCAGCTTCAACATCTAATTTTTCAATGTAGATTGCTTGACCAGCTTCAACTTTAATTTGTTTTCCACCTGTTTCGATAATTGCGTACATACTTGCACCTCCTCTTAATTACTAAGACTCGCCAAAAACGAGGTAGACATAAAATGTCTTTAGGGAACCTGTCTTGTGCGGTTGTAGCATATAGCAGTTTAGGTGCTATAAACTATAACATAAAAATATTACCATGACTCATTGACTATTGTCAATGAATGTTCTGCTAACTATTTTTTCCGTTCTACAATTTCTTTCTTACTTCCAAAACGGATAATAGCGTACTTTTCGATAATATCATCTTTGAAATAAATTTCAAATGGAATATTTTTTTGTAATTCTTTTTGTGAAAAATGTTTTTGTACTTTTTTTGAAGCACCAATCAATACAGCTTCATCCTCTATATTACCATAAGTAATAAGCTCTCTCTCTAGCTCATACGCAATTGTTTCATTAGATATAACGTAACCTGTCGCTTTACAAGGCGCACACTCTTCTAATAATACGTCACGTAACGAATGTTTCTTGCGCTTACGCGTCATCTCTAAAATACCTAACTCTGTAAACCCAAGCACTCTTGTATATGTGCGATCATCTTGTAAAGCTATCATTAAACGCTCTCTTACCTTCTCTTTATCTTCCCGTCTTTTCATATTAATAAAATCAATTAATATCATCCCGCCAATATCACGAAGTCTTAATTGACGAGCAATCTCTTCAGCAGCCATTTCATTTGTGCGAAATACGGTATCTTGTAAATTTTGTTTTCCAGTAAATTTACCTGTATTCACATCAATTACAGTCATCGTCTCCATTTGTTCTACAATTAGATAGGCACCATTTGGTAGCCACACAATTTTTTGAAGTGCTTTCTCGATTTCACGATCTATTCCAAAATGGTTAAACATCGAAGATTTTTCATTATAAAAGGATACTCTTTCTTTCCCTACTTTTTCTTCTAATTCTTTTACTATACTTCTCGTATCTACAACTATTTTTTCAATTGTTTCAATTGGGTTCTCCTGAAATACACGATCTAAAAACGTCGCTGGTTGATGAAGTAGTAAGGGCGCCTTCCCTTGATCTTCTTTTCTTTTTAACTCTTCATATAACTGCTGCAATCCTTGCATTTCAGCTTGTATTTCATCGATCGTTCCTTTTTCAGAAGCAGAACGGAAAATGTATCCACCTGTTCCTTCTACTTCAATTCCCAGTAACTGTTGTCTTCTTTTATTATTTTTTATTTTCCGAGAAACAGCGCGCATTTCATCATAGGGCATGTAAACGACATATTTCCCGGTAAATTCTATCTTCGCCGTTAATTTTGGCCCCTTCGTATCAATTGCCTCTTTCACAACTTGTACAAGTATCGCCTGTCCTTCATGTATGCGATATGAAGATGGTACATCATCAAATGAAAGATATGCATGTTTTTCTAATCCGATATTTACAAAGGCTGCGTTCATTCCAGCAATTGTTCTTACGATACGCCCAACATAAATATGTCCGACAATCTCCTGCTCTTCATTCCGTTTCCATAAAAGCTCTACAATTTTTTGTTTCTCTTCTATCGCAACACGCTTTTCCGAACCAGTGTAGTTAATATATAACGTCTTCAAAATTCTTTCCTCACTTTTCATTTCTTTTCCTTACAATATAAAAGGTTAGTGTCGTCGTCAACACTAACCAATTAATTCTTCAACAGATGAGGTTGTTCGTTTTTCAGCAAAATACGCATACAACAATTCATTTTCGTCCAATGTGTAATGCTCTTTATATTTTCCATGGACGATAATAGAGTGTTTATATCCTCTGCGAAATTTTGTGAAAATCGTATATAAATGATCTTCCGTTTTCACCTCAATAGGTGCTATTTTTTCAATATCTCTTTTATTCCCATAATAACGCTCTAATAAAAAACGCATAAATGCGTACCGTCTTTGTTTCCATTCTTGATATAAAGAAATCGCTAGAAAAACGAGTAATACCCACATCATAATGTTATTACTATTCCAAAGTAACTGCCATCCTAATATTACACTAAAAAAAACACATGACAATTTCATCATCTTTTCATGTGCTTGTAAATAGGGAAAACGATATGATAATACATTAAATAATACTTTTCCACCATCAAGTGGCCAAATAGGCAATAAATTAAACCCTAAAATAATGACATTATTCCATACAAAGAAATGGTACAAATCGTCAGTTACCCAGCCCGCTTTATACAAAATGTAAGCGACTGCAATCATCCATATATGCTGAATTGGCCCCGCCATAACGACAATTAATTCTTCTTTTAACGATTTGTTCCCATGTTCTTCCATCTCAACTACACCACCAAACGGCAAAAGCTGAATTTGTTTAATACGCCAATTATAATACGCTGCGGCAAAAGCATGCCCAAGTTCATGAACTAAAACGATACAAAATAGTAATAGTAACTCTTTAAAACGTGCTGTAAAAATACCAATGACAATAATAACCCAAAACAACGGATGCACAGAAATTTTCGTGAAAACATCCCTATATTTAATCAAATGAAATCACCTGAACTGGATCAATAAATTTTTCATTCTTTTTTATTGCAAAATAAAATTTGCCATTTTTATTATTTTCATCATTACTCACTATTCCAATTTTTTGTTTCTTTGAAACGTAATCATATAATTTTACTGACATATCATTTAAATTTGCATACCATGACTCCGTACCATCAGCGTGCTGAATTTGAACTGTATTTCCAAGTTCCTCTTTCTTGCCCGCAAAAACAACTATACCTTCATTTACTGACTCCACCGTTGCATTTGTAGCCGTTTGAACAAATACACCCTGGCCGTTTTTTTGAAATCCTTGCATCACCTTTCCAGAGGCAGGAATCGCATAATCCTTTTGCTGAATAGCCTCTTCTTTTTTCTCATTTGGAGAAAAGAACACGAGAGGTTTTCCAAACTGATTTTCATACCATTTTGATATAGTAGCAAATTGAAATTCTTCTTGCATAACTTTTTCTGTAACAGCTCTAGTACCATCAAAAGAAGAAGGTGCGTTCTTAAATAAAATAGCAACCGAAAGAACTAATATTGCTGATAGCAAAACTTTGAAGAGAAAAACTTCTTTTCGAAATAGAGGATGAATTTCCTTCTCCCCCTCTTCAATAAAGACCGTTTCGCTATCAAAATCTCCTCCCGCAAAATACTGCTCTTCTTCTAGCAATTCTTGCTCTGCTTTCCTTTTCGCAATCCGCTTTTTAATTTCTTCCACACGTCTATTCTTCATACTGTCTCCTTTCTTTCGTTAGCCTTATTCAAATAGAAACAGTTATATACAGTTTGTACATATGTATGAGTTATAGAAGGAAGATATTCATGCGAAGAAAAAAGAAAGCACTCCGCATTTATGCGAAGTGCTTTTAACGGATTCCAAAGAAATTTTTCATCTTTGTAAATACCGATACTTTTTCTTGTTCAAATGCTTGTAATGGTACATTCTCACCTAACAAGCGTCTTGCAATATTACGATAAGCTATTGCTGCTTTCCCGCTAGGTTGCAGCGCTACAGGTTCACCTGTATTCGTAGCACGAATAACTTCATCATCATCCTCGACAACTCCAAGAAGCTCGATTGACAGTGTACGTACGATTTCATCAACGTCTAACATATCCTGTTCATGAAGCATATGACTACGCACACGGTTAATGACAAGTTTCGGTGGTTCAATATCCTCTTTCTCTAAAAGCCCGATAATACGATCCGCATCACGCATTGAGGATACTTCTGGTGTTGTTACAACGATTGCTTTATCCGCACCTGCTACTGCATTTTTAAACCCCTGCTCAATCCCCGCAGGACAATCAATTAATATGTAATCATAATCTTGACGTAATACTTGTATTAATTCATCCATTTGTTCAGGTGTTACCGCCGACTTATCGCTCGTTTGTGCTGCAGGTAATAAATAAAGATCATCAAAACGCTTATCTTTAATAAGAGCCTGAGGTAAACGACAACGCCCTTCAACGACATCAACAAGATCAAATACAATACGATTTTCTAGCCCCATTACTACGTCTAAATTGCGTAAACCGATATCTGTATCAATTAAACACACTTTTTTTCCAGATAACGCAAGGGCTGTACCAATGTTCGCAGACGTTGTAGTTTTACCTACTCCGCCTTTTCCAGATGTAATTACTATTGCCTCTCCCACAGCTATACAATTCCCCTTTCTAACTTTGTTAAATTAGGTCTAAGATGAGTGAGAAGTTGCAGGCGATCGACAACAATGTGATTGTTCTCATTAATGTACGCACATTCTGCCGCCTCTGCTCCGTCTTCTTTCTCTTCCGGAGCCCGCATTGTCACATCACTAATTCGGAGTTGCATAGGGTTCATAATAGATGCAGCAATAACAGCTTCTGAATCTCCATCATACCCCGCATGTGCAATTCCTCTTAATGATCCCAAGACAAAAATATTCCCCCCAGCGATAACCGTTCCGCCTGGATTAACATCTCCAATTAATAATAAATTGCCTTTTACATGTAACACTTGTCCAGAGCGAACAATTTTGGAAATAGGGACAATTTCTGTTTCTTCTTTCCAAGCTATTGCTTCTGCTTTTGTTATAACATCACTTTCGATTGATTCTACAACAAGGTTCTTCTTATTGCGAATTAACGTACGAATCTCTTCTTGTTGTACTTCTGTTAAATAGCGATTTCCTACTTTAACACGCACTTCAATTAAAGAACGTCCGTCACTCTCATAGTAATGTGTAGAAAGCTTTTCATCCAATTCTTTTAGTAGCTCAGAGAATGAACAGCAATCATCTAAATGAAGTGTTATTCCATCTTTTGTCCCTTTTATCGTTACATTTTGTTGCTTTTTTTCTTCCACTAAAGTTCACCCCACCGATTCAATTCGACATAAAATTAGAAAATCCTTTTTTCTTTTTCTTCTATCGCTTTTGAAAGACGCACTAAATATCGTCTCAGTGGGAAACAAACTATTAATAAGAAAATTCCATTTAGCAATAAAGTAGCAAGGAGACGATCTGTGAAAAAGACAGATGCTGACATGTGAGTACGTCCTAACAAAGTTAAAAACCCATACACATAATACTCTAATGCTGCAATGCCAGCCAGTACGATAGAAGCGACAATAAATAAATTCAATTGTAATACTTTCATCACACTATAAACTAAATAAGCTAAAATCGGATAAGCAAATATATATATACCGACAAGTTCCGTGTATACGGTATCAAATAAGAAACCAAATAATAGTCCGTAGTAAATCCCTTGAACCGGACTATAGTACACTGTAATAAAACATAACACAATTATAAAGAAATGCGGTGCTGCTATACTGCCTTTCCAAAAGACGTCTGTTGGAACAACAGTAGAGAACATATTTTCAAATAAAAAAACAAAAAGGAGCAAAAGAGGAAGAGCTGCTCTTTTTAAAATCGTCATCATCTCTTCTCTCCCTCCTATTCTAACGACGCTGTAGGCATATCACGTTTTGCAACTATAATATGCTCTACATCATTCAAATCAGCGGATGGTTTTACATAAGCCGTTTTTGTTAAACCGTATGGATCTGGCTGAACATCAACAATTTTCCCAATCGCAAGACCTTTAGGGAAGATATCACCAAGTCCAGATGTTACAACTAGTTGATCTTTTTTCACCTCTGCATCAGAGCTAATCTTTGTGAAAAGAAGTAGTTGTTTTTCTTTATCGTAACCTTCAATTAATCCAAAGATATTTTCTTCTCCTTGTACAATAGCAGAAACACGGTTTGTTCGGCTCATCGAACTTAACAACTCTACTGAAGATGTAAACTGAGATACACTTTTTACGCGTCCAACTAAACCTTTCGGAGTTACAACAGCCATATCTTTTTTGATCCCTTGCTGTGCTCCTTTATCAATTCCAACTAAATCGTACCATTTATCGGGATTACGAGAAACCACACTAGCTTGTACTTCCGTATAATCACCACGGGACTTTTCTTTACCAGTTAATTCTCGTAGTTTTTTATTCTCATCGTCTAAATTTTTCACTACTGCAGATAAATCTGCGGTAGAATCTAATTTTGCTTTCAGCTTTTTATTCTCTTCATACGTGCGCTTTACATCTTCTACGTTCTCGAAGAATCCGGCAACATAATTCGCTGGCTTTTGGAATACACGTTCTACAACACCGACAGTATCTTTTATAAACTGCTCTGGCCATGATAAACTGTTCCGTTCTTTCAATGAGATTCCAATCAATGCCACGAGAAGAATAATACTAACTAACAAAACAATTAATCTTTTGTTTAAGAAAAACTGTGGCACGTTCACACCCTCTTAATTTCATTGATTTTTATTTTGCAATATTATCGAGCAGCAGTTTTGAAAAGGTCGATATTGTCTAATGCTTTACCCGTTCCAATTGCTACGCAATCTAATGGATCCTCTGCAACAAGAACTGGCATATTTGTTTCTTCACTAATAACTTTATCTAAGTTACGTAGTAATGCCCCGCCACCCGTTAATACGATACCACGGTCCATAATATCCGCTGCTAATTCAGGTGGAGTTTTTTCTAACGTATTTTTAACTGATTCTACAATTGCATCTACTGTATCTTTTAATGCATCTGCAATTTCTTCTGGTTGAATTAGTACTGTTTTCGGTAAACCACTTACTAAATCACGCCCGCGAATTTCCATAGGCTCGATACCTTCTGGCTCGCCTGCAGAACCGATTTCTAATTTTAGTGCTTCTGCTGTTCTTTCACCGATCATTAAGTTGTAGCTTTTCTTAATGTACTGAATGATTGAATCGTCCATATCATCACCAGCAACACGAACTGATTGACTTGTTACAATACCACCTAAAGAAATAATTGCAACTTCTGTTGTACCACCACCGATATCAACAACCATACTACCAGTCGGCTCCCAAACAGGTAAGTTTGCACCAATTGCTGCTGCAAATGGCTCTTCGATTGGATAAGCATCACGAGCACCAGCTTGACGAGTCGCATCGATTACTGCACGTCTTTCTACAGCTGTAATACCAGATGGTACACATACCATTACGTATGGTTTACGTGAGAAGAATCCATTTGATTTTTGAGCTTGTTGAATGTAGTATTTCATCATAATTGCTGTTGTTTCGTAATCAGCAATTACACCATCTTTCATAGGACGAAGTGCCACTACGTTTCCTGGTGTACGACCAATCATTTGTTTTGCATCGCTACCTACCGCAACGATTTGTTTCGTATCAGTTTGTAATGCTACTACTGAAGGTTCACGTAAAACTACACCTTTCCCTTTCACATATACAAGCGTATTCGCTGTTCCTAAGTCTATTCCAAGATCGCGAGTAAATCCACCAAATCCAAACATATCATTTATCTTCCCTTCTTATTTTCACGGACTCATTTTTCTTACTTTATATTTATAAAAACAGTACGTTTTTTTATATCTGCATCCTTTTTGTAGATAATTTTCTACAAAAAACTCATAAATCACATTATAAAACAAAATAAGTAAAAAGAATAGTCTTAAATATGACCTTTTTCCTTTAAACTCACGAATTTATGGTCACCTATTATGATATGATCAAGTACTTCAATTCCGATAATTCGACCACATTCTACTAATCGTTTTGTAACTTCAATATCTTCACGGCTCGGCGCCGGATCTCCTGAGGGATGGTTATGAAGACATATAATAGAGGCTGCTGACCGACGGAACGCTTCTTTAAAAACTTCCCTTGGGTGCACAATCGACGTATTTAAACTTCCAATAAAAATAGTTTGCCTATGTATAACTTGATTTTTCGTATTCAAATATAAACAAACAAAATGCTCCTGTTGCAAAAAACGCATCTCTTCCATCATATAACTCGCACAATCTTCTGGACTTCGAATACTATATCTATTTTGATATTCTAAACGTACCATTCTTCTACCTAATTCAAAAGCAGCCATAAGCTGCGACGCCTTTGCAATCCCAACACCATGAATACTCATCATCTCTTCTAACGTTGCATCCTTTAACATTCGTAAGCCGTCAAAATGATGGAGAATATTATCTGATAACGTTAACACCGTTTCTTCTTTAGAACCCGTTCTGAGTAAAACTGCAAGAAGTTCTCGATTCGATAAACTTCCTGCTCCTTCTAACAATAAACGCTCCCGTGGCTGTTCTTCTCTCACAACATCACGAATACCGTTCATCTCTCCACCCCTTTTTTTACGATTTCTCCTAAAGAAAACCTCATGCAATTTTACGCATGGGTTACATCGCTATCAAACTGTTTTAATTCACGGACAAGACGCGCAATTGGCAAGCCAACTACACTGTAGTAGTCCCCTTGAATATGTTGAACAAAAATAGCCCCTTTACCTTGAATTCCATAGCTCCCTGCTTTATCAAGTGGTTCCTTCGATGCAACGTATACGTCTATTTCCTCTTCTGTTAATCCCCAAAATGTTACTTCTGTACGTTCATAAAAAGTTACCGTTTTTTCTTTCGATATAATTGCAACACCTGTGTATACTTCGTGTGTTTTCCCCGATAATAATCGTAACATTTCTTTCGCCTCAGCCTCATTAGACGGCTTTCCAAGAATACGCGAATCATATGTAACAATTGTATCTGCACCTAGTACAACTTGATTACTATGGTTTTCTGCCACAGCAGATGCTTTTTGCAAAGCAAGCGACATAACAATATCAGAAGGTGATGAATATGCACCAATCGTCTCTTCTACTTCACTAACAACGATTTCAAATGGCACATCTGCTAATTCAAGCAGTTCCTTCCTCCTAGGTGACCCTGAAGCTAAAATAATTTTCCTCATATTTTCTCCTTCCCTTCTCACATGAAGCAGAATAATTTAAATCAATCGTATCAAAGGAATAGTTTCCCCACAAATTCTAGAAATATCATTTTCTCTAAACAAAATAATAGTTCTTTTTAAATACGATTATACGCTGCCCATACAGAAAGCACTTTGTTCTAAATTCAAAAGAAAAGAAAGAAGTATATGTACTTCTTTCTTCGTCATTTCATTATCCTATTATTTCACTTTTTGTGAAACCATTTTTTCATACGAAAGTATACCATCAATAATAACTTGATTTAATTTAGCTACAGATTCCTTATCGCTCTTCCCTTCCTTAATCGTTTGCACCGCTATGGACGTATACGTATAAAGCTTCTTTGCATCTTCACGCTTCATACTCTTCCCTTCCTTTTCCATAGCTTTCCACTCTTTTTGAATCGCTTCTATATCTTTTGGATTACTTTTTCCACTAGTTTGTACGCTGGACACATATTTTGCTAAATGAGTATATAATGGCTGCACTTTCGCTAAAAACATTCCTACTTCTTTATCATTTTTGAGCAATGCTTTATCTGTAATATCCCAATTTTTTTTCAAAACTGAAACACCATCTTGCTTATACTGATCTATTAATTGATTAACAGCCTGTTCATCGCTCGTAATAGCAACAACTAACGCATACTTATCACCACTCGGTTTCAAAGTAGCCACGCCCCCATTACTTTTCCACTCTTCAATAGCAGCCTGTCCTTTTTCTTCAGAGGAATAAAGCCCTCCTTGAACGAAAAATAGTTTCATTGGTTCTAATGACGTTCCTACCTGTGCTTTTGGTTTTTCCTCTTTCGGTGTTGGTGTTTGTTCTGCCGTTCCACCCACCTTTTGTTCCTCATTACCTGTCTGCTTCGAAGCCGTTACCTTACCTTCTCCTGTCGTCCCTTGTCCAGTTAATAAATGAATCATACCCATCCCAAATGCAGTACCGATAATTATTGCAGTTGCAACGATTGCGATTATTGTATTGCTCCACTTCTTTCGATATTTTTCCATAGATACTGATTTCGCTTTTTGAAACGGAACGACATTTTTCGGTCTCTCACTTTCTGCTATCATCCAGTCAAACTCATCCTTCTTTTTTTCCTCATACTTCGCTTCTGTTCCATTTACTTTCACCGAGATCGTTCGTGATTGCTTGTCCATACACTCACACCTCACCTCTTGTCATTGTCCGCATCATATCATATTCATTCCACAAAAAAACGAGATATTTGTCAGAGGAATTCGTCAAATAACCCTATATTATTATCTTATATGTATGCATTTGACTTCATTTGTAGAACAAAAAACTAGATAGCAAAGACTATCTAGTTTTTCTCGCGAATATATTTTCTAACTTCGGAAATGAAATACAAAGAACCTGTTATGATAAAAACATCATGTTCTCCTATCATGTCAACCTTTGTATCAATTGCCTCTTTCCAATCTTCAAAAACTAATTTTGACTCTTGTTGTGAATACGATGCAAGCTTGTCAGCAGAAATGGCACGATCAAAGGCAAACGTCGTAAATATTATTTCATCAGCAACTTTTTCTAATTGCCCTACCATGTTATGTAACTGTTTGTCACCAAGAGCAGTAAATAAAACTATTACATTCTTCTTTTTATAATGTGCCTCTACTGTTTTTACAAGACTTTCAATACCTTCTGGATTATGAGCACCATCTATTATAATATCTGGATTACTTTGTAACTTTTCAAATCGACCAATCCAGTATGCTTCTTGTAAGCCAACTTTCATCTCCTCTTCATTAATTAAAAATGATAAATATGTTTTTAAATACATTACTGCCATAAGCGCTAGCGCTGCATTGCCTACTTGATGAATACCTTTCATTGAAATTCGAACATTTTCAAACGAGGCAAATGGACAATCAAAATCAAAATGTTCCCCATCTTCATTAGAATGTTTATGTAATGTTGTAAACTGTTTTCCAAGTTCATATAAGCTTGCATGGTTTTCCTTAGCAACCTTTTGAATTACTTGCAATGCTTCTTCATTTTTCACACCAGTAATAACTGGAACACCAGACTTAATAATCCCTGCCTTTTCATATGCAATTTCTCCTAGTGTATTGCCTAAAATATGCATATGATCGTGGCCGATATTCGTAATAATCGTGAGAACCGGATGAATAACATTTGTAGAATCAAATCTTCCCCCAAGCCCCGTTTCAAATAAAACAACATCACAGAAATTAACTTTACCGAAATAATAAATTGCCATTACTGTAATGATTTCAAACTCAGTCGCTTCTCCTAAGTCCGTCTCATCTAATTTTTCAACGACTGGCTTTACCATATTTACAAGTTCCGCAATCTCTTCATCTGCAATCGGTATTCCGTTTACACTAATACGTTCATTGAATGTTTCTATGTAAGGCGATGTAAACGTTCCTACTTTATATTTCGCGCCTTCTAACATGTAGCGCATATATGTTAAAGTTGAACCTTTTCCATTTGTGCCGGCAAGATGAACACATTTTATATGACGCTCTGGATTTCCGAGTTCTTCTAACATCCATTGCATTCTTTCTAGTCCTGGTTTTATCCCAAATTTCAATCGGCTATGAATCCAGCCTATCGCTTCTTCGTATGTATGTATCACGTTTGCTATTCCCCTTTCAAAAGACAAACTTCGTAATTCTATTATACGCAAAGAAAAGAGACTCACCAATATAGTGAGTCTCTGAAAAACATTTTTATTTCTCAAGATCAGCTAGACGTTGACGAACCGCTTCGCGTTTCTCTAGATAATCTTGTTCTTTCGCACGCTCTCCGTCAATAACTTCTGCAGGAGCTTTCGCTACGAATCCTTGGTTTGAAAGTTTCTTCTGTACACGTTCTACTTCTTTATCGAACTTCTCAAGTTCTTTTTCAAGACGCGCTTTCTCTTCATCAAGATTGATAAGATCAGCTAACGGTAAGAATAACTCTGCACCTGATACGATTGCAGTCATCGCTTTTTCTGGCGCTTGTAAATCAATCTTAATTGTTAGTTCACTTGGGTTACAGAAACGCTCAATGTAAGAACTGTTTTTCGTAAGCTGAGCTAGTACTGCCTCATCTTTTGCTTTAATTTGCATTTGAACTTTTTTGCTCATTGGTGTATTTACTTCCGCACGGATGTTACGAACAGAGCGAATGATATCAACTAGAAGGTGCATTTCTGCTGCCGCTTCTTTATCTTGTAAATCTTCGCGAACTGTTGGCCATGCTGCTACTGTAATAGACTCGCCTTCATGCGGTAAATGCTGCCAAATTTTCTCTGTTACGAACGGCATGAATGGATGTAATAGACGCATTGTTTGGTCTAATACGTAAGCTAAAATCGAACGAGTTGTTTTCTTAGCTGCTTCATCTTCACCGTATAGTGGAAGTTTCGCCATCTCAATGTACCAGTCACAGAAATCATCCCAAATGAAGTTGTATAATGAACGACCAGCTTCACCGAACTCATATTTATCCATGTTACGTGTTACACTTTCGATTGTTTCGTTTAAGCGAGTTAAAATCCACTTATCTGCAACTGATTTTTCACCAGTTAAATCGATTTCTTCATACTTCATGTCATCCATGTTCATTAATACGAAACGTGATGCGTTCCAAATTTTATTAATGAAGTTCCAAGTAGATTCTACTTTTTCCATGCTGAAACGTAAATCTTGACCTGGTGCACTTCCTGTTGATAAGAAGTAACGCATTGCATCTGCACCGTACTTCTCGATAACATCCATCGGATCAATACCGTTACCAAGAGATTTACTCATTTTACGTCCTTGCTCATCACGAACTAAACCGTGAATTAATACATCTTTAAATGGACGCTCTCCTGTAAACTCTAAACCTTGGAAAATCATACGAGATACCCAGAAGAAGATGATGTCATAACCAGTTACTAAAGCATCTGTTGAATAGAACTTTTTAAAGTCTGCTGCATCTTCATTCGGCCAGCCAAGTGTTGAGAATGGCCATAATGCTGAACTGAACCATGTATCAAGCACGTCATTATCTTGATTCCAGTTTTCAAGATCTGCTGGCGCTTCTGTACCTACGTATACTTCACCAGTTTCTTTATGATACCAAGCTGGAATGCGGTGTCCCCACCATAATTGACGAGAAATACACCAGTCATGAATGTTTTCCATCCAGCGTAAGTATGTGTTTTCAAAACGCTCTGGTACGAACGTTACTTTTTCTTCTTCTTTTTGTTGAAGTTCTACCGCTTTTTCTGCAAGTGGAGCCATTTTTACGAACCATTGTGTTGATAAATAAGGCTCAACAACTGCACCGCTACGCTCACTATGACCTACTGAGTGCATATGAGGCTCGATTTCTACTAATACGCCAGCTTCTTGTAAGTCTTTCACTAACTCTTTACGGCATTCGAAACGATCCATACCGTTATACTTACCAGCTTTTTCGTTCATCGTTCCATCTTCGTTCATTACTAAAATACGTGGTAAGTCATGACGGTTACCTACTTCAAAGTCATTCGGGTCATGAGCTGGTGTAATTTTCACAACGCCTGTTCCGAAGTCTTTTTCTACGTATTCATCAGCAATAATCGGAATCTCTCGGCCTACGATTGGAAGTGTAACTGTTTTTCCGATTAAATGTTTGTAGCGATCATCTTCTGGATGAACTGCTACCGCTGTATCACCAAGCATTGTTTCTGGACGAGTAGTTGCAAGGCGAATGTGACCAGAACCGTCTGTTAACGGATAGTTCATATGGTAGAATGCACCTTGAACTTCTTTATGAATTACTTCAATATCAGAAAGAGCTGTGCGTGTTGCTGGATCCCAGTTGATGATATACTCACCGCGGTAAATTAAGTCTTTTTCATATAATTGAACGAATACTTTATTAACAGCGTTAGATAAGCCTTCGTCTAATGTGAAGCGTTCACGAGAATAGTCTAGTCCTAAACCAACTTTCCCCCATTGTTGACGAATGTGAGAAGCGTATTCTTCTTTCCATTCCCAAGCTTTTTCAAGGAATTTCTCACGACCAAGATCGTAACGTGAAATACCTTCTTCACGAAGTTTTCCTTCTACTTTCGCTTGCGTTGCGATACCAGCATGGTCCATTCCTGGAAGCCATAATACATCGTAACCTTGCATACGCTTTGTACGAGTTAAAATATCTTGAAGCGTCGTATCCCAAGCGTGACCTAAGTGTAACTTACCAGTTACGTTCGGAGGTGGAATTACAATTGTATATGGTTGTTTCTTCTCATCTCCTGTTGCTTCGAAATATTTGCCTTCAAGCCACCACTTGTAAAGGCCTTCTTCAACGGACATATGATCATATTTAGTTGGTAAATTATTTTCCGTGTTTGACATTATTTTCCCTCCTTAAAATAAAAAATGCCCCTCATCCAAAAAAGGACGAGGGACATCGCGGTACCACCTTTATTTACAAACAAATTCAGAATTTGCTTATACTCTTAATTTGATAACGGACAAATCCGTCTTTTCCTAATAAGAATCATTCCGTTCAGAAAAGATGCTCCAGGGCTACCTTCTAACATAACTATCTAGAGAACCTCCCAGCCAATAGTTCCCCTCTCTGAAGACGTTTCATGTTATACTCTTCCCCTTCAATGCATTTATGTGATTGTTAATTATTATATACAATAGTGTAAAAAACGAAACCTTATTCGTCAAGATAAATTTGAAACTACGGCTTTTATCTCTTTATGAAACTAATAAAAAAAGATAAGCAGGGTTCTCCCTACTTATCTTCTTTATCCGTTCCCTTGCTGGGCAGCTTGTAATTGCGAAAGGAAATATTCTGTATTACTAATGAGCCAATGCGATTGCTGCAGAATTTTTACCCCGCGAAGCTCATTTTCTTCATTACGACTCTTTCTTCTTTTCGTATACGACTGAATTTGCCGAATAAAATGCGACGGGTACGTCATATACGCAAACATAAGAAGCTGCTCCTCTTTCGTAAATGGAAAATTTTTTTGATACATTTGATACCATTCAAAGCGGTCGCTCCGCGCAATTGGATATGTGTTCAAAGACCTTGAATAAAAGCTGACGATATCCTGTACCGGTGTAGCAAACTGAGACTTTTCTAAACTAATAAAATAACCGTTTCGTTCATAATCAAATAAAAAGTGATTAAGCGATACATTTCCATGAACGAAAGTAGTACGTGTTTTTTCCTTTTCTTTCATTGCATCATGCCATTCACTTAATTGTTTCGTTGCGAACTCACGTGCTCTCATAACGTGGTGATAATACGTACAATATTGTAATTCAAATGGAGACATATACCACTTCGCTTCAGATTCTATGAGAAACTCTTCTAATATCTCGCCATCATTTTCCCAACGGCCGGATATATTTGTATAATGTTTTTCTAAATCTTCTTCTGTATAAGTCTCCTCTTTCACCGTTTTTTGATGCAACGTCCCGAGCGTTTGAAACATCTTATGGTATTGATCATTATCTTCGCCATTTCCTTCCGCACGTTCTAACCAAGGCATTAAATAATAGCTATACGCCCCATCACTTAAAACATAATTCCCGTCCGTCGTGTGATATATAGGTACATAATTCGAAAAACCTTTCTCCTTCAAATATTGAATATGGTGTAAAAAATTATTCCGCTCTAATTTTCTATCTTGTATTTTCTTTAACGCATACGGACCTTGATTCGTATAAATTTTCATTACACTTCCGTGCTCTTCCATATGCTGAGTGTCCAATCTATATTGCCTCACAATGGGTTCATAGCGATTTCGTAATTCAATATCCATACGAATAACCCTTTCTTATTCAAAACATAGCTTCTAGGAAAAGAAAAGAGGTGAGTGAAAAAACTCACTCACTTATTTCACTGTTGCTTTTGAAACAGGAATATATATAATTTGCCCTGTAGTTAAATATATATCTTCTGATTGATTTACACGATATAAGCTTTGTACAGTCGTTTCATAACGTTCTGCAACCGATTCAATTGTATCTCCTTCTTGTACGAAGTACATTCTTACCTTCGTAAATTCTTCTTCTGGTTCTTTCGTAAATAATTTCGTTAAATAAAGTGCATTTTCATCTCGCTGTGAATATGCTTCTTCCTCTGGCTCTTCCTGCTTTTTCGCTTTTTCTTTCTTGAAATTTTTCCGCCCGAACAATTCAAATTGTGGCGTCTTTTCTTGCTCCTCTTCACGCTCCACAAGTTCATGTTCTTCTAATTCCTCTTCTTCTATTTCTTGCTCTTTTCTTTCTTCTAACTGAAACGGCTCAAATGCATAATCTTCCCATCCATCTGATTCTTTATAGGCTGGTACCTCTTCGTGTGGCGCAGGTCTACTTTCATCTTCTTCAGCTGAATCAGCTTCCAACTCGGCATACACCATCTCTTCCTCTTCATCCTCGGTTCTTTCTTCGTCACATAAACCTGTAATAGATATATCCGCTAATAGTTGTAAGCAACCATTTTCCTTTAATTCATAATCAAATTCCTCGATTGATACATATAATTCTTCAATTACTTTCACTCGATTTCTTGGAATTGATATTTCGAGCGGAAAGGAATGGACAAGCTCATTAACCCCGTCTGCCCTTGTTTCTACATAATCAATTGCCTTTGCTGGTGATAGCTCTCTTAATGAATAAGCTGAATCATCTTGCCTTGCAACGTACTCTCCCGTTAAATCTAATTGCCCCCTCACGATAACTTCATGATCGAGCTCCTCTATCTCAACGTCTGGATCTAACGAAATTGACAAAAGTTCTTCGACTTCCTGTCCCTTCTGGAACCAAACAGATTCTTTTAATGAAAATCGTAATGAATGATCTGTTGCCACTTCTTTTCCCCCTCCCAAACTATATGTCATTACAGATTTATGTTCCCTAAGGCTACTTTATGAATAAAAAAAATCGCTCCCCTAATGGAAAGCGATTTTCTCTAAGAAATTATGCTTTTAATTTTGACATTGCAATTTCGGCCGCCGCAATTGTCGCCTCAATATCTGCATCACTATGTGCTGTCGATAAGAATAAACCTTCAAATTGAGAAGGTGGTAAAAATACACCTTGTTCTACCATTTCACGATAGTAAGCTGCAAAGAATTCTAAGTTTGAAGATTTTGCTGCATCATAATTAATAACTTGCTCATCTGTAAAGAAAATACCAATCATAGAACCTGCACGATTAATGTGATGCGGGATATTATGCTTTTCAGCTGCCTTACGTAGTCCAGCCTCTAACATTTCTGCTTTACGCTCAAATTCCACATATGATTCTGGCGTTAACTGCACTAACGTTTCATAACCTGCTGTCATTGCAAGTGGATTACCCGATAATGTTCCAGCTTGGTAAATCGGTCCGCTTGGTGCAACTTGACGCATAATCTCTGCCTTCCCACCGTATGCTCCTACCGGCAAGCCACCACCGATTACTTTACCTAAACAAGTTAAGTCAGGAGTTACACCGTAGTAACCTTGTCCACAATTATAAGCAACACGGAATCCTGTCATTACTTCATCAAAAATAAGTAGTGCACCGTTTTGCTCTGTCACTTCACGAAGTCCTTCTAAAAACCCTGGTTGCGGGGGAACAACACCCATATTCCCTGCCACTGGTTCTACAATTATACAAGCGATGTCATCACCGAATTGTTCGAAAGCATATTTTACACTTTCTAAATCGTTATATGCTACGGTAATCGTATTTTTCGCTACACCTTCTGGTACACCAGGGCTATCTGGTAAACCTAGCGTTGCTACACCCGAACCTGCTTTAATCAATAAAGAATCACCATGACCGTGATAACAACCAATGAATTTTAAAATTTTGTTACGTCCAGTGTAACCACGAGCTAAACGTAGTGCACTCATTGTCGCCTCTGTTCCAGAGTTAACCATACGCACAATCTCAATTGATGGTACACGCTCGATAACAAGCTGCGCTAATTTATTTTCAATTTCTGTTGGTGCACCAAAGCTTGTTCCTTTTTCAGCAACAGCTTTTAAAGCCTCAACAACACGATCATTCGCATGACCATGAATTAAAGGTCCCCACGATAATACGTAATCGATGTATTCATTCCCATCGATATCATATACTTTAGAGCCTTTTCCGCGCTCCATAAACAGCGGATTCATACCAACAGACTTAAAAGCACGAACAGGGCTGTTTACGCCTCCAGGCATTAAATTTTGAGCTTCTTCAAACGCCGCAATCGACTTATCAAATTTTTTCATTATTTAGCGCCTCCTTCTTGTAACCATCTTGCTGCATCTTTTGCATGATACGTAATAATCAAGTCTGCTCCTGCGCGTTTCATGCTAATTAATTTCTCAAGTACAACTTCTTTTTCATTAATCCAACCATTTTGTGCTGCTGCTTTAATCATCGAATATTCACCACTTACGTTATAAGCAACGACTGGTAAGTTAAAGTTATTTTTCACATCACGAACGATATCTAGATAAGAAAGAGCTGGCTTTACAATTAAGAAGTCGGCCCCTTCCATTACATCTGATTCTGCTTCACGGAATGCTTCCATACGGTTCGCTGGGTCCATTTGATATGTTTTACGGTCACCAAACTGCGGTGCACCGTGTGCTGCATCACGGAACGGTCCGTAAAATGCTGATGAATATTTCACAGCGTACGACATAACTGGTACGTGCGCGAAACCATTTTCATCTAATGCATGGCGAATTGCTGTTACAAATCCGTCCATCATGTTAGATGGTGCAATAATGTCTGCCCCTGCTTTCGCTTGACTTACAGCTGTTTTTGCAAGAGCTGCAAGAGACTCATCATTTAAAATAACGCCATCTTCAATAACACCGCAATGACCATGGCTTGTGAATTGACATAAACATGTATCTGCAACTACTACTAGCTCTGGGAACTCATCTTTAATTTGCTTAATTGCACGCTGTACAATTCCATGCTCACAATATGCCGATGATCCAACTTCGTCCTTTTCAGCAGGTAAACCAAATACAATAACAGAACGAATACCTAAATCAACGACCTCTTGCATTTCAGCTTGCAATAAATCTAAAGACATTTGATATACGCCTGGCATAGAAGGAACTTCATTACGAGTATTTTCTCCTTCTAATACAAAAATAGGGTAAATAAAATCTTCTGTATGTAAAAATGTTTCACGTACAAGCGCACGCATGCCCCCGCTTTGTCTTAAACGACGATGACGATTAAATTGTAAAGAATTCATAGATTTCTATCCCCATTCTTTTATTTTATCCCGCTATTTGCGGGTAGTAAGACCCCCACCTCAAAATTCGGCTGGAGCAAAGAAGTTAGGTGGGAGATCAACTGCCCGTAAACGCCCGATTGGTTCAACTAATAATCAGTGGGGGATGAACAAAACCCCCACTGATTAAAGTTTCACTTTATAGATTCACAAATGCATTGTAGTAATGCTTCTACAGTGTACTCTTTTGGCACAATAACATGTGGAAAATAGAGGTTCGCCTCTTTTTCCGTAATAGGCCCTATACAAGCAATTGTACATTTTTTCGTCCATTCTCTCCAGTTTGTACCCTCAAGTAAACGAACAAAACTATCAACAGTTGAAGGGCTCGTAAATGTAATAATATTTACTTCCCCTAATTTCAATGCTGTTATAAGTTCTTGTTTTTTCTCTACATTCACCTTCGTACCATATACAATTAACTCATCTAGAAAAACACCAAACTCCCTAAGTTTAACCGGGATTACATCTCTTGCTAAATTCCCTTTCGGAAATAAAATACGCTCGTTTCCACTTAATTCTTTTAGAAACTCTTCGGCAAATGTTTCTGCAACAAATGCAGTGGGAACAAACTCTACTTGATAGCCTCGCTTTTCTAACTCTAACTTTGTTTTCACGCCTACTGCAGCAATTTTAATCGGTCCGGGGAGCTTCTTTCTCAAACTATCTAGAAAAAAAGCTACACCATTTTTACTCGTGAAAATAACCCAGTCATACGAATGTAGCTGCCCTGCTATATGTTGAATTTGCCTATGAGACGTACCTTCCATACGCAAAAGCGGAATTTCCAATGGAATTCCGCTCCTTTCTTTCACTGCTACACTCATTTGTTTCGCTTGGTGCTGGGCACGTGTAATCAATACTGTTTTGCCAGCGAGAGCGTTCATATTTATTGTTGCTCCTTATTTGCAGCAAGGATGAGCTCTTTTGCTCCTTGTTTAATTAAACGGTCCGCAGCCTCTAATCCAACTTGCTTCGGATCATTACCTACTACTATCTCTTTCAATAAAACAGAACCGTCCATAGAACCGACAAGCGCTGTTAATTCGATTGCATCATTTTCTTTAAGAGTTGCATATCCAGCGATTGGAACTTGGCATCCACCTTCAAGTTTATGAAGAAATACTCGTTCAGCAGCCACTGTTCTTTCTGTTACTGCATCATTAATATGCGCTAACAACTGAAGTAAATCCGTATCATCCTCACGACATTCAATCGCTAATGCACCTTGTCCTACGGCTGGTACACATAACGTTTCATCTAAATGTTCTGTAATAACTTCTCCGTCCCAGCCCATTCTCTGTAATCCAGCTGTCGCTAAAATAATTGCATCGTAATCTTCATCTTTTAACTTACGTAAGCGTGTATCGATATTCCCGCGAATCCATTTCACTTGTAAATCTGGTCTCGCAGCTAGTAGTTGTGCACTACGTCTCAAACTACTCGTTCCTAAGATCGCACCTTCTGCTAAGTCTTTAAACGATTCTCCGTTTTTAGAAATAAAAGCATCACGAGGGTCAACGCGCTTTGGCGTACAACCAATCGTTAATCCATCTGGAAGTACAGCTGGCATATCTTTCATACTATGTACAGCCATATCAATTTCTTTCGTAAGTAACGCATGTTCAATTTCCTTTACAAATAAACCTTTTCCGCCTACTTTTGAAAGAGTAACATCTAAAATAACATCACCTTTTGTGACGATTTCTTTCACTTCAAATTCATATGGTAAACCAAGCGCTTTTAATTGATCAATAAACCAATTAGTTTGTGTTAATGCTAGTTTACTCTTTCGTGAACCTACAATAATTTTGCGCATAATTCTCTCTCCTCATTATAAATACCAAAAGTGGAAATTAGATAAACTGCTTAATAGAAAAATGTTAACTAGCATTACGAGAAATGCCCCGATATTCCACTGCACAATTTTCTTACCTTGCAACACATCTGCTGCTCGTAAATATAAGCCCACGCAATATACAAATAGAACGACAAAAGACCCAATTACTTTCGTATCATACCAATGGAAATTATCCAATTTTGTATATCCCCATATGCATCCTAATATAATTGCTAATAAGAAAAACGGAACAGAAAATAAATTTAATCCGTAAGACATAGATTCAAGCTTCGGCAAATTTCCTAATCTTCTTAATCTCGCATTCCACTTTTTCTTTTTTAATAGTCGGTATTGCAATAAATACATAATAGAAAAAATAAACGATACAGTAAACGTTGCATAAGAAATAATCGCCATACCGACATGCACGTATACAAGTTCTGAAACTAATTGCTCTGCAAGTACTGGCGACATCTTCCCGAGCGGTGTAAAAATAGAAAAAGCGCTTACGCCAAATGCTACAACATTTGTAAAAAAGACTAAAAAGTCAATACGCATAAATCGATTAATGACTAATGACATCGTAATCAATAACCAAACATAAAAATAAATCCCTGATAATAAAGTTAAAATAGGATTCGTTTCTGAATCTGTAGCCCTAAGCAACATAAAGATAGACTGCAGAACCCATACAATCGAAAGTAACCAAAAAGCAAAGCGGTTCGCCTTTCGGTTACTTTGGAAATAATCTATAAAATATAAACTAATGCTACAAGCATATAAAATAATTGCAATATGATAAATAATACTGTTATTTAAAAAACTCATCCGATCATCCTTCCAAGTTATAAAGATGGAACGGATGGTGTCCACGCTCTTTTATGTTCTACTTCTTCCGTATTTCCCGCTTCTTCCACTTCTAAATCAAAAATCTTCGCAAATAAAGCTAATTTTTCGCCAGCTCCCTCTTCAACAGCTAATTCTTTAGCTACTAAAATTGGGTCTTTTAACAATTGGTTAATAATACTTTTCGTATGTTTACTAATTACTTTTTTCTCACGATCACTAAGGTTTGGTATTTTTCGCTCAAGACTTTCCATCGTATCACTTTGAATTGCTAGCGCTTTATCACGAAGAGCTGATATTAACGGTACAACACCAAGCGTACTTAACCACGTTTTAAATAAAACCATTTCTTCTTCAATCATAAATTGAATTTTCTCTGCTTCTTTTAAACGTTCAGCACGGTTTGCTTCAACTACACCTTGCAGATCGTCGATATCATATAAGAAAGAGCCTTCTAATTCATCAATCGCCGGATCAATATCACGTGGTACTGCAATATCAACCATAAATAACGGACGACCAGAGCGCATTCTCTCTACTTTTGTCATCATTTCTTTCGTAATGACATATTCTGATGCACCCGTTGAACTAATTAAAATATCCGCTTCTAATAATGCACATTGCAATTCACTTAAAGGCTTTGCATGTCCCATATATTTCTCAGCCATCACTTCCGCTTTCGTAAGCGTCCTATTCATAACCGTTACTTTACGAGCTCCACTTCCGTATAAGTTTTGCAGTGCAAGTTCACCCATCTTACCCGCACCAAGAATAAGTACATGACAATCTGTTAAATCGCCAAATATTTTCTTTCCGAGCTCAACAGCAGCATAACTAACAGACATCGCACTTTCACCAATCGTTGTTTCTGAGTGCGCACGTTTTGCTAACGTAACCACTTGCTTAAACAACTCATTAAAAATTGTACCTGTCGCTTTTACTTGTTGTGCTTCTAAAAAGCTATCTTTTATTTGACCTAAAATTTGCGTCTCTCCAACAACCATAGAATCCAAACCGCACGTTACGCGGAATAAATGATCTATTGCGCCATCTTGTTCAAAAATAGACAAGTATGGTGCGACTTCTTCTATTTCAAGCTGAAACCAATCAGCTAAAAACTTCTTAATGTAATACCGTCCCGTGTGTAATTGATCGACAACAGCGTAAATCTCAGTGCGATTACAAGTTGATACAATGACATTTTCTAGCACGCTCTTTTGGTTTTGTAATATAGTCATTGCTTGCTCTAGCTCTGCTGCCTGAAATGTGAGTTTCTCACGAAATTCTACAGGGGCTGTTCGATAATTTACACTAACAACAAGAATATGCACGCAGCATGTCCCCCTTCACCCGTTTTATCACTTTATCTACTATCATAATACAACTTTCCTCTTATGAATCTGACAATCGTGTGAACAACTGATTATTTTTTATTTATTCTCCATATGTAATAAAGGAGCTTCAGTAAGATTAATAAAGAACTTTCTACTTTATAATAATTATAAAATAACAACTCTATTTGTACGTTACCAAAAAAAGTCCTCATAATCAAGTGATGGAAACTATTCCATATTAATTATAACATCATCTTTTCTATCTTCTTTCATCATGAAGGAAAATATGTATGATTGTTCCAAAATATAGTACTCACTTTCTCGATGCAATGCATTTGACATTGTATTTCTTTTTCGTTATATTGGTTTTACAAAATTAAATTGTGCACAATTTAAAAATTACAAGGAGTTGCCTATGAAAGAAAATCCTTTGCATCTAGATAACCAACTTTGTTTTTCTATTTACGCTTGTTCTAGAGAGGTTACCCGTTTTTACCGCCCCTATTTAGAAGAAATGGGCATTACGTATCCCCAGTACATTACTTTACTCGTACTCTGGGAACAAGACGGACTAACAGTAAAAGAAATTGGAGAACGTCTACTTTTAGATTCTGGTACTTTAACACCTATGTTAAAACGTATGGAATCATTAAAACTTGTACAACGTGTTCGTTCAAAAGAAGACGAGCGAAAAGTTTGTATTGAATTAACAGAACAAGGTAAAGATTTAAAAGAAATAGCTTGTTCATTACCAACAACGATGGCTACAAATTTAGGCATTAGAGAGCAAGAATATCATTCTTTATTAATCCAATTAAACACATTAATTGAAACAATGAAAAAAATTAATGACAGAAAAGGGGAATAAACATGGATAAATTATATACTGCTTCAGTAACAGCAACAGGTGGAAGAAACGGTAAGGTAGTTTCAGATGATGGCATATTAAATCTTGATGTAAAAATGCCAAAAGCACTAGGTGGCGCAGGCGGAGAAGCAACAAATCCAGAACAATTATTTGCAGCTGGTTATGCAGCTTGCTTTGATAGTGCATTGCAACTTGTAATTCGTACAAAACGTATGAAGGTGGAAAGTACAGAAGTGACTGCACACGTTTCTATCGGTAAAGATACAGATGGTGGTTTCGGACTATCTGCTGTACTTGACGTACATGTTGCTGGTGTTTCTCATGCCGAAGCACAAGAACTTGTAGAAGCCGCTCACGGTGTATGTCCTTACTCTAAAGCAACAAGAGGAAATATTGAAGTTACATTAAACGTACGCTAAAAGTTTAGTAAATAAAAAAACGCGCGACATTCGTCACGCGTTTTTTGTTTTTGTCATTTTATGAATTGCTTTCCATGCTTCTTCTTTTCCAAGTCCTGTTTCAGAAGAGAATAGAACGATTTCATCGCCAATTTCAACAGCAAGCGTTTCTTTTACAACTTTTAAATGCTTTTGCCATTTCCCTTTCGGAATTTTATCGGCTTTCGTTGCAATAATAATTGTTGGGATTTCATAATGCTTTAAGAAATCATACATCATAATGTCATCTTTTGTTGGTTGGTGACGTAAATCAACTACTAATACAGCTGCGTCTAATTGCGTACGTGTTGTAAAGTAAGTTTCAATCATTCTGCCCCATGCCGCGCGCTCTGTTTTAGATACTTTCGCATATCCATAACCTGGAACGTCAACAAAATGCATCATTTCATTGATTAAGAAAAAGTTCAGCGTTTGCGTTTTTCCTGGTTTAGAAGAAATACGTACTAACTTTTTACGATTTAAAATTTTATTAATAAAGGAAGACTTCCCGACATTAGAACGACCTGCTAAGGCAATTTCTGGTAAATCACTGTCTGGATATTGTTCCGGTTTAACGGCACTAATTACAATATCTGCTTTTGTTACTTTCATTGTTTCACTCCTACTAATGCGTGCTCCAATACTTCGTCTAAATGAGATGCAAGCACAAACGTAAGGTTTTCTTTTACGCTCTCTGGAATATCATCTAAATCTTTCTCATTTTCCGCCGGTAAAATAATTTTTGTTAATCCCGCGCGGTGAGCACTTAATGTTTTTTCTTTCAAACCACCAATCGGTAATACACGACCACGAAGTGTAATTTCACCTGTCATACCAACTTCTTTACTTACAGGAATACCTGTTAGTGCAGAAATAAGTGCCGTTGCCATCGTAATACCTGCTGACGGTCCATCTTTTGGAACTGCTCCTTCTGGAACATGAATATGAATATCGTTTTTCTCATGGAAATCCGGATCAATATGAAGTTCTTCTGCACGAGAACGAATATAGCTAAACGCGGCTTGTGCGGATTCTTTCATAACATCCCCAAGTTTCCCTGTTAAAATTAATTTCCCTTTTCCTGGCGCTACAGACACTTCAATTGCAAGTGTATCGCCGCCCGCTGCTGTGTAAGCTAAACCTGTTGCCATACCAACTTGGTCTGTTTTTTCAGCTTGACCATAACGGAATATATGCTTACCAAGTAAATCAACAATATTTTTCTCTGTTACAACAATGCGCTTGCGTTCTGCTGTAACGATAATTTTTGCTGCTTTACGGCAAACTTTTGCAATTTGACGCTCTAACGTACGAACACCAGCCTCGCGTGTATAATAACGAATAATTTCAAGAAGCGCTTCATCACGTACTTGCAAATTACCTTTTCGCAAACCGTGCTCTTTTAATTGTTTCGGCAATAAATGCTCACGAGCAATGTGCACCTTTTCAAGTTCTGTATAACCAGCAATTGAAATGATTTCCATACGGTCAAGCAATGGACCCGGAACACTTGCAAGTGTATTAGCAGTTGCAACGAACATAACTTTCGATAAATCATATGGCTCTTCAATGTAATGATCACTGAAGTTATGGTTTTGTTCTGGATCTAACACTTCAAGTAACGCTGCTGATGGGTCTCCCCTGAAATCGTTAGACATTTTATCAATCTCATCTAATAAGAAGACTGGATTAACTGTTTTCGCCTTTTTCATACCTTGAATAATACGTCCTGGCATCGCTCCTACATACGTACGACGGTGACCACGAATTTCAGATTCATCACGCACACCACCAAGAGAAACACGTACAAAATTACGGTTTAACGATGTTGCAATAGAACGTGCTAACGAAGTTTTCCCAACCCCAGGAGGTCCTACTAGACAAAGAATTGGCCCTTTTAATGAATTCGTTAACTTCTGTACAGCTAAATATTCAAGTACTCGCTCTTTCACTTTTTCAAGACCGTAATGATCTTTATTTAAAATTTCTTCCGAATGAGTGAGGTCAATCATATCCTCTGTTGCTGTTGTCCAAGGGAGAGCTAATAACCAATCAATATAATTATGAATGACACCACTCTCAGCAGAACTTACAGGTAATTTTTCATAACGATCTAATTCTTTCAGTGCAGCCTTCATTGTTTCTTCAGGCATTCCCGACTGTTCAATTTTCTCACGAAGTTCTTCAACTTCCCCGCCCTTGCCTTCTTTATCACCAAGTTCAGTTTGAATCGCCTTCATTTGCTCACGTAAGAAATATTCTTTTTGCGTGCGCTCCATTGAACGTTTCACTTTTTGTCCAATTTTCTTTTCTAGGCTAAGTAACTCTTGTTCATCTTGAATAATTGAAATAAGTGTATGTAGTCGCTCTTTCACAGATACAATCTCTAAAATCTCTTGTTTCTGCTTCGTTTTAATCGGTAAGTGAGAAGCAATTAAATCAGCTAGTCTTCCCGGTTCTTCTACATCAGCTACCGTTGCAAATGTTTCATTTGAAACTTTTTTCGAAACTTTAATATATTGTTCGAAATGCTCCAGTAACGTACGCATAAGAGCCTTCTCTTCCAAATCATCTTCTACTTCTTCAGTTACTGTTCTAATAGAAACTTGTACCACATTTTCTTCTTCGATAAACTCTACTACTTCTGCTCTATGTAAACCTTCTACAAGGACACGAAGCGTACCGTTCGGCAATTTTAACATTTGCTTCACTTTCGCCACTGTACCTACACTATATATGTCATCTTCTTTCGGATCGTCGATATTCATTTCTTTTTGCATTGCTAAAAAGATGATATTTTCATCCATTGCCGCCTGCTCTAGTGCTTGTATCGATTTATCACGTCCTACATCAAGATGCAGAACCATCGTTGGATATACGAGAATGCCTCTTAATGGTAGGAGGGGCACAATTCTTTCATTCGTATTCATACTAGACATAGCACCTCCATAATAAATTAAACTCCTGTTCAACTATTTTATATTACAATACATCTAGATGCAATTGCAGAGATTCTTCGCAATTGTTAATCCCCTGTTTTTTTGTGCCTCACGAAAAGAAAAAAGACTCCGCTTAAGCATACAAACTTAAACGAAGTCTGGCAAATTTTTATTATTGTATATTCTCACATTGATTGTGCATCTGTTTCGCCCAAATCATTATGTGCATCAAGCTCACGATGCACATTTTCCTGCATAAATGTTAATTCAAATACTTCTTTTAATTTGCGAACAGGAATGATCTCAATTCCCTTTATTGTATACAAAAATGGTTGCATGTTTTCAGCCGGAATGATGACTTTCTTAGCTCCCGCTTTTTTCGCAGCTTTTATTTTTGCGTACACACCACCAATAGGCTTCACTTCTCCGTGGATACTTATCTCACCTGTCATCGCTACTTCATTATTCACATACGTACGATGCACTGCTGAATAGACACCTGTTGCCATAGCAATACCTGCTGAAGGACCATCAATCGGGATACCACCAGGAAAATTAATATGTATATCATACCCTTCTGGCAACACATCTAGAGAACGAAGTACTGTTAACACATTATCAACAGAAGCTTTCGCCATACTTTTACGGCGGATTGATTTCGTTTGATTTCCAATACTTTCCTCTTCTACAATTCCAGTGACATTTACTGATCCTTTATCTTTCGCAGGAATAGCTGTTACCTCAATTTCTAATAACGCACCTGTATTCGGCCCATATACAGCAAGCCCGTTCACAAGACCGATTCTCGGAATTGGATAAATACGTTTTTCGTACTTTGGTGTAAGCTGACTAGAATGAACTACCCACTCAATATCTTCATCTTTAATGAAAGGTCGTTCTTCATTTATCGCCATACCAGCAGAAATTTGCACGAGATTAATTGCTTCTCGCCCATTTCTTGCATACATTCCAATCATTTCGATACCGTTCTCACCTACTTGCATCTCCACTTTGTCAGCTGCATTTTTCGCTACTTTTTGAATTTCTTCTGTATCTAACTCACGGAAGAACACTTCTAAACAACGCGACCTAATTGCAGGAGGAATTTCCTCTGGTGAACGTGTCGTTGCACCAACTAAGCGAAAATCTGCAGGTAAACCTTTTTGAAAAATATCATGTATATACGTTGGAATCATCGAATTTTCTTCACTATAATACGCACTTTCCAAAAACACTTTCCGATCTTCTAACACTTTTAGCATTTTATTCATTTGAATTGGATGTAATTCACCAATCTCATCAATGAACAAAATACCACCATGCGCATCTGTTACAGCCCCTTTTTTCGGTTGCGGGATACCCGCTTGTCCCATTGCACCTGCTCCTTGATAAATAGGATCATGCACTGAACCAATTAATGGATCCGCAATACCACGCTCATCAAACCTAGCTGTCGTCGCATCAAGTTCGATAAATGTTGCATTTGTACGAAATGGAGATTTCGGATTTCGTTTCGCTTCTTCTAATACAAGGCGTGCTGCCGCTGTCTTTCCGACACCTGGCGGACCGTATATGATCACATGTTGCGGATTAGGACCACAAAGAGCCGCTTTTAACGACTTAATCCCGTCTTCTTGCCCTACAATGTCTATAAAGGATGTAGGACGTACCTTTTCCGCAAGCGGCTCTGTTAAAGAAACCTCACGCATTTTACGAAGCTGCTCTAATTCTTTTTTCGATTCTCGATCAATTGAAACTTTTTGTGTTCGCTGATTTCGAAGTAAATGCCAAAAATACAATCCGACAATTACGCCAAAAACAAGTTGAACAAGTAAAAATATATTTGTCCAGCTCATAATTCATTTCCTCCCGCTATGTTTTACCTTTTAGTATTTCCTGGGAGGAATAGTGCTAAACATAAAGAAAAACAGCAATTATAAAAATTGCTGTTTCTTCTTCGCATTATGCAGATGTTTTTGTATCAAGTACAGTACCGTCTTGTAACACCAATTTCGGCGGTTCATTATCAGCTACTGTTTCTTTCGTAAGAATACACTTCTCGATATCTTTGCGAGATGGAAGTTCGAACATTACATCAAGCATCAAGCCTTCAATAATAGAACGAAGTCCACGAGCACCTGTTTTACGTTCAATTGCTTTTTTCGCAATCTCAACTAGTGCACCTTCTTCAAACTCTAACTCAACATCGTCAAGCTCCAATAATTTTTGGAATTGCTTAACAAGTGCATTTTTCGGTTTAGTTAAAATATCTACAAGAGCATCTTCATCAAGCGGCTCTAGGTTCGCAATAACTGGAAGACGACCGATAAACTCCGGAATTAAACCGAATCTTAAAAGATCCTCTGGTAAAACGTGAGATAAAACATGCTTCTCATTTACATCAGCATTTTTCTTCTCAGCACCAAATCCAATTACTTTCTCACCAAGGCGACGTTTAATAATAGGCTCGATGCCATCAAACGCTCCACCACAAATGAATAGGATGTTCGTTGTATCAATTTGAATAAACTCTTGATGCGGGTGCTTACGACCACCTTGAGGTGGAACGCTCGCTACAGTACCTTCTAAAATTTTCAGAAGTGCCTGCTGTACACCTTCACCAGATACATCACGTGTAATTGATGGATTTTCGGACTTACGTGCCACTTTATCAATCTCATCAATATAAATAATTCCTTTTTCCGCTTTTTCTACATCGTAATCAGCCGCTTGAATTAGTTTTAGTAAGATGTTTTCTACATCTTCCCCAACGTATCCAGCTTCTGTTAAAGATGTTGCGTCCGCGATTGCAAATGGAACATTTAAAATACGCGCTAATGTTTGTGCCAATAATGTTTTACCACTACCAGTTGGCCCAATAAGTGAAATATTACTCTTCGCTAATTCTACATCATCAATTTTGCTGTTAGAATTAATGCGTTTGTAATGGTTATATACCGCTACCGCTAGTGCTTTTTTCGCGTTATCTTGTCCGATGACATACTCATCTAAGATTTCACGAATTTCTACCGGTTTCGGTACATCTTTGAATTCTACTTCTTCGTCCTTCGCAAGCTCCTCTTGTACAATTTCAGTACAAAGCTCGATACACTCGTCACAAATGTAAACACCTGGACCTGCAACTAACTTTCGAACTTGCGTTTGTGTTTTACCACAGAAAGAACATTTTAATTGACCTTTTTCATCATTAAATTTAAACATATTTTCACACCCCTTACAAAGTGCTAACCTCTTGCCTTCGTATGTACACGATAAATGTATCGTATGTAAATACATATTATGTCACTACGTAGCGAGAAATACAAATAATATGACTAGTTATGTACAAATAAAAAAATTTTAAAACTTTTGAAATATGTATATTCGACTTACAAAGGCTCTTTTCCTTCTTCATCGAAAAGTTTTATAAATATATTTCTATATTTATAAAACAAGGCACGATTAAAATCGCGCCTTGTTATTTTATTATGCAGCGTTGTCTACTAAGAAGTCTACAGCTTTACGCACTTTAAGATCTTCAGATAAAGCGTCTACGCTTCCAAGAGCTTGCTTGATAGCGTCTACTGGCATACCGTACATTTCAGCCATTTTTTCAACTTCTGCAGTTACTTCTTCTTCAGTAACTTCGATGTTTTCAGCTTCAATGATAGCTTCAAGAACAAGATTGATTCTTACACGTTTTTGTGCATCCTCTTTCATTTGCTCTTTTAATTTGTCAGCGTCAGTACCTGTGAATTGGTAGTAAAGCTCAAGGTTCATACCTTGTTGGCTTAAACGTTGCTCGAATTCACGAACCATACGATCTAACTCAGTGTCGATCATAGCTTCTGGAATGTCGATTTCAGCGTTAGCAGCAGCTAATTCTACTACTTCGTCACGTACTTTGTGCTCAGCTTCGTGCTTTTTGCCTTCTTCTAAGTTTGTACGAAGTTTTGTTTTTAATTCATCAAGAGTTGCAACTTCTTCGTCAGCATCTTTAGCGAACTCGTCGTTTAACTCAGGAAGTTCTTTTGTTTTGATTTCGTGAATTGTTACTTTGAATGTTGCTGGTTTACCAGCTAATTCAGCAGCATGGTACTCTTCTGGGAATGATACTTCAACTTCTTTAGAATCACCAGATTTAAGACCAATTACTTGCTCTTCGAAACCTGGGATGAAAGTACCAGAACCGATTGCAAGAGAATAGTTTTCGCCTTTTCCGCCTTCAAATGCTTCGCCATCAACGAAACCTTCGAAGTCGATTACAGCTGTATCACCATCTGCAGCAGTTCCGTCTTCTTTAACAACTAGTTCAGCTTGACGCTCTTGTAAAGCTTTTACTTCGTTCTCTACATCCTCGTCAGTTACAGTTGTTTCAACTTTTTCTACTGCTAAACCTTTGTAATCACCTAATTTAACTTCAGGTTTTACAGTAACTTTTGCAGTGAAAATTAAGTTTTGGCCTTTTTCGAATTTCTCGATGTCAATCTCAGGATGAGCAACTGGGAAGATACCAGCTTCATCGATTGCTTCACCGTATGCTTTTGGTAAGATGATATCTAAAGCATCTTGGTATAAAGATTCAATACCAAAGCGTTGTTCGAATAATGGACGAGGCATTTTTCCTTTACGGAAACCTGGTACATTAATTGTTTTTACTACTTTTTTGAATGCAGCGTCGATAGAGTTATTTACTTCTTTAGCATCAACTTCGATTGTTAAAACGCCAACGTTACCTTCTAATTTTTCCCATTTTGTAGACATTTATTCTTTCCCTCCAACTATAATAATGTATGCACATACCTCTATAGATCAAAATTTTTATTATCTCTTTCTTGAAATAACAAATGTACAAATAACCCTCTAGCAAAAAGCTTTCAGATACAATGTTCCAATCTACTAATTGTCTAAAAGACAACTACGGTATATTTTGTTCGAGACTAATATGAAACATATTAAGTAAGAGAATTATACTCCTCTTCTCTTACAAACAGGCAGATTTCTGCCTTTTGCAACCCTTACATTATAACATAGAATGTGCTCGTTTCAATAACTGAACGATTCTTTTTCATAATTATACGGGCAAATACCCTTCTCTTTCAATGCGCAGTAACCATTGATAGGCAATATGAAATTCCTCAAACTCAATATTGTATGCTGTCATAAGTTCTTCTTCATCAATAGCCAATCCGAAACGCTTTCTTCCAATTCTCTCTAAGACAGCAGCCCAAATTTCTACTTTATCCATTAATAGAGGGAACGGAAAAATGCTAATTTGTAATTCTTTCCAGTATGTAACCATCGTACTAAATATATCTGGATAATTTTGCTCTAATCGGTTTGAGAATTTATGTATAATTTTATCGGATTGCTCCTCATTATGACCTGTAAATGCTGGAATCACCTTTATCGTATTTCCAAACTTCTCTACTTCTATCTCTTCTTCTATTTGATTTTCTACCATTTTATACAAAATAGAAGTTTTTAAATACGGGTGCTGATCTTCGTCTATTAAAAATTTCTTTAAAGTAGGAAGTGCGAGATCCAGGTCTTTTAACGAAAGTTTCTGGATCACTCTTAGCTTTTGACCAAAGTTTTCTCCAAAAAGCCCATCGGTAAATTCTTCTAATTCAAAATTCGAATCCACTAGCGGTGTATCTTCTTCATTCAGCATCCCTTGCGCAAACAAAGCAAGCTGCGCCAATTTTTCCTTTTGCTCAGGAATTATATCTTTCGTTTGCAAAACTTCCTCAACAGTTTCAATGACACCTTCATAATCATTTGTTTGAACTAAAATAGTTACATACGTTTCAAGAATATCACCAAATAATACAGCTCCTGTTTCAAGCAACTGCTCACATTTTTCTTTCGCTTCTTCCATACGTTTTAATTCTAGCAAACAAATAACGGAAGCTAATTCTGTTTGTTCCGTTTCTGCATTATACTGACGTAATATTTCAAAGCAGCGCAATGCATCTTCGAATTCCCGCTCTTTCAACGCTAAAAAACCTTTATCAATATAGCGTTCTGATAGTTGCGGAAACAATACGACCGTATTTTCTTTTTTATCCATACGTCCGCCTCTTTTTCTAGATTTTAATGATCTTCAAAGTAAATATATCAAATGCGTAATGAGAACACAACATTCCAAAATTATTTATTTGAAATATAGGAATATTCTATTTTCATAACAAAAAAGCAACAAACTTCTAAATGAAATTCATTTTTCACAAACAAAAACCCTCAGCAACAGACGGCAGAGGGTTCATCATTAATGGAAAGCTTTTATAATTGTGGGGTATATAACAAGGGTAATAATTTGGAGAACAATAATTGCCATAACAATCATGCTAAAATAGAAGATTGGTTTACTTCGCTTCATTAAAAACATAATAATAAGCATCGTACAAGCAAACAAACTTAAAAAGAACAAACTCGTTGTCGAACTAAGTATACCACTCGGGACAAAGAACAATAAAACTACACTACAAGTACCTATAATTCCAAATAACCATTCCATTCATTCACTCATTCCCTTTCCCTCTCATGGCAGTTTTTTCTACGCTACTAAATGTTTTACAACATCAATTACATATGTTAACTTTTCATACGCCACAAACCCAAAAGCTACTGTTAAACCCGTTACGATTAATCCTTTCATCATCTCTTCCTCCTCATTTATCGTTGTTATCTTCATTATATAAGATTAGTAATTTGTTACCATCGAACTTCCTTACACTTACCTTACAGAGTTGTAAGATTTCAAAAATAAGTTTAAAATCATGTTAATATATTTTTGTACAATTAAGAATTTAATTTACAAGGGGGATTATATATGTTCAAAAAAATGGCTGCTGATGTTTTAGGATTAAGCGATGTAGGTTCTGTCATTACACCAAAAGATTATGATAAGGTTGATGCTGATGATTACGTGATGCATGAAGATGGGGAGAAAATTTACTTTCTTATTAAATCAAAATCAGATGAATATTGCTTTACAAACAAAGGATTAATTCACCTAGATGGTACAAGTGCCACAAGCAAAAAACGTACATTACGCCGCTTTAGCTATAGTAAATATCAAATTAAAAACGTAGCACTTGAAACTGCAGGAACGATTGATTTAGATGTAGAAATTAAATTTCAAATGGGAGATGAGCATTACTCAATTGATGTTCATAAAAAACATATTGAAGAATTAAAAGATTTATATAAGGCTCTTCTTAAAATCGAAGAAATTTCATACGACAACGACATTACATTGCAGTATGCACATAAAAGTTTAGATATGGCATCTAACGCTTTCAGCTGTATTTCAAATGCACAAGTAAATTTAGCAGAACAGTTTAAAGAGATGAACGAGATCGCCTTTAACTGGCTCGTTGATACGAAGAAACAATATAACGTGAAAGATTACGGTTTTGTCTTTGAAAAATTTATTAATAACTAATTTAAAACAAACAAAAAACCTTGTTATCAAAAGATAACAAGGTTTTTTTAGCGTCCCAGGAGAGATTCGAACTCCCGACCGTACGCTTAGAAGGCGTATGCTCTATCCGGCTGAGCTACTGGGACATGGAGCGGGTGAAGAGAATCGAACTCTCGACCAGAGCTTGGAAGGCTCTTGTTTTACCACTAAACTACACCCGCATATGTTATTTTATTTTTCTTCGTTAGCGCCGTTGCCCTATCGACAATATTTATTATATTCATAACTACTTATAAAGTCAACACTTTTTTAAAAGAGGATAATTTTCCTTATCCTCTTTTAAAAATTGCTTGTTCCACCAGCTGTCCATCTAATGTTTCAAAACGAACTTCTATATGATTTTCATCCATTTCTAATAAAGCGAATGTTTTTTCCACACGAGAGCGTGGGAGCAACATACTTCCTGGATTAATAAATAAAATCCCATCAATTAATTCTGCCCCTAATATATGAGAATGTCCAAAGCATGCTACTTGCGCTCCTACTTCTCCTGCATAATACGCTAACGTTTGTAACGTCATTTTCACATTATGACGATGACCGTGTACAACTAAGAAACGAATTCCATCTACATCAGTTACAATTTCATCTTGAAAGTTAGCATAATCACAATTCCCTTTTACAACTTGGAAACCTTGTAGCTCTTCTTGAGCAGGCGTTAGCTCTGAATCACCACAATGAATCATGACATCTACTTTCCCTTCGTAATTCTCTTTTAACTGCTGTAATTCCTTCACAGAGCTATGACTATCGCTTACGATTAAAGCTTTCATCAATCTCTCTCCCTTATTCTTCTAAAAACCATTCTGGGATTTTTTTTTCTAATTTACGAAGAGCGCGTCCGCGGTGACTAATCGCATTTTTCTCATCCGAATTTAGCTCAGCCATCGCTTTTTTATATTCTTCTACATAAAAAATCGGATCGTATCCGAAACCATTTTCCCCGCGGCGCTGTTCTAGAATTTTCCCTTCGCACGTTCCGTTTACAATAACCGGCTCTTTATCCACTTCAGGGAAAGCAACTGCTAGCGCACAGTAAAAACGAGCTGTACGTTTTTCTAAATCGACGTCAGTTAACCCTTGTAACACCTTATCTATATTCGCCTGATCATCTTTCGGCTCTCCAGCAAAACGAGCTGAATACACACCTGGTTTCCCGTTTAAGGCATCTACAATAAGACCAGAGTCATCTGCAATTACGATGGAATTCAACTGTCTACTAAGACTGTCCGCCTTTAAAATCGCATTTTCTTCAAATGTTTCACCAGTTTCTTCAACTTCTTCAATATGAGGAAAATCGTGTAAAGATTTCACTTCTAAGTCAAATCTCTCAAATAACTCAGCAAACTCACGTACTTTCCCAAGATTTTTCGTCGCTACAACAACTTGCTTCATATTTTCCACCTCTACTCTATATGAGATACGATGTCACCTAACGCTTCTTTTTGCTTTTCAACAAGTTGGAAAATCCCTTGTTCAGCAGCATCAAGTAATTCATTTAATTCAGCTCTGCTAAACGTCGCTTCTTCTCCAGTTCCTTGCACTTCAACAAACTGACCTTTTCCAGTCATAATAACGTTCATATCAACGTCTGCTTTAGAATCTTCAGCATAATTTAAATCTAAAACAACACCTTGTTCTTCAACAACACCTACTGACGTTGCCGCTAAATAATCTTTCACCGGAATTTTAGATACTTTTTCTGCTTGCAATAATTTTTCAAAAGCTAATACCATCGCTACATAAGCACCTGTAATAGAAGCTGTTCTCGTTCCGCCATCCGCTTGAATTACATCACAGTCAATCCAAACTGTTCTTTCGCCAAGCGCTTCTAAATCAACAACCGCACGTAATGCTCGTCCAATTAAACGCTGGATTTCCATTGTGCGCCCTGTTACTTTCCCTTTACTTGACTCTCTGATTGTACGTTGCTCTGTCGCACGTGGAATCATTGAGTATTCTGCTGTTACCCAGCCTTTTCCTTCTCCGCGCATAAACGGCGGTACACGCTCTTCAATTGTCGCTGAACAAATTACCTTTGTATCCCCAACTTCAATTAGTACTGATCCCTCTGGATGTTTTAAATAATTTGTATGAATATGTATATGGCGTAGCTCTGCTTTTCCTCTACCATCTACTCGCATAAAAATAACCCCCTCATAAATACTCTCATTAGTATAGCCAAATTTAAATGTACGCTATGTATAACAATAAAAGAAGGGGAACTCAAAAAGCAATTCCCCTTTCTTACATAAGTATATCAAATTATTCACGATTAAAAACTACCTGTATTCACGTTTTGTGGACGATCAACAGGTTTTATTAACTTTTCACCTTTCTCATCCATAAGATTTGCTTTCCCATTCACTTCAATAGAAACATTTTTCACACCTTGTTTTTCCGTTAAAGATAAGACTAACGATTTCAACACATAATTTGAAATCATATTTTTGTCTGGGTTCACAAATATATTTTCATTAAAGTTTAATGTAATATTTCCGTTCTCCACTTTTGGATTCGTAATAAGCTTAGCTCCTGGATTAAAATCATTTAGTAGCGATCCTTGAATCGGACCTTTTACAAGCTCATCCACAATTGCCGAGTAATCATTTTCTTTTCCTTCTGCAACGCGCCTTGTTACCGGTACGTAATATTGCTGCTTATTATTATTTTGTGCCATAAAGTAAAGTGTAACCGGTTTTGTATGCGTCACATCTGCTACTTGTTCATCATCAAAGTTAATTCCATTCGCACGACTTACACCTTCACCAAGCGGTGTACCCGCAACAGGCATCTTCGCTAACTTTTCACCATTTATTTGGAACTGCACTTGTTTTATTTCTGTAAATTGAGTCAAAGTCCACGCTACTGATTCAACAATTTGACGTTCTTCTTCTTTTGAATAATTTTTCATTTCTTTAGAGAAATCAATTACTGCTGTCCCGCCTTTTTTCAAATTCAAGGTCATCGTCGTATTCGCTGGAAGGACTGCTCGAAATCCATTTGGTAATAAATTTGTGACTGGTCCATCTTTCACAAGATACTCTAACGTTTGCTGTACAACTTCATTCGCTTTCGGAGTAGGCATTGCAATAGTTTGCGGTACGACATATCCATTTTTATCAACGAGGTATAACTCTCTATTTACTGTTTGCCCTTGTTTATCTTTTTTAGCAGTTTCTTTCTTTTCACCTTCTGTATACGTAACTTTTTTTGGCGGATCAATTTGTACTGTCGCTTTCTCTTGATTTAACAAGCCACACCCTGATAATAAAATCGCACTCACAGTAGCACCAACAACCCATTTAAAAGTGGATTTAGGCATGCCATTCCCCCCTAAAATCTAAGTTTGTACTATTATGTATACGAGCTGTTTCATATTTTAGAACAAGCTATGGCTACTTATACAGAAAAAACCCCTGATTTCTCAGGAGTTCTCTTATATGAATCTACTATTATTCTGTTTCTAAATTGATATGCTTCACATTTTCAATCGGCTGACCGAACCACTTTGATGCAATTTCTTTGAACAGACCTATTTTACCAGTCGTTAAGAAGAGGTGGTCACTTTGTTCTTCTCCCTCATTTAACATCTTACTATGGTATAAAATCGTGCTTACCTCACGCGCTGTTTCATCACCCGAACTAATTAATTGTACTTGATCCCCCATTACCTTTTTAATAACAGGACCTAAAATCGGATAATGCGTACATCCTAGAATAAGCGTATCAATGTCAGTACTTTTCAACGGTTGCAATGTTTCTCTTACAACTTCATACGCCATTTCACTTTCGAAATTCCCACTCTCTACAAGCTCAACGAAAGGTGGGCAAGCTAAACTTTCTACCATAACACGGTTATTAATAGACTTTAACGCCTCTTCATAGGCGCCACTTTTTACTGTTCCAATCGTTCCAATAATCCCAACATGATACGTATTTGTCACTTTTAAAGCTGTACGTGATCCTGGATGAATAACTCCAACTACTGGAATTGGTAATTGTTTCTGCATTTCTTCTAATACAACCGCAGTTGCTGTATTACACGCAATAACTAACATTTTGATATTTAAATCTAATAAATGCTCCGTCATTTCCCACGTAAATTGACGCACTTCTTCACGAGAACGCGGACCATAAGGGCAACGTGCTGTATCCCCTAAATATATAATACGCTCTTTCGGCAACTGACGAATTAATTCCTTCGCTACTGTTAAACCGCCCACTCCTGAATCAATAACACCGATCGCTCTATTCAACTTAATCACCCGTTTTCTCATTCATCATCTTTTATGTTTATCAGTATATTTTACACACTTTAAGTTCGCTAACTTAAAGTGCCCCTGTATAAAAATTTTCATTTGTACCTATATAGATCAGGGCCTTTTTTATTTTGCTCCTTTTTTTCATAATTTGCAAGACAGAAAAATAACCGACCTTCTATATGAAAGTCGGTTTCTTCTATATAAAATACGCATTTACCCCACTCTTTGCCGGACAGTAAGACCCCCACCTCAAAATTCAGCGAAAGCAAAGAAGTTATATAGGGGATCGTGCTACCCGTAAAAGCCCGATTGGTGGGGGCTAATAATTAGTGGGGGATGCCCCCCACTAATTAAAGTTTCACTTTATTGCTCCATCTTTTTTCGGAAAGAAGACATTCCTATTAATAAGAAGAAATGAGCAGAAATTAAAATGATGATTAAAATAAAATTCAAACGATAACTATTTGTAGATTCCATAACTTTGCTCGCTACAGCTGGTCCAAATGCCATACCGAAAAAGTTAATTAAATTATATAAACCAAGACCGACTCCAACTTTAGCTGGATGTAATGTTTTCGGTATAAATGTGTTTAATGATACTTGAATAGCTGAATAACTCATAAATGTTAAAATAACTGCCACTAAAATAATGATTAAGTTCCCGTTCGGAATAAGCCCTAAAATTAAAAAGCCAACGATCATAATGACAGACGCTACATAAATCATATTCACATTTCCAAACGAAGGGACAATCTTCCCCGTAATAAAACTAGATACAATACCAAAGAGTGATGCAACAAACAATGCAATTCCGATAACGAATGGCGACAATCCGTGCACTCTTCCTAACAGTGATGGCAATAATAATAGACTAGCACATAACGCCACATTAATTATAAACCCGACCGCTATTAAACGAAGAAATGGTTTGTTCGAAAATAACTCAATATCAATAAATGGATGCTCCGCGTTCTTCATACGAACCGTGAATAAAAATAAGAAAGCTATCGATAACACAAATAGCCAACTATTAATATTGACACCTAATAAAACAGTCGTAATGAATGCAAATAATAACACCGCTCCAATGTAATCAAAATGAAACGCTTCATCCGTATGCTGCGCTTCCTCTGGCATAAATTTTATAAGCAAGAAAATCCCAACTACTGAAATAGCCATAAATAAAAATAAATATGGCCACCCTAATGTATTTGTAATAGCCCCGCCAACTAAAGGACCAATGCCTATTGCTAATGCAATAGAAGAACTAATCATCGCTAATGCACCAGGCTTCTTAGCAGGAGCAACTAATTTTGCCACTGCAATCATACTAAGCGCAATAAACGCCGCGCCCCCACTCGCCTGCACTAATCTTGCAAGAATGGTAATCGCATAAGATTGATTCATAAATCCAATAATAGAACCCGCTACAAATATGATAATTGAAATAATCAATAGTTTTTTTACGCTATAACGATCAGCCAACTTCCCATATATCATCGAACCAATACCGACAACTAAGGAATAACCTACTACAACCCAACTTACTTTCGATTGACTAATAGATAAATCATTAGCAATATCCTCTAACGCTACATTAAATAAAACCGCATTCATCGGTCCTAATAAAACGATAAAACATAATGTGAAAACAAACCATTTTGAATGGTTACTTATATCTTTCCCCATGCGTAACACCTCTTCTGATTGTAGTAACTGTAAATGAAAAATAAAGTTATTTAGCTCCTCTATCACTACTAAACAACTTCATCAAATGTATAAATTTATCGCGCGACAAATTGAATTCGAAACGTAACATTATGTTGTTCGATATTCATGGAACTATCATAGTTTCAGCATTACAGTTTGTCAACGAAAAACATACAAAGTAAACTAATTTAGTGTTTTTAGTTTGCTTTGTCCAAAAGTTGTTATACACTAATTTCGAATCCGGTATAAGGGGGACTGACATGGTTATTCAAATTTGCAATTTCTAACTTAATACAATCAAGTAAATAAAGAACTTTTATATAGAAGAAACATTACAGGAGGATTATGATGAAGAAAAAAATGTTAGTTGTATTAACGAGCGTAGAAAAATACCCAAATTTAAATAGAGCTACCGGGCTTTGGCTTGGTGAAGCTGTCCATTTCGTTAAAAAAGTAGAAGAAGCTGGTTACGAAGTAGATTATGTCAGTCCACAAGGCGGCTATACACCGATTGATCCGCATAGTTTAGCGATGGCGGAGAGCATTGATTGGGAATGGTATCAAAAGAAAGAATTTATGAATCGTCTCGGTTCTACAATGAAACCGAGTGAAGTGAATCAAGAAGACTACGCTGTTATTTATTACGCGGGTGGTCACGGAGTTATTTGGGACTTCCCAGAAAACAAAGAACTTCAAACTATTAGCCGCAACATTTATGAAAATGGCGGAATTGTTTCCTCTGTTTGTCACGGAGCTGCTGGTTTATTCCATATCACATTAAGTAACGGGGATCGTTTAATTAACGATAAAAAAGTAACAGGATTCTCAAATGAAGAAGAGAAACTAGCTGAATTAGATCAATTCGTTCCATTTTTAACAGAAGATGAACTCGTTAAATATGGGGGACTTTACGAAAAAGCTGCGCAACCTTGGGAAGCTTACGCTGTAGAAGATAATTGTGTAATTACTGGTCAAAACCCTGCTTCAGGTGGTCCAGTAGCTGAATTAGTATTAAAACAGTTGCAAAAATAATATGTACTAAAAAAGCAGATTTCCCTCTAGTAAGGGAAATCTGCTTTTTTTACGAAATCATTTGTAGATTAGCTATAATTTCTTTTTCAATTTCAGAATCATCAACTACATCTAAAAATTCCGGTTTAAACAGTTGGTATTTCTTCAAATTGTAGAAATCAAGTATCGCTTGCTTTAACGTAATATCGTACTGAATGCAAAAAGTATGATCTATAATGCGTCTTAACATCACATCATCTTGCACCATAAATAGTTGCGCATTCATTTTATTAAAGTAACCTTGTTCCATACCCGATTCAAAAAACATTTGCAAATTACGATTGCGATTTTGTTGTGCAGCGACTAATTGATCCGACAAATGCGGATACGCTTCTTTCAAATCTTGTAAAAAGACATCCGAAATATACGTCACACATTTTAAAGAATGGATAAACGTCTTTTGGAAACGTTCTGCAAACGACATACTTTCATCTTGATTATCCGCATCTCCTTCAAGAAGATAGTTTATAAAATCCTCTACTACTGCCTCAATAATCTCATCTTTCGAAGAAAAACGTTTATATAAAGTAGCTTTACTAATATCCATATATTTCGCAATTTCATCTATTTTTAATTGGCTAAAACTCGTCTTTCGAATAACGGGCTTTATTTTATTAATATAAGTATTTGCACACGCTACTTTTCTCATTTAAAAGAGCCTCCCCTTTTGTTCATACAAAATAGTATAGCAAATTCATGAATCTTTATAAATGAAGTTATTATACTCATTACGTCTTTTTAGTTTATTACAATTTCAATCTACGCTATACATAAAAAGTACCCGCTACCTTTGTTAGTAGCGGGCACCTTTTCTATAATTTATTTACAACTCTTTTTATAGCCTTACTTATTCCCACACTAGACTGCGGATTCTGCCCTGTAATCAAACGCCCATCTACTACAACATGCGGCGTGAAATTAGGTGCTACATAAAATAATGCCCCTTCTTCTTTCAACTTACTTTCTAGCAAAAACGGAACTCGATTTTCTAAATGTACAGCTTTTTCTTCATCGTTTGTATAACCTGTTATACGCTTACCGGCAACAAAAAACGAGCCATCTTTATTTTTCACACCAACTAAAGAACTTACCCCGTGACAAACAGCCGCTACGATCCGGTTATTGTTATACATACTCACAATCAAATTCGCTACATATGGATTACCAGGAAAATCTACAATAGCCCCGTGCCCACCACCAAATAAAACTGCATCATAATCTGAAAAACGAACCTTCGAAATCGGCTTCGTATTTTGCAATAAAGAAGCGACATGCTTAAATTCACGAGGTATGCCATTCGGAATAGACACTCTATCAATTGGTACTCTCCCGCCTTTTATCGACACAATATCAACATCGAACTTAGCTTTTTTAAATAAATGATAAGGAGCTGCGAGCTCTTCCAGCCACAAACCAGTCGGGTGTCCATTCAAATCATGAGCGCTTGTTGAAACTAATAATACCCTTTTCAACATATCCCCTCCCTTACTACCTATTTATGTATGAAGCATCCTTATCATTCATATGTAGCATGAAACAAACAGAAAAATAGCCGACCTTTTGTATAAAAGTCGGCTGCTTTCTTATAGTTCTAGCTCTCCCATACGAAGAAGCTCAACAACTGCTTGTGAACGTCCTTTAACCCCTAGCTTTTGCATTGCGTTTGAGATGTGATTACGTACTGTTTTTTCACTTATAAACAGTTCACCTGCAATTTCCTTCGTCGTTTTATCTTGAACCAGTAATTCAAATACTTCTCTTTCTCTCTTTGTGAGTAACGGTTTAGATTGATACGCTTTTTCCTTCAACTGGTATAACCCTCCTTGCTTAAGCCAGAGCTGTATATGTGTAAGTTGGGTGTTTATTTAGTCAAGATATTGTATGAACGAAATGTGCAGGTGGTGAATGAAAATGGGCTTTATTTCTTATGTTATTTTAGACTTTTATACAGTGCGTACACCCTTTTTATCCACTTACTTTTCAGTACGCCATATTTGTTCTAGTAATATGCTGACAACTGTACCTACGAACAAACCATTTCCGAATATATATTGCATCACAGACGGCAAGGATTGGAGTGCTCCAGACGGCAAAAACATAACACCACTTCCAAATAATATAGCAACTCCTAAAATCGTTACATTCCTTTCGCTAAGTGGTACTTGTTTTATATTATGAAATCCAATTCCAATAAGCTGCACGAACGAAGCCATTAAAACCGCAGATGCGACCGCGGATGGCAGAGAGGCTAAGTAGCGGATAATACTTGGAAACAGCGACATACCGACTAATAGTACACATGCAAATAAGAATGAACGCATGTACTTTTGATTTGTTAAACGTATGAAACCTGCCGTTGCTGGTAGTGGAACGACACCTACAGTTGAAAACAAAGAGGAAATCATATGCGAAATCCCTCCGACCCACGTACCATTTCTCAACTGTTTTTGTTCAATAGTCGCTTTATGAATCGTAGCTTGATTGATTGCTATAATAGCTGCCACTGTATTTGAAACTAAAATACATACCATAACGAAACTTGATACAGCCATACCTGTATTCCATTTTGGAATTCCCCACGCGAATATATGTGGAAGTTGCACAAAATGAGTTACTTGAGATGGGATCGTCACTTTTCCTGCAATGAGAAAAATAATCCAGCCACTAATTAACCCCATTAAAACCGCATAACTTTTAACAAACCCTTTTCCGAAGTTGGAGAGTATGACTACGAATAAAAATATGCCAAAAGCAATTAATGCTGTAAATCCATCAATTTGAGAAACAGTAGCTGTAATTCCTAGCATTCCTTTTAAAAATACACCACTTAATTGTAAACATAATAAAAGTAAGAACGTCCCTGTCACGAGCGGCGTAAATAAAAATAAAATACGCCCGATAACTCCCGTTACTCCTAGCCCTATTAAAACAACTCCCGCAACCATCATTCCTAATTCTAAAATTTGCAATGTACTATGTAATTGATCCTGCCCTACAGTTGCATAAGCAAGCACGGTAAATACACCAACCCAAGATCCAGCTGGTCCATCCGCAATCGGAAGCTTATGTCCAAGCCATCCTTGTAAAAAAGAAGATATACCAACTACGAAAAACGTACGCTGCATTAAATAAAATACTTCTTCCGTCGTAAGATGAAATAATCCGCCAACGACAATTGGTAGCGCGATTGAGTTTGCTAATAAAAAAATAAACCATTGCAAAGTTCCCATAATATGATTTTGATTATGTTGATTGTCCAAACTTTTCATCCCTTCTTGCTTCCTTATAAGGAAGTATAGTACTTCCGTGTTTCTACTAAATAACAAAGAAGGGTTCTATTTTCACAATTAGAACCCTTCTCAAAACATCTAAACGATCCCTCTATACAAGATTATCAGATTTCACTTGATTTAAATCCCCTATAACAACATTCCCTTTATACATAACTACACGCTTCTCTGTTTGACGAGCCACTGCTTCCGCGGCGCATGTTGCATTCGTTAAAACAAAACTTGCCTCATCCCCTACATTCGGCCACACTCGTTTCCCTTCATTATTTAACGTTTCTTTCCCTCCAGTAATAAAACGAAGAGCTTTCCCTAAAGACCTTTCATCACTCCAACCAAATCGTTCTGCCAATCGATTTGCCTTTTGAAGCATATCACCTGTGCCAAACGGAGACCAATGATCTGTAATACTATCATTTCCTAATGAAACTTTAACTCCTTTTCGATCTAATAATGGAATTGGGATTACTTGTTTACCGATTGGAACGGTTGAAGTGATATCAATCTTTAATGCTGCTAGTCTTTCTGCCACTTCTTCAGCTTCTTTATCAGTAACACCACCAAGTCCAAGCGCATGACTAATTGTTACACGACCTTGCCATCCTGCTTCTTCCGTTAGACTTGCTAATCTCTTCATTGTAAACGTTCCAAGATTATTCGCATCGTGCAAATGAATATCAACATCCGCATTAAATTCTACCGCAATGTCCATAATCGTATGTAATGATTTTTCAATATCATTATCTACTGTAGCTGGGTCCACTCCGCCAACTAATTGTGCGCCCATACGCATCGCATCTTTCACAAGTTGCATAGAATTACTTCGCAATAATCCATGTTGCGGAAATGCAACTATTCTACCAGACAACCGATCTTTATATGTTCCTAAAGCCGCTAACGTTGCCTCTAAATTACGAAGTCCAATAACCGGATCCACATTACAATGCGTTCTAATATTTGTTGCGCCATTTCGAAGCAATAACTCTAGCATATTTTCCGCCCTGTCTTGAGCAGTTGCTAATTGCTTTGGTAAAATCCTTTTTTCTTCATTAAAACGTGTAAAAATATTTTCTGCTGGCATACAAGCTTTCCAAGGCCCACTATAATATGTTTTATCAATATGAATATGCATCTCTTCAAAAGCTGGTAAAACTAATAAACGATTAGCATCAAAAGTTAACGTTCCTTCCTCTTGGGCGATTCTCGATATAATTCTTTTAATTCGCCCATCTTCAATAAGAAGACTGCATATCTCAGTTTCCGTTTGTGAAATTTTCGCTTCTTCATATGTATAACCTGTTTCAAGCTTTACATTAGTCAACCAATATAATGTCATTACCATTTCCCCACCTTATATTAGAAAATACGTCACACCCTCATTTTCATTTTAATACCAACTGAAAATTAAGACAATTAATCCACTGTATTGTCCTTTCACAAAAAAATGTAATATAACCTAATGGTCTTCTCATAAAGTGAAACTATAATCAGTGGGGGGGGTCATCCCCCACTGATTATTAGCCTTCACCAATCGGGCGTTTACGGGCAGTTGATCTCCCACCTAACTTCTTTGCTTCAGCCGAATTTTGAGGTGGGAGTTTTACTGCCCGTTAATGCGGGATAAATTTCCATATAGAATAAAAGTACACTGTATCACTCATACATAACAGCGGTGATATAAAAAGGAGAGGATCATAATATGTCGAAGAGGTTATATAAATCCGAAACTGATAAAATGTTATTTGGTATATGCGGTGGTTTAGGAGAATATTTTGATATTAGCTCTACTCTCATTCGCATACTTTGGGTCATTGCTATTTTATGTTTTGGGACGGGGTTTTTAGTTTATTTTATTTGTTTATTACTTATGCCACGCTCTTACTAATAACATTCTTTCATATATTTGAGCATAGCGTATAAAAAATCCCCTATAGATTTTTCTATAGGGGATTTTTTCATGAAGAATATTTCATCGTTAAATGTAATACCGCTACTTCATCCTCTTCATTTTTATAACTATGTTTCTTATTAGCTTCAAACTGAATGGAGTCAAACTCATTTAGCACATATACGTCATTCTCAACTTGAATAGAAACTTTCCCTTTCATTACTGTTACCAGCTCAATTGCTCCTTCATGATGAGCTTCCGGTTCATATATACTATTCGCTCTTAAACAAGCACGGTGCATTTCCATCCCTGTTTCTTTCGTGTAACGGAACATCGTTTCTAAATGCCATGCTTGTCCTACATCTACTGCAAATCCTTCTCCGCAGCGCGCAACAGCTACAGGTTCTCCAACAACCATTAATCTCGATAAAGGAATCGATAACCCTTTCGTTATTTTCCAAATGACAGCTAACGTTGGATTCGTTTCGCCTCTCTCAATTTTCCCTAATGTTAATTTACTAACCCCTGTTTTTTGGGCTAATTCTTCTAAACTTAATTTTTGTTCATTTCGAATTTGTCTTAATAGCTGACCTACTTGCTGAATTACTTCTTTCGTTTGCATATCTTCATTTTCTTTCATATATAAAAACCACCTTAAAATATAGAATAGTTTACTTTTATTATCTTTAAGTATATTATACTATACATAAATACTCAATTCCGAAAGGAGTGCCATACTTCATGCGCGCAATATTACTAGGTCTTTTATCATCGGCCTTTTTTTCTGCAACCTTTATTATTAACAGAGCAATGAATGTATCTGGAACAAGCTGGGCTTGGACTGCTTCCTTCCGTTTTCTATTCGCTCTCCCTATTTTATTCCTTATCGTTTTATTTCGCAAAAACTTAGGAGTTTTATGGGCAGAATTAAAAAAACATCCATTTGTATGGATCGGGTGGGGCTCGGTCGCTGGCATCGGCTTCTATTCTTTATTAAGTTTCGCAGCTGTTTTTTCTCCAGCTTGGCTCGTTGCTGGAACTTGGCAAGTTACGATATTAGCAGGTTTACTTTTATCGCCATTATTCTTCATTAAAATAGAAACAAAATCAGGTACAAAACTTGTACGTGGAAAAATTCCACTACGCAGTTTATACGTCGCTTTATTTATTTTACTTGGTGTACTTTGTATGCAAGCTACTGAAGCCGGTCATATTACAATGACTCAATTCATTTCTGGTTTTTTACCTGTCGTTTTAGCAGCTTTCTTATATCCCTTCGGTAACCGAAAAATGATGGAACTTGTTGGCGGGCGTCTTGATACATTCCAACGTGTATTAGGAATGGCAATCGGAAGTCTCCCTATTACAATCCTACTTGGTATATACGGATTTTCCACTACCGGTATTCCATCATCAAGTCAAATGATGCAAGGATTTTTGTTAGCATTATGTTCCGGAGTTATTGCGACGATGACATTTTTCTTTGCTACTGACTTAGCAAAAGACAATCTTGCTTTACTTGGAGCTGTTGAAGCAACACAAGCTGGAACGATGGTCTTCACTGTGCTTGGTGAGATTATTTTCTTAAATGGTTCATTCCCTAGCGGGCTGTCACTGATTGGGATGATTATTATCATGCTAGGAATGATCGTAAATAGTGTTTTAAACCGTTCTGTTCCAGTCATTAAACAAAAAAAATCAGCATAAAAATAGATATGGTTCTTCTTCATAGAACCATATCTATTTTTATTATCTCCCTATTTCGCCTTATCAGAATAGTATTTCATTAGCTGTTTATACTAAAACCTATGTTATAATACGTTTCATGTGCATTAATAGGAGGTAAATTATGTTAAAAAAAGCAATTGCTGAATTTATTGGTACATTTGTACTTGTATTATTCGGAACTGGAGTAGCTGTCATTGGTGGCGGAATTGAAGGAATTGGAACATTAGGTATCGCTATGGCTTTCGGATTATCTATCGTGGCTATGGCATATAGCATTGGAACAATTTCTGGATGTCATATTAACCCAGCAGTATCAATCGCTATGTTCATCAACAAAAGAATGAACGCTATGGAACTTAGCTATTATTTATTAGCTCAAATTTTAGGTGGTTTATTAGGAACCGCAACGTTAGTAACAATTTTACGATCTGCTAAAACACCTTTAGATAATTTAGGACAAAATAGTTTTGGGACTCTTGGTTTATCTGGAGCATTTTTAGTTGAATTCATTTTAACTTTCGTATTTGTTTTAGTTATCGTTGCTGTAACAGGTAAAAAGGGAAGTTCTTCTTTAGCTGGACTAGTAATTGGTTTCACATTAGTATTAATTCACTTATTAGGTATTCCATTAACTGGAACATCTGTTAACCCAGCTCGTAGTATCGCACCAGCTCTATTCGCTGGCGGAGAAGCAATTTCTCAACTATGGGTGTTCATCGTTGCCCCAATTTTTGGTGGTATCGTAGCAGCTGTTGTAGGAAAGTTTATTTTAAATACGGAAAAATAGAACTTTCAATATTTCCGAATAAAAAAAGCGAGCCCTCATCATGAGGAAGCTCGCTTTTTTTTATTCTTTAATTTTCGACTTTAAATTTGTAACTAATTGCTGCACCGTTACATTTGCAAGTACGTTTTCCATCGCTTCTTGCGATTGTATTAAAATAATCTCTAATACCGATTGAATATTAGCTCCTACTGGACATTCAATGTTGGGATTTTCATGGAAAGAAAATAGATGTCCTTCTTCTACAACTTCCACAGCTTTATATACATCAAGTAATGTAATTTCATCTAAATCACGAGCAAGTGTCGTACCACCTTTACCAGCTTGTACATCAACAAGTCCTGCTCTCTTCAACATTCCTGTAATGCGACGAATCACAACTGGATTTGTATTCACACTACCAGCAATCCATTCAGAGGTACAGCGAGAGTTTCGATCTATTGCAAGTAACGTTAACATATGAACACCTACTGTAAAACGACTACTAATTCCCATCTGCACACCCTCCTTTTTATTCATTCTATTAAAAGACGACTCTTATCATTATATACTATTTTCAATTTATACATAAAGAAAAAGCATGATTCCATTAGAAAACCATGCTTTTCTCTATTATTGACGCTTTATAAATTTCGCTAAATCTTTAAACTTCACTTTATCAGAGTAATTCATTACACCGTTTACATAGATACGGCTTGTAATCGCATTTAATATACCAATCGTCGCCAATAAAACTACTAATGTTATCGTAATCTCTAGCATACCTGCTTCACCGGCTACAATCCGCGAGAAGGTGACCATCGGTGTGAAAAACGGAACATACGAACTTACAACAACAATAGTACTATTTGGATCACTTAATGATTTAATACTAATGAAGAATGCAGCCATGATCAAAATCATTATCGGGAAAGATACAGCTTGTAAATCCTCTGTCTTAGACACAACAGCTCCAGCCGCAGCGTACATCATCGCATAAAGTAAATACCCCGTAATGAAATAAACAAGAAACATACTTATAACCTTTGCATCTAATTTTGTAAAGTCAATTGGAACACCAAGTAATGAAGCACTTTCTAAATCGACCCAACCTAACAAATAAGGAATAAGGTAACCACACGCCAATATTACAAGTTGTAATAACGCCGTTGAAACAACCGCCAAAATTTTCGCATACATCATCGTAAGAGGCTTTACTTTCGGAAGCATTACTTCCATTACACGTGACGCCTTTTCAGATGCAATATTCATTGCGATTGTATTTCCGAAAGCTACAATAAACATATACAAAGCAAATGTAAAGAAATATGCAATTCCGAAAGAAGATGTACGATCTTTTATCGCTTCTTGCTTCACTTGAATTTCTGCTTGTAATTGCTGCGCAATTTCTGGTGAAACATTATTTTTTGCAATCGTCACCTTCGTATATTGTTGTTTTAAATAACCCGCCATAATCGCAGAAGTTGCTTGGCTTGGAAATCCATTATACATATATGTAACTGCTGGAGTCCCATCCTTTTCCGTCACATGGAATAGACCATCTAAATCGCCTTCTTCTACTTGCTTATGCAGTTTATCAAAATCATCCTTTGAACCAACCGTTATTTTTGCTGATGGCAATAGCTTATTTAGCTCTTCTTTTTGTACTTTGTATGTGGAGCTCTCTACTACAACTGCAATTTTATCTTTATCCTTATTTTTATCATCGCCTGAAGTAAAATGATTAAATGCAAAAATCCCAAACACAACTAAAAATAAAATCGCACTCGTAATTAATGATTTTTTAGATAAAAATGCTTCTTTAAAATAAAATGAAAATACATGAGAAAATTTACGCATCTTTATTTCGCCCTCTCTACAAAGATTTCGTTTAACGTCGGCTCTAACATTTTAAATTGTCGTAAACCAACACCTTGTTCTTGCAATTGTTGCAAAATCTTTAGAGCTTCTGCATCATCTTGTACTTTCACATAAAGAAGGCCTTGTTGTTTTTCATATGAAACATGTATAGCTTCTAATCCTTTTTCATTCTCTTTTGTATCTTCGATTGTTAAATTACGAAAACCGTATTCTTTCTTAATATCACTTAATTGTCCTTCTACGACTGCTTCACCTTTTTTCAAAATACATACATGTTGGCAAAAAGCCTCTACTTGCTCCATACGGTGACTAGATAAAATAATTGTCTTTCCGCTCTGTACTTGTTCTCCAATAATACTAGCCAACATTCCAGCATTAACTGGATCAAGTCCGCTAAATGGTTCATCCAAAATAAGAAGTTCTGGATCATGAAGAAGAGCAGCAATCAATTGAATTTTTTGCTGGTTCCCTTTCGAAAGTTCTCCTGCTGTTTTGAATTTATATTCTGGGATTGCTAAGCGCTCTAACCAGTGATCAATTGCAAAATCTACTTCTTTTTTCGTCATTCCTTCTAATCTACCAAAATATCGCAACTGGTCTATTACTCTACTTTTTGTATATAAGCCTCTTTCTTCTGGTAAATATCCAATTGTTACCCCGCTATCACCAAATGATTTTCCATCCCACGTAATAGAACCTTCATTTGGCGTTAATAAACCTAGTAACATTTTAATTGTCGTTGTTTTCCCTGCACCATTTCGGCCAAGTAACCCTAACACTTCACCTTTCGGTAACGAGATTTGCAAACCATTAACCGCTTTAGATTCTCCGAATATTTTTGTTAAGTTTTGAATTTGTAAACTCAATGTATAAAGCCTCCCCTTTAGTATCATTCGTACTCTCTATTAAAGACTATGATTGTTCGAAATAAAATATAGTACTATATTTCAATCTTTTATACGTATCATGATCCCCCATCCACCATTTGTTTTATTTAGTTAAAATTGTAAATAACAAAGATATATTTGTCAATTATAATTGTCATTTCGACAATAAAACACGTCAAATCACTTTTTGTTATTTTTCCCATCTTTCTAATATAGGACATACTACTATATATATAAAAGACAATATGCAAATGTTCATAAAAAAATTTTTATATTTTAATATATAATATAAGATGATTTTCTAACATCAAGGAGGATACATATGAAGATGAAAAGGGGCATTACCACTTTATTATCTGTGGCCGTTCTTTCCACATCGCTTGTAGCATGTTCAGGAACAGCTGAGAAAACAGTGGCAAAAGAAGAGAAAGTACAATTAACAGACCAGCAATTGATGGCCGATTTATGGTATCAAACAGCTGGCGAAACGAAAGCACTTTACTACCAAGGCTACAATATTGGTCAATTAAAGCTTGATGCAGCTCTTGCAAAAGGGACAGAAAAAAAACCTGCTATCGTACTTGATCTAGATGAAACTGTTTTAGATAACAGTCCCCATCAAGCAATGAGCGTAAAAACAGGAAAAGGCTATCCTTATAAATGGGACGATTGGATTAATAAGGCTGAAGCTGAAGCTCTTCCAGGCGCTATTGATTTCTTAAAATATACAGAGTCTAAAGGTGTAGATATTTACTACATCTCAAATCGTAAAACAAATCAACTAGATGCAACAATTAAAAACCTTGAGCGCGTAGGTGCTCCTCAAGCGACGAAAGAACATATATTACTACAAGACCCGAAAGAAAAAGGGAAAGAAAAGCGTCGTGAACTTGTTTCTCAAACACATGACATCGTCCTATTCTTCGGTGACAACTTATCTGATTTCACTGGTTTTGATGGAAAATCTGTGAAAGATCGTAATGAAACAGTAGCAGAATCAAAAGCACAATTTGGTGAGAAATTCATCATTTTCCCTAATCCAATGTACGGTGATTGGGAAGGTGCTCTATATGACTATAATTTCAAAAAATCAGATGCAGAAAAAGACAAAATCCGTCGTGACAATTTAAAATCATTTGATGCAAAATAACAAAGAGGATGGCCTTCGCCATCCTCTTTTATTGCATATTTCTTGTTAAAGGTAAAATAAATACTTCTACACGTCTATTTTTCGCTTTTCCTTCTGGCGTATCATTTGGTGCAATTGAACGGTATTCTCCATAACCAACTGCACTAAATTTTTCTGGTTGCAATTCTTTATTTTGGAGTAACACCTGCATAAAATTAACTGCACGCTGTGTACTTAACTCCCAGTTTGATGCAAACTGAGCATTTGCGATAGGAACCGTATCTGTATGACCCGACACTGTAATTTCACGAGGTGATGCTGAAACAAGTAGGTTAGACATCTCTTTTGCAATCCCTAACGATTCCAACTTCACATCTGCTTTCCCTGAATCAAATAGTACATTTTCTAATATCGTTAACATTAATCCTTTTTCAGTTAACTTAGTTTGAAAAGAAGAGGATATTTGTTTCTCATTAATATATTGATCAATCTTTTTTTGTAATGCTTTCAACTCATCCATTTCTTTTTTTTCTTTAGCTCTATCTTCCGCTTGTTTTTTTGCTTGTTCTGCCTCAAGGCTATTTGCTGATAATTCTTTTTCCTCATTTGGTTTTTGATCGCTTAAAAATTCTTTATTTCCTGTTCCACCGGCTAACTCACTTCGAAAAGCAACTGCCATCTGTTTAAACTTCGCAGCATCTATACTACTCATTGCGAATAATACGATGAACAATGCAAATAACAACGTTAACATATCAGAATATGGAATTAACCAAGTTTCATCGATATGCTCATCATGTTTTTTCTTTTTACCTCTTCTATTTTTCTTACTCCGCATTTTTTTCTGCTCCTTTTTCTAGCTTTTTACGCTCAGTTGCAGAAAGTGCACCTAAAATGCGGTTCTTCATAATAAACGGATATGTACCTTCTTGTAACATTAATAAACAATCAATAATTAAACGTTTCTTCTCTAATTCAGCAGCAGACTTTTGCTTTAATTTATTTGCAAACGGATGCCATAATACGTAACCTGAAAAAATACCGAAAATCGTTGCAATAAACGCACCTGAAATAGCATGCCCTAGCTTTTCAATATCAGTTAAATTTCCAAGTGCAGCTACTAGACCAATAACAGCACCTAAAACCCCTAGTGTAGGTGCATATGTACCAGCTTGCGAGAAAATAGCAGCCCCTTTTGCATGTCTCTCTTCAATCGCTTCTAATTCGGCTTCTAAAATTTGTTCTAAATCCTCTGCAGATACACCATCAATAACAAATTTCATACCAAGCAAAAGAAATTCATCTTCAATTTCATCTAATTGTTGCTCTAAAGACAAAATACCGTATTTTCTACTCTCAGATGTCCAATGAACAAATAATTCTAGCAATTGTTCATAACTTAAATCTTTTTTATTTGAACCAAAAAGAACTTTAAATAATTTTGGAACTCTTTTTAGTTGATTCATCGGAAATGCAATACACACTGCAGCAAATGTACCGACGAAAATAATTAGTGCTGCGGCAGGATTTAGTAAGGCTGTTATGTCAGCGCCCTTGACGACCATCCCTACGACTACCGCTAATACTCCTAAAATGATTCCAATAATTGTTGCAAAATCCATTCCCATTCACTCCTAGTCTATACAAGAAGTCTTTTATTCTCGATAATCGCTACATCTTCTTATATGTATATATTACATAAAAAATGGATTTCATGAAAGATAAGAAATGAATTATATGAAAAAATACTACATTTTCTGACATTTTCTTTGCATTTCTATTACGTTACGACTCTTATATTTCTTTTTCAATAAGCTAGACTTATAATAAAACCGATACATATTTTATTAAGAAAGGACAGTGATTACAAGGTATCATGAAAAAGATAATAATTATTTCTGCCGCTACTATTGTAATCGGTATCACATCTTTCGCTTACTTTGGTTCTAAATCACCACTGCAAAACGAGGCGAAAGCTGTCGAAAGTCAAAAGCATAGTAACCATCCAAAAGAAGAAATCCCTGCTTTTCCAAAAGCTAATCCTAATGCAAAGAAACTAAATGATAAATTTTCCGTTGTAACAAACCCAGATTCTGCTCTTGTATTAGTCAATAAACATCGTAAATTACCAGATGGGTACATTCCAGAAGATTTGACGAAACCGAACGTACCATTTACTAGTCCAAAAGATAAAGAGAAAACATTACTTCGTAAAGATGCTGCAGACGCTCTTGAGCAGATGTTCCAAGCAGCAAAAGAAGAAGGTTTAGAACTTACAGCAGTTTCAGGTTACCGTTCTTACAAACGCCAACAGTCATTACATAACACATATATTAAGCGCCAAGGAAAAGCTGAAGCTGATTCGGTAAGTGCAATTCCTGGAACAAGTGAGCATCAAACTGGTCTAGCAATGGATATTAGCTCAAAATCTGCTAAATTCCAATTAGAACCAATCTTCGGAGAGACAGCAGAAGGAAAATGGGTTGCAGAACATGCCCATGAGTTCGGATTTGTCATTCGTTATTTAGAGGATAAAACAAAGACAACAGAGTATTCATACGAACCGTGGCACTTACGCTACGTCGGCAATCCATATGCCGCATACATATATAAACACCATCTAACATTAGAAGAGGCGATGGAGGACAAAAAATAAGAGAGCGAATCGCTCTCTTATTTTTCTTTTATTCTATTATATCAGCAATTTTTTCCATTCCTCCGGCCACGGTTCGCCTCTTCCAGTTTTTTTCGATGCTTGCACCATCATACCGCGTCCAACTAAACAAACTTCTCCTTCTGCATTTTTGACCATATAGTGTAAATCTAAAGAAGAATTCCCAACCGTCTCTGCCTTTACATATACCTTCAACTGTTCATCAAAATAAATTTGCTTAATGAAATTACATTGTAAATCTGCAACAACGATCATCGTTTCTGATGATTCATGTGTCCATTCTTGCATAAATCCAAGTTCTTTAAATAATGCGATACGAGCTTCTTCAAAATATGTAAAAGCAACGACATTATTTACATGTCCAAACATATCTACTTCACCAAAACGAACTTTGACAGGATTATAAAATGAAAAACCACTTTCCCATTGCTCAAAGTCTTCAATATAAGAAATTCTCTTCATCGTTCCCTCTCCTTTTCACCCTTAAAATAAACAGAATAAACAGAAAAATAAACTTATAAACATTGCCTCTTCAACAAGAAGAGGCAATGTTTATTAATAGTTATTGTCGCTACCAAAGAAATCTTTGAACGATTGAATTGTTGTATCACGGTTTAATGCTGCAATTGAAGTTGTTAATGGAATACCTTTCGGACATGATTGCACACAGTTTTGAGAGTTACCACAGTTTGCAAGTCCTCCATCACCCATAATTGCACGTAAGCGATCTGCTTTATGCATTTCACCAGTTGGATGCGAGTTAAATAAACGCGCTTGTGAAAGCGGTGCTGGTCCAATAAAGTCAGACTTACTGTTTACGTTCGGACATGACTCTAAGCAAACACCACATGTCATACATTTCGAAAGTTCATATGCCCATTGACGCTTTTTCTCTGGCATTCTTGGACCTGGCCCTAGGTCGTACGTACCGTCGATTGGAATCCAAGCTTTAACCCGTTTTAACGCGTTAAACATACGGCTACGGTCAACTTGTAAATCACGTACAATCGGGAATGTCTTCATCGGCTTTAAGCGAATTGGTTGCTCTAACTGGTCAATAAGAGCTGTACATGATTGACGTGGTTTTCCGTTAATCACCATCGAACAAGCACCACATACTTCTTCTAAACAGTTCATATCCCATGCAATCGGAGTCGTCTGGTTTCCTTTTGAATCAACAGGATTACGACGAATTTCCATCAGTGCCGAAATAATGTTCATATTTGGACGATATGGAATTTCAAACTCTTGATCAAACTCTTGTGCATCTGGTCCATCTTGTCTCGTAATGATGAGGCGGATTGTTTTCTCAGACATGTTGCTTATCCCCCTTCTCTTCACCCTTAGCAGCTACATCATGTTTTGAGGAATAGTCACGTTTACGTGGTTTAATTAATGAAACATCCACTTCTTCGTAATGGAATGCTGGTGCCTTTCCTTCTCCCTCAAATTTCGCCATCGTAGTTTTTAAGAAGTTTGCATCATCACGATTTGGGAATTCTGGTTTGTAATGCGCTCCGCGGCTTTCATTACGGTTATATGCGCCAATTGTAATAACACGTGCTAACTCGAACATATTTGCAAGTTGGCGTGTAAATGAAGCACCCTGGTTACTCCATCTTGCTGTATCGTTAATGTTAATGTGTTTGTAACGCGCCATTAACTCTTCAATTTTCGCATCAGTTTCTAGTAACTTTTTATTTTCACGAACTACTGTAACGTTATCTGTCATCCATTCTCCAAGCTCTTTATGAAGAACATATGCATTTTCGTTACCATCAAGCATTAAAATATTGTTAAATTTCTCTGTTTCGATTAATTCATTTTGCTCATATACAGTAGATGAAACAGCATCAGATGATTTAGAAAGACCTTTCATATACTCAATTGCGTTCGGTCCTGCTACCATACCACCGTAAATTGCTGATAATAATGAGTTCGCACCAAGGCGGTTACCACCGTGCATAGAATAATCACACTCACCCGCTGCAAATAAACCTGGAATACTTGTCATTTGCTTATAATCAACCCATAATCCGCCCATTGAATAGTGAACTGCTGGGAAGATTTTCATTGGTAGTTTACGAGGATCATCACCTGTAAATTTCTCATAGATTTCAATAATTCCACCAAGTTTAATATCTAGTTCTTTCGGATCTTTATGAGAAAGATCTAAGTACACCATGTTTTCACCGTTAATACCTAGTTTTTGCTCTACGCAAACATCAAAGATTTCACGCGTTGCAATATCACGAGGTACAAGGTTTCCGTAAGCTGGATATTTTTCTTCTAAGAAGTACCATGGCTTACCATCTTTATACGTCCAAACACGTCCACCTTCACCACGTGCAGATTCACTCATAAGACGTAACTTATCGTCTCCAGGAATTGCCGTTGGATGAATTTGAATGAACTCACCGTTCGCATAATATGCACCTTGTTGATATACAGCAGACGCTGCTGTACCTGTATTAATAATAGAGTTTGTTGATTTTCCAAAGATGATACCAGGGCCCCCTGTTGCCATAATCACGGCATCAGCTTGGAAACTTTTTATCTCCATAGTTTGTAAGTCTTGCGCGACGATTCCTCGGCACACACCTTCATCATCTACAACAGCTCGTAAGAAATCCCAACCTTCATATTTCGTTACAAGTCCTGCTACTTCATGACGACGTACTTGCTCATCTAATGCATATAGTAATTGTTGACCAGTTGTTGCGCCAGCAAATGCTGTACGGTGATGTTGTGTTCCACCGAAACGACGGAAATCCAGAAGTCCTTCTTCCGTACGGTTGAACATAACACCCATGCGATCCATTAAATGAATAATACCAGGTGCTGCATCACACATCGCTTTAACTGGTGGTTGGTTCGCTAAGAAGTCCCCACCATAAATTGTATCGTCAAAGTGGATCCATGGAGAATCCCCTTCACCTTTTGTATTTACGGCACCGTTAATTCCACCTTGGGCACATACAGAATGTGAACGTTTTACTGGTACTAAAGAAAATAGTTCAACATTTACTCCTGCTTCTGCCGCTTTAATCGTTGCCATTAAGCCGGCCAAGCCACCGCCGACTACTATAAGTTTCCCTTTCATGCTCTCCCACTCCTTACTGGTTTGCTAGCTGTGGATCGATGAACGCTAATAATGCACTCACACCTACATAAGATAGACCTAAGAAAATAGCTAATGTTACATAAGTAGAGATTCTTTGTGAACGTGGAGATACTGTAATTCCCCAGCTTATACAGAATGTCCATAGTCCATTTGCAAAGTGGAAAATTGTTGAAACAACACCAACTAAATAGAAACCAAACATAAATGGGTTGTTTAAAATATCTGCCATCATATCATAGTTTACCTCTTTACCTAACAATGCTTGAATACGAGTTTCCCAGACGTGCCAAGAAATGAAGATCAGCGTAACGATACCTGAAATTCGTTGGAAGACGAACATCCAGTTACGGAAATAGCCGTAAGATACCGCATTGTTCTTAGCTGTAAATGCAATATATAAGCCATATATAGCATGGTACAGTATAGGTAAAAAGATGATGAAAATTTCTAGCGCATACCGGAATGGAAGGAGCTCCATAAAGCCTGCAGCTTTGTTAAAAGCCTCTGCTCCCCTTGTTGCAAAGTTGTTTACAATTAAATGTTGCGTCAAAAAGACACCAACCGGAATGACCCCCATTAATGAGTGCCACTTACGAAACGTATACTCGCGGCCTTTCATGTCCCCATTACCCCCTTGAATGTTTGACTGCTGTTTTCAGATTAATTTACAACAATAATGTTTTTTCACTATTGGCATAAGAAAAACTGAAAAAATTATTCAAAATATTTCAGCATAATTTGATAACAAGTTCATTTTACCCCTATTTTTGTCGAAGCGTCAAGAAAACGTATACATAATTTGTACATAATTTGCATATAATTTGCCAATTCTTTTTTTTTCTTATATATTCAGATTTCCCCAAAGAAAAATCTATTTTTATAAATGAAAAATGTTATATAATAATCCCTATAGAAAGAGGGGAATATTGTGAGCAAAAATACAATCGATATAACATCTTTAGAAGATGTTTCATTGAACGCCTTCGCTTATGAATTGCTACGTGAAGAATTACTACCTGATTTAATTGGTAACGATTTAGATGGTATTTTATACTGGGCCGGTAGAAACCTTGCGAGAAAATATCCGCTAGAAACAATTGAAGAAGTCATTCAGTTTTTTGAAAAAGCTGGTTGGGGCACTTTAAGCATCATTGAACATAAACGTCGTGAAATGCAGTTTCAACTTAAAGGTACACTTATTACTGAGCGTCAAAAACAAAAAAGACATTCATCTTATCAATTAGAAGCTGGATTTATCGCCGAGCAAATTCAAAGACAAAGAAACGTCGTTGCAGAGTCCTATGAGGAACAGAAAAAGCGTTCAGACTCTATTACATTTCTTGTTAAATGGGATATAAAAGATCTCATTGAAGTGTAGCATCTACTTACAGTCAACTAGACATATAAGTTTAGTTGACTTTTTTGTATATTCATTCAGATGAGTTTATTTTAAATCTTCAGAAATTATACCAAAAAACAGAAGACGTTGTAAACTACAACGTCTTCTTATCTGTTAAATAAGTATATATCATCTCTGCAACATTTTTCGGCATACCTGCTTCGACAAATTCAGCTATGGAAGCTTCTTTCATCTTTTTTAACGAGCCAAAATGTTTTAACAATACCTTTTTTCGTTTATCGCCGATTCCTGGAATATCATCCAATGCTGATTGAATGACCGATTTCCCGTGCAACTGGCGATGGAATGTAATTGCAAATCTATGCACTTCATCTTGAATGCGTTGCAATAAATAAAATTCTTGGCTATTCCTCTCAAGCATCACAGGTTCAGGTGGATCTCCAATAATTAAATGGGAGGTTTTATGTTTGTCATCTTTTACAAGCCCTGCCATCGGAATATATAAACCGAGTTCGTTCTCCAGAACATCACTTGTAGCGGCCAGATGGCCTTTTCCACCATCAATAATGATTAAATCTGGTAAAGGTAAATTCTCTTTAAGCGCCCTCGTATAACGGCGTCTTACAACTTCCCTCATAGATTCGTAATCATCAGGACCTTGAACCGTTTTAATTTTATATTTCCGATATTCTTTCTTTGCTGGTTTCCCATCGATAAAAGCAATCATTACGGAAACGGGATTTGTCCCTTGAATATTCGAGTTATCAAACGCTTCAATACGATATGGGGTTTCAATGCCCAGCTGCTTCCCTAAATTATCGATGGCTTTAACCGTCCGCTCTTCATCACGTTCAATTAAGTGAAATTTCTCTTCTAGTGCAATTTTTGCGTTTTTATTTGCTAATTCTACAAGGTCTTTTTTCTTCCCACGCTTCGGCTGTGTCGCTTCAACTTCTAAAAAGCGCTCTACTAATTCTGAATCTATACTTCCTGGAACAACAATTTCCTTCGGCTTGAAATGACTACTGTTTTCATAAAATTGACCGATAAAAGTTAAAAATCCCTCTTCTGGTTCATCATAAATCGGGAACATAGAAACATCACGTTCAATTAGCTTTCCTTTTCGAACGAAGAAAACTTGAACACACATCCACCCTTTATCAACTGCATATCCAAACACATCACGATCCACTAAATCACTCATAATCATCTTTTGCTTTTCCATAATTGCATCAATATGAGCAATTTGATCTCGCAACTCTTTCGCCCGTTCAAATTCTAGCTTTTCTGAAGCCTCATACATCTTCGTTTCTAATTCTGAACGAATTTCTTTATGCCCACCGTTTAAGAATTTAATAATTTCATCAACAATTTCTTTGTTTTGCTCATCCGTTACTTCTTTCACACAAGGTGCTAAACATTGACCCATATGATAATACAAGCAAACTTTATCTGGCATATTTGAACATTTACGAAGTGGATACATACGATCTAATAATTTCTTTGTTTCATGTGCCGATTGCGCATTTGGATAAGGCCCAAAGTACTTTCCTTTATCCTTTTTTACATTTCGCGTAATGAGTAAGCGCGGCTGTTTTTCAGCTGTAATTTTAATGAAAGGATATGTTTTATCATCTTTTAATTGAATATTATATTTTGGATCATATTTTTTTATTAAATTTAACTCTAAAATAAGAGCCTCCAAATTTGAGGAAGTCACAATATATTCAAAATCAACAATTTCTCCAACAAGCCGAAGTGTTTTCCCATCATGCGAACCAGTAAAGTACGAGCGCACACGATTTTTGAGTACCTTTGCTTTTCCGACATATATAACCGTTCCCTGCTTATCCTTCATTAAATAACAACCAGGTTGATCGGGCAAAATTGCTAACTTCTCTTTTAAATGCTCGTGCACTCGTCTCCCTCCATTTCTACATGCTTATGCTTATGCTTATCATTTTTATTTTCACATAAAAACATACTATGCCAAAACACCCAACATACGTTCTTTTATTGTAACGGAAAGGTTGTAAAAAAGAAAATAAAAAAGCTACCAAATGGTAGCTTCTTTATTTTAGAAGTGTTTAGAAACTAATTCTACTAACGCTTCTTTCGGTTTATATCCTAACGCTTGATCAACTACTTTACCGTCTTTTAATACGAAAAGAGCTGGAATGCTCATTACTTCGAATTGACGAGCAGTTTCTTGGTTTTCATCAACGTCCACTTTTACTACTTTTACTTTCTCGCCTAACTCTGAATCGATTTCCTCTAATACAGGAGCGATCATTTTACAAGGTCCGCACCAAGGCGCCCAGAAATCTAATAGTACAACACCTTCGCTAGTTTCAGCTGCGAAGCTTTGGTCATTTGCATTTATAATTGCCATTTTATTTCCTCCTTCAAGTATATTCTACCAAGAGTATATCATTAACTTTTATACGTGGCGAATATTATGTATCGTTATGTATTGTAACAAAAAAATGTTCCTTTATACTATATAAAAATATGGATGAAATACTAAAAAGATGAGAGACAGGGGATCTCTCACCTTTTTCTATATATAGGGGTACTTCACTTGGAACTCAAGGGTACTCAAATCATGAATGTACTTTTAACTTTTTAAACTCTTCTGTTAAAAGAGGTAATACTTCAAACAGATCACCGACAATACCATAGTCAGCTACTTTGAAGATACTAGCTTCTGGATCTTTATTAATCGCAACAATTATTTTTGAATTAGACATACCAGCTAAATGCTGAATCGCACCAGAAATCCCGCATGCAATGTATAGGTCTGGTGTAACAACTTTACCTGTTTGACCAATTTGTAATGAATAATCACAGTACTCAGCATCACAAGCACCACGAGATGCTCCAACAGCGCCGCCTAGTACGTCAGCTAATTCTTTTAACGGTTTAAATCCTTCTTCACTCTTCACACCACGTCCACCAGCTATAATAACTTTCGCTTCAGAAAGATCAACACCTTCTGCAGTTTTACGGACAACATCTTGAATGATTGTACGTAAATCTTTCACATCAACTGCAATAGAAGACACGTCAGCTGTGCGAGACTCGTCTTTTTCAAGAGTTGCAATATTATTTGGACGCACTGTCGCAAATAATATACCATCTGTTACAATCTTCTTCTCAAATGCTTTACCAGAGTAAATCGGACGAGTGAAGATAACATTTCCACCTTCAACTTCTAAAGCCGTTACGTCAGAAATTAAACCAGCTTCTAATTTCGCTGCTAATTTTGGTGATAAATCTTTACCAAGTGCCGTATGTCCAAATACAATGCCTTCTGGCTTTTCTTCAGCATATACAGCTAAAAACGCTTGTGCATATCCATCAGATGTATATGATTTTAATTTATCATTTTCAACTGTCACAACGCGATCTGCACCGTAATGAATCAATTCATTTGCAAAAGAGGCAACGCTGTCTCCAACTAGAAGACCTACCACTTCACCGCCTTCTGCAATTGTTTTTGCTGCTGCTACCGCTTCAAACGAAACGTTACGTAGCGATCCATCACGAACTTCACCCATTACTAATACTTTACGAGCCATAGATTTTCCCTCCTGCATATATAATTTCGTATTTTATTAGATTACTTTCGCTTCTGTATGGAGCAACGATACAAGTTCTTTTACTTGATCTTGCAGCTCGCCTTGTAACACTTTTCCTGCATCTTTCTTAGGAGGCAAATAGATTTCAATTGTTTTTGTTTTTGCTTCCACATCATCTTCTTCTAAATCTAAATCATCTAATTCTACTTCTTCTAGTGGCTTCTTCTTCGCTTTCATAATACCTGGAAGTGATGGATAACGCGGTTCATTTAAACCTTGTTGCGCTGTTACTAGAAGAGGTAATGATGATTCAATTACTTCTGTATCCCCTTCAACATCACGCTCAATCTTCACATTTGTACCATCAATTTCAAGCTTCGTAATCGTCGTTACGTATGGGATATTTAACGCTTCAGCTACTCGTGGACCAACTTGTCCAGATGCACCGTCAATCGCAACGTTCCCGCCTAAAATTAAATCGATTTCTTTATCTTTTAAATATTCAGCGAGCACTTTTGCTGTTGTAAATTGGTCACCATTCTCAACATCATCTTCAATGTTAATTAGTACCGCTTTATCGCAGCCCATCGCTAATGCTGTGCGAAGTTCTTTTTCACTATCCTCGCCACCAACTGTTATAACAGTAACTTCTCCACCTTGTGCATCTCTTACTTGAATCGCTTCTTCAATCGCATATTCATCGTAAGGGTTGATGATGAATTCCGCTTCGCCATCGTAAATTGCACCGTTTTTAATTACGATTTTTTCTTCTGTGTCAAATGTTCGTTTCATGAGTACGTAGATGTTCATTCCATTTACCCCCTTATTTTTCAGAAAGATTCTATCAATTTTAAAATTCTGTTAATTTTTATTAAAAAAATAATTGGACTACCTACCACTAAATGTAGGCTTACGTTTTTCTAAAAACGCTGCTACGCCTTCTCTTCCATCTTCACTCGTAAATACTTCACCAAAAATCTGTGATTCACGCTGTACACCTTCATAATAATGAGACGATTTTGTCGTTTGTAATAACTCTAGCACAGCACGAGTTGTTGCTGGGCTTTTTCCAGCAATCTGTTTTGCAATTTTAAGCGTATCTTCTAAAATGGATTCTTCAGAAAACACTCCGTTAACAAGTCCCCATTGTAATGCTTCTGCACCAGTAATTGGTGTACTTGTTAACATCATTTCACAAGCTTTCGCTTTACCAACATAACGTGGTAAGCGCTGTGTACCTGCAAAACCAGGGATTAATCCAAGTGTTAATTCAGGTAAACCAAGCTTTGTACTTTCAGTTACAAAGCGCATGTGGCAAGACATAGCAAACTCAAGGCCGCCGCCAAGTGCCGCTCCATGAATTGCCGCAATAACTGGTTTTGAGCATTTTTCAACACGCTCAAACGTAACTTGTCCAAGCTGTGCTAACTCTGTTGCTTCCTTCGCTTCAGTAACAGATGTAAATTCTTTAATATCTGCCCCTGCTGAGAAGAAGCGTCCTTCACCATGTAAAACAACAACACGAATGTTATCATCCTTTTCCACTTGATCGATTAATTCAGTAACGTCATGCATAACTTGTGAAGACATCGCATTAGCTGGCGCATGATTTAACGTCGCCACCGCGATATGATCTTCAACTTTTACAGATAGGAATTTCAACATGATCCCTCCCATTATTGACGATAACCACAAGCTGCAATAAGTAGCCCATGTACCGTTTTTGAAAGTGCGACCAGATCATACTTATGATCGCTCATTACCCAATTGGTCACAACTTCATCTACTGTTCCAAAGATCATTTGTCTTGCCACGCGAACGTTTAAATCCGCCTGAAATTCACCTTGCTTTATACCTGTCTCTAAAATCTCATCCATAACTTGTAAGTAGCCTTTTAATACTTCATTTATTTTAAGGCGCAAGTCTTGATTGGACTGCCTTAGCTCTAATTGCGTAACGATAGCAAGAGGATCATTTTGTGACAACAGCAAGAAGTGCGTTTCTACCAACATGAATAACTTCGCTACAGCGCTTTCAATTCCTGCTATTTTTTGACGAATTGTTTCAACAAATTCTCCCATCTTCTCTTGGAATAAGGATATTAATATATCTTCTTTATTTTTAAAATATAAATAAATCGTGCCATCAGCTACCCCAGCTTGCTTTGCAATTTTAGAAACTTGCGCTTGATGGTATCCATTCTCCGCAATCACAATGACTGCAGCATCAATAATCTGATTGTATTTCGGTCTATTTTTCTTCACTTTACTGTCCCCTTCAAGAAGATGACTGAATGAATAGTCATTCATATTCTTATAATACTGACTATTTAGAAAAGTGTCAATCCTATTTTTTCAAAAAGAAAGGGCCTTAGCCCGTTTGCTCATCCTCATTCTTTCTCTTCTCTTCATCTATTAGGACACGACGTAAAATTTTTCCGACTGTCGTCTTCGGCAACTCACTTCTAAACTCATATACCTTCGGAACTTTGTAAGCTGCTAAATATTTACGTGCAAACTGATCTAATTCTTCTTCAGAACTCTCAGCGCCTTCTTTCAAAACAACAAACGCTTTTACAGTTTCCCCTCGATACGGATCAGGAACACCGATTGTTACCACTTCTTGCACCTTTTCGTGTTCATATAACACTTCTTCTACTTCACGAGGATATACGTTAAAGCCACTAGCAACGATCATATCTTTCTTACGATCTTTCACATAGAAAAAGCCATCCTCATCCATGTATCCTACATCACCTGTATGGAGCCAGCCATCTTGCAGTACAGCTGCCGTTTCTTCTGGCTTATTCCAATACCCTTTCATAATTTGTGGGCCCTTTACAACAATTTCACCAATTTCACCTGGAGGTAATGACTCTCCTGTTTCAAGTGACATGATGATTGCCTCTGTATCCGGCCACGGTACCCCAATACTTCCCGGCACACGCTTTTCCCACAAAAAATTCCCATGTGTAACTGGTGATGACTCCGTTAATCCATAACCCTCTACTAATTTACCACCTGTAACTCTCTCAAACTCCTCCTGCACTTCTACAGGAAGCGGCGCAGAACCACTAATACAAGCCTGAATTGAAGAAATATCATATTCTTTTAAAAGGGGACTATTTAATAGAGCAATATAAATGGTTGGTGCTCCTGGAAATAGTGTAACTTTATGTTTCTTAATTGCTTCAAAAACCATTTTCATATCAAACTTCGGAATAAGCACCATTTTATATCCTTGCATAATACTTAAATTCATTACAGCTGTCATCCCGTACACATGAAAAAACGGAAGAACACCAAGAATTACCTCTTCTCCTTCTTTACAATTATATAACCAATGCGCTCCCATTAAAGTGTTCGAAACGAGGTTTTTATGCGTTAACATAACCCCTTTTGGAAACCCTGTCGTTCCCCCTGTATACTGCAAAAGGGCTAGATCATTTTCAGGATCACATGGAACTTCAACATCAGCATTACTTTCTCTTTCTACCGATTTCCAAAGATGAATCGTTTCGCTTTCCGACACATTCACAACAAGATTTGCCTGCTTTTTTTGTACAAATGGATAAAGTAAATTTTTAGGGAATGGTAAAAAATCTGCAATACGGGTTACGATAATATGCTCAAGCTTTGTTGCAGTTTGAACATTAGTAACTCTCGGAAACACTAAATCCAGGCAAAGAATAGCTTTTGCCCCTGAGTCATGAAGTTGGTACTCAAGCTCTCTTTCTGTATAAAGAGGATTCGTTTGTACAACAATCCCCCCCGCAAGCAAAGTACCATAATAACCAATTACAGATTGCGGACAATTCGGTAACATAATCGCAACTCTATCGCCTTTTTCAATACCAAGCCTTTGAAGGTAATTCGCAAATTTCTTTACCTTGTCATGGAAATCTGAAAATGTAACATCTTTACCTAAAAAGTGAAGCGCTTTCTTTTCTGGATAACGAGCAGCCATTTTCTCTAAATATCCATGAAGTGGCTGAATATCATATGAAATCGTACCTGGGATTTCCTCTGGATAACTCTGCAACCAAGGTTTTTCCACTCTCATTCCCCCTTCCAATACTTGTGAAAATAAATGAATGTTCATTCATGATGGTTGTTTTCATTATATTATAGTCGTAACATCGTTACAATCATAATATTCTGACTTTTTATAACTATGCTTTACTTCCTTAACTTCTTATTATATGTAGAAACTCTCCTAATTTTAAAAGAATAAGAGAGTTCACGTTACTTAGCTTAATCTTATAATCGTTAAAACTGCACCAGGTGTAGTCGTTGATAATGTGGCAACAGCTAACAATCCAAACAACTGCAAACTAATTGCACTCCCCGCTGCAAGAGTCGTAATAATTGTTGCACTAAATGATGTCGTTGCTAATGCAGGGGAATTGATAGTTCCAGCAAGCGGTGCACCATTAATTGTAATTCGCGAACTAACTAATAATGAAGCCGTTATATTAATTGTATATGAAATATAATAATTCCCCGCATTTGCGGCCGTAAATACTGTGTTCCCCCCCGATACTGTAATTCCTGGACCGATATTTTGATTATTTGGAAGTGGGACATTTGTTCCACCAAGAAGCACTGATATTGCCGCTCCTGATGTATTATTCGCAAATGCATACGTCGCAGTTATACTTGTACCTGTTACTCCCGTCGCTCCTGTTTCACCCGTTGCTCCTGTTGCTCCTGTTGCTCCTGTTGGGCCTGTTGGACCTGTTGGACCTGTCGCTCCTGTTGCTCCCGTTGAACCTGTCGCTCCCGTTGGACCCGTTGCTCCCGTTATTCCCGTTGCTCCTGTTGCTCCCGTTGCTCCCGTTGCTCCCGTTGCTCCTGTTGCTCCCGTTGAACCTGTCGCTCCCGTTGGACCCGTTGCTCCCGTTGCTCCCGTTATTCCCGTTGCTCCCGTTGCTCCCGTTGCTCCTGTTGCTCCCGTTGCTCCTGTTGCTCCCGTTGCTCCTGTTGCTCCTGTTGCTCCCGTTGCTCCTGTTGCTCCCGTTGCTCCCGTTGCTCCCGTTGCTCCCGTTGCTCCTGTTGCTCCCGTTGAACCTGTCGCTCCCGTTGGACCCGTTGCTCCCGTTGCTCCCGTTATTCCCGTTGCTCCCGTTGCTCCCGTTGCTCCTGTTGCTCCCGTTGCTCCTGTTGCTCCCGTTGCTCCTGTTGCTCCCGTTGAACCCGTTGCTCCTGTTGCTCCCGTTGCTCCCGTTGAACCTGTCGCTCCCGTTGGACCCGTTGCTCCTGTTGCTCCTGTTGCTCCCGTTGCTCCCGTTGCTCCCGTTGCTCCCGTTGCTCCCGTTGGACCTGTTGGACCTGTTGGACCGAGCTTAGGAACTGTCCCATCGCAACTAAAACAGCACGAATCAACATGTAAACCATTTTGATTATTACATCCACAATATCCATTTGCATTATTACTCCATAAAGACATGTTGACCCTCCTTCGTGTTCGATCTTTTAAGTAAGCCCACTAATTAAAAATATCTTTCTAATAAAAATCAGTTTTTATTTTCCTTATCAACTACCCGCTCTGGAACAAACCTTTTATAAACAAAGTTTTTTTCCTTACATTCTAATAAATATTACATGCAATACGCTCTCCTTTCGCTTGTACTTTCGCCTTCCTCATTAAAGGAATTTCAGCTCCTTCAACCTTGATACACGTATATATTTTAATACAATATATTAAAATCCGTATAAATCGTTATTGTTTCGTCAAAATTCCCAAAAAATATTAACACTTAAAATACCCTCATATTTTGTTAAATTAACATTTTTTCCTTCTACATATATTTTTTGCTGAAACTCTTGTAATTGATAGACCTTATTACTTTTTCGTTTATAATCAATGGCTTTAAATTTCGCAACAGATATAAGCCAATTTCTAAACTTCCCACGATTTTTATCATAACTATTAATGTTGTACCAAACGATTAATAAAATATCGTCAACACATTCATCCACTAGCACCTTACTATGTGCCGTATCTAAAACACTATGAACCACCTTATAAATTAAATCTCCATATTGATCAATGACTGTATGTAACGCTAACATTTCTTGTTTTCGAAGACCTTCTACTATTTCTATATCCTTCACCCTTATCACCACTCTTTACTCTATTCTTTATTCATTACATATACGAATGAAAAGATCGATTTTCTGACACTTTTACAAATATTTTCTAATTATTTTTATATCGTATCAATATATATTGAATTTTTTCTATAAAAAGGGAATGAATTAAGTATCTCGAATTTAATCTATGAACATAAGTAGGGGGGATAACAATAATGTACCAAACCATTGAAGGTTTTCTACAATCATGGACATACGAAGCTGAGTCTACTCAGAAGATGCTCGATGCATTAACCGATGAATCTTTATCACAAGAAATTGCACCTGGGCACTGGACGTTAGGCAGAGTTGCTTGGCATATCGTGACTGCAATTCCTGTTATGCTATCTGGAACAGGGCTTCAGTTTGAAGGAGAAACGAAAGATTATCCTGTACCAACTTCAGCAAAAACAATTGCAGATGGGTATCGCAAAGTGAATACGGCTTTTATTGAAGCACTTCAAAGTGAGTGGACTGATAAAGACTTAGCTACTATTAATAACTTCTTTGGTCGTCCTATGCCGAATTCTATATTTTTAATGACACTCATCAATCATCAAAATCACCACCGCGGACAGATGACTGTTTTAATGCGTCAAGCTGGCTTAACAGTCCCTGGCGTTTATGGTCCTGCAAAAGAAGAATGGGCTGCTACTGGAATGGAAGCTCCCCAAATGTAACGACAGAAAAAGACAAGGTGTTTATGCACCTTGTCTTTTTCTGTAACTTGTTTCATGTGAAACTATTTTCTACTAAATGGTATTTTATGAGAAAATACGTTAAGATAAATTCATATTAATTGGAGGGAACTAAATTGAATACAAAAAACAAAAAAATAACAATAAGAACTCTCTTACTAACTTCTATCATTGGAGTTATCGGTGTATCTCTTTATTTCACAAGTTATGGTACCCCTTGGGGAAAACAAACAGCAGTTACGGAATCAAAAGAATATATTACAAAATACTTTAATCTAGATGCAGAAGTCAAAAATACTTCTTACGATGCTAAAATGAATAGCTATGCAATCGCCTTTGAAACAATTGAAGATGGAGAGTTTACTATCGAATATAAAGGTCCTAATAACTTTAACATTTCTCCAGGAGTGCAAGAGTATTTAAGCAAACACTATAAATTTACAGAGTAGTAACGAAGCATACATATACAAAAAAGAGTTGGTATAACGCCAACTCTTTTTTACGTATTCTTGTCATACTGTTATATCTTCCTTCTCTATATTTTTAATTCCGTAATATGCAATCGCAACTCCAATCGCTGCAAATGTGAATTGAAGAGGAAGAAACGTCGCTATAGGAAATATGGACGGGTTATTAATTGCGATTAATACAACGATAATAGAAGAAACGATTGTAGCTGGCACAGAACGTTTACGCATCCCGAAATATAGAGGAATTAAGCTTATTCCTGCCGTGGCAATGGCTAAAGGAATAAGCTTTATCCCTTCTTGAATCAATTGATCTACTGTGAATGAATTAGGAAGAATTGAAAAATAACTATCTATCCCAAAGAAAATTCCTACTACTAAAATGTTCGATAAAATAACTGTTATAAATGTTAATGTCGCTGTAATAGCCAACTTACTAGCCATCATTTTCTTTCGGTTAATTGGATAAGAAAACATGAGTAGTATTGTTTTACTTTTATATTCATCAATTATTAACTTGGCTATTAGTACGCCACCAAAAATAATAAATGTTGCTCTTACTAACGCACTAGCCATCGACAAAATTATCTGCGGATCCCTTATTTTTGGATCCCCTTCTATTTGAGCAACGATACTAACGAAGATTAGTAGTGCCAGTATAACGATATTCGCAATAACCGCTCTCTTCACATACGATCCAAGCTTAAACTTCCTCAATTCTAGCTTCATAAGACGTAGCATGATAGTCCTCCTTTCATGTAAGTTACTGAAATTAACTTAAAATTGCAATTACTATTATTTTTTTCACTATTCATACCCCAGTTCGTTGTTGTTTTAAGCTTACTTCACGCCACATCAATTTTGTCGATTTTACGATATGAAAGATAACTAATAAAAATCCCTAATAAACAGAGCACTATTGGAATAGCGATAAAATTAAACATACTTACTTGACCGTTTCCAGAACCAACGTTACCATTAATTAGCATCCCAATTATTACTGCAGAAGTAATTGTTGTCGGTGTCGATTTTTTTCTCATCCCAAAAAATAAAGGAATTAAACTTATACCAGATATCATAAATGCACTTATAATAGTAGTTGGAACGCTAGCTATTAATTCGCCTATCGTAGCAGGCGTTTCAATCAGTCCGATCATTGGACTCACAAAATATACGAGCAAACTAATAATGAAAGTAGCAATAATCGTGCTCACAAAACAAAAACAAAAAACAATTGTTAATTTCGCCCTCATTAGCATTTTCCTTTGTAGCGGGTACATAAACGATAGTTGCATCGTTTTGTTCTTATACTCATCAATTACTAAACGTGATAAAAGGACTGAACTAAAAGTAATGAATGTTATCCTAATAAAAATGTTTATTAAAGCCATTTGTTGTGTGAAGTCAGAGAGTAGCAAATCTACCTCGCCTTTCCCTCCCAACATCATGAGGTTTACTACGGCGAAAATTGCTATAATACAAATTGCTACACTTTTAAAGTAACTAGATAATTGATGCTTCTTCCATTCAAGCTTCATTAATTTAAGCATATAAACCACGCCTCCATTCCTTATATAGCTGTCCTTACGCTACTAACATTCTAATTCCAGCAGTAACTACGCTTAACATTCCTATCACTAGTAAAATTAACAACCATTTCCGCACTGGTTTTCTATAATATAAAATCCCACTTATGAACATTACGATTAATCCGCTTACGAGATTCAACAACAATCCATTAAGCATGAATGCCCTCTCCATCCATTACATTTAAGAAATACTCTTCTAAGGAACTATGTTTCTTATTAATACTTTCAATTTCTACATCGTTCATAATAAGTGCTTTTGAAATGGCTTGCTGCGTCACCGCCACTTCATAAACACGAATCATGTTTCCACTCATTATTTTGTAATTTTTTATACCAAGTTTATCTTCTAAAGTGTAAGCTGCACGTTTTACATCAAGCACAGTAATTTCGATGTACTCTGTTTGTTTTCCGTTAATACTCTTCATGGAAACTTCTTTTATGAGTTTCCCATTTTGAATCACACCAATTGTATCCGCCATTTGTTCCATCTCGCCTAAAATATGACTAGAAACTAATAATGTAATGCCATATTCTTTGCAAAGCATTTTAAATAAGTCTCGTAATTCTTTAATACCAATTGGATCTAAGCCGTTAATCGGTTCATCTAAAATGAGTAACTCTGGCTTTGTCATGATTGCCCTTGCAATACCAAGTCGTTGCTTCATCCCTAATGAAAAATCTTTTACTTTTTTATCATCTATACCGTGCAGTTTTACTAAATTTAAAGCATGATCAATTGCGTTTTTATCGTAATACCCCATATATTCACAATGTAATTCTAAGTTTTCCTTCGCCGTTAATTTATCATAAAAGATTGGATATTCGATAATTGTCCCCATTCTTTTTAATACTTCATAAGATGTGTCTGTTAACTTCTCACCGAAAATTTCAATATCACCGCTCGTCGGTTTTATTAAATTTGTGATCATCTTCATAATCGTTGTTTTACCTGCACCATTCGGTCCTAAGAAACCGTATATCTCTCCTTTTTTCACATGCATGTTAACACTAGAAATAACTTCTTTCCCTTTAAACACTTTCGTTAACTGATTCGTTTTTAATATATATGTCATGTCACTGTCTCCTTTCGCACTACTTTATATTTCTATAATAGACAACGGAAATCTCTTTTTTCTTACCCGTTCCTTACAAATTCCTTACGCTGAAAAAAAAGCTTGTAGAATCTACTTCTCTACAAGCTAAAACAGCATCTTTGTTAATACAACTGTAAAAATTGTTTTTTCATACGGCTTACTAGAAAGATGTATTTCTCCGTCCATCGCTTCCACAAGCCTTTTCGTAATCGTTAACCCTAGACCACTTCCTTGGTACAATCTATTTCTTGAATCTTCAAGTGTGTACATACGCTCAAACACTTTATCAATATGAGATTCATCAATTCCTTTTCCTTTATCCCATACGTCTATATACACACTCGTTTCATCATCTCTTAAAGTCATACCAATTGTCTTTCCATCGTCCCCATATGTAATCGCATTTGATATTAAATTATTCAATACTCTGCCTAATACTTCTACATTTCCAAGTGCATATATATTTCTTTCTGCTATATCAATATGGACATGAAAACCTTTCGTCGTCACTAAATCATAAAAAGATAAAATCTTCTCGCGGCAAACTTCATTCATATTTACTTTTGTCATCTCGATTGCTTTGTCACCGGATTCTAATTTTGCTAAATCAAAAAACTTATGAATCAGTTCCATCACTTCTAGTGTTTTTACATGCACCTTTTCGAATAATATTTGCTGCTCTTTCTCGTTTATCGTTTTATCCTTATTTAACATTTCGGTATATCCAAGAATAACTGTTAGTGGTGTTTTCAAATCATGTGAAATATTTGAAAGCATTTTTCTCATCGAAATTTCCACTTTCGCATGATCTGCATTCGTTTTCTGTTTTGCATCTAATAAATGATTAATCGCCACTAATAACTTTTGCAATTCTAGATCATCTGTCATAATTAATAGCTTCTCACCAGTTTGTTCTTTTACAATTCGATTTAACTTCTCATACGTGTAGCGTAAATTCCTACTACTATTTTTCCTAATTTTATATTGCACGTAAATAACGATAAGCAATATAATAATCACCACTGTTAAAAATACAACCATACTACATCACTTCCAACTTATAGCCGATGCCCCATAATGTTTTAATATATTCTGGATTAGATGGATCACTTTCAATTTTCTCACGTAATCTTCTCATATGAACATTAATAACATTATCATCACCATAATATTCTTCATTCCAAACAAGCGTATATATTTGTGCTTTCGTAAAAACACGATTTTGATTCTTCACGAATAGCTTTAAAATCTCAAATTCTTTTAAAGTAAGTTTAAGCTGTCTTCCCTTTTTCTCCACAGTAAAATTAATTGGGTCAATTATTAAATCACCAATCTGAATCGCCTCATCTTTTGATTCCACAGCCGAATACTTTGTAGACCTCCGAATACCCGCTTTTACACGTGCAGCTAGTTCAATCATAGAAAACGGCTTACAAATGTAATCATCTGCTCCAAGTCCTAATCCAACCGCTTTATCAACATCTGTATCTTTTGCTGACATTATTAAAATCGGAACAGCACTCTTCTCACGGATAATTTTTACAACCTCTAATCCATCTAACTTCGGCATCATAATGTCAAGAATAATTAAATCAAATGATGATTTTAAAAAGGATAATACGCCTTCTTCACCATCAGATGCGATCGTAATTTGAAAGCCTTCTTTTACCAAGTACTTTTCAACCATCTCTTGAATTGAGATATCATCTTCAACTAATAAAATATGATATGACATATTTCTATCCCCCTTTCACAAATATTAACAATTCAATTGTATCGCAACTGCAAATTAGTTGGTACAATTATATGAATTTTCAAACCAACTTCCCTTCCTTCCTTAACAATGATATGATGAAATTCACTACTATTGTTCATAATTAACTTTATATAAAGGAGACTTATCATGTCAGAAAACAAAAAAGTAAGCTTAGCTGATTTAATGCGCGAACAACTTGCGAAGAAAAAGCAAGGAAATGGAAACGGCTCAAATAATGGAAGTCAAAGTCAAGAAACGAAAAAATTACAAAACCAACAAACGAAGAAAACAAACAACCAACGTAGACGTACAGGTGTATAAATGAATGGGCAAAAACGATCTAACATTTCATCAGGTCTTGAAGTTGATATTGTATTAAAACAAGATCAACGTACAGGTAAGCTAACAAGAGGAATTGTAAAAGATATTTTAACGAACTCACCTTCACATCCGCACGGCATTAAAGTAAGATTGCAAGACGGACAGGTTGGCAGAGTACAAAATATTATTCAATAAGAAAAGGAGCTCATTTAAACTTGAGCTCCTTTTCTTATTTTCATTAACCTTTAATTTTTTCGATGAAAACTACTTTTAAATAGTCTCCCTCTTTAAATTGATCAATTGTACGGAAATCTTCTGGTAAAGAATGTTCTTCTAATATTTTATATTTACCGTTCATTTCTTTAAATGCTGTATCGATAAAGCCATTAAACTTTTTCATATCGAATGCGCTACAATTTGTAGAAGCAACGATAATACCGTTATTTTCTGTAATGGCAATTGTTTCTTTTAATAAGTTTTTATAATCTTTCGCCGCACTGAACGTATATTTTTTCGAGCGTGCAAAGCTTGGGGGATCAAGTACAACCATATCAAATTTCATCTTTTTCTTAGCTACATATTTGAAATACAGAAATACATCTTCTACAATAATATCTTGTGCTTCATAATCAATTTCATTTACACTAAACTGCTCAATCGTTTTACTTAAACTACGATTTGCAAGGTCCACACTTGTTGTTTTACTTGCACCGCCAAGCGCTGCAAATACAGAGAAAGCCCCAGTATAAGAGAACATATTTAAAACCGTTCTTCCTTTTGCATATTTATCACGAATTTGTTTTCGAACGTTACGCTGATCTAAAAACACACCAACCATCGCCCCGTCATTTAAATATACAGCAAAGTTTACACCGTTCTCTTTTACGATAAGTGGGAACTCACCGCGCTCTCCTGCGACAAAATCATCACCTTCAATGTATTTCCCTTTCGTATCAAAACGCTTTTTCTCATAAATCCCTTTGAAATTTGCTACTTTTTGAAGTGCTGCTATAATCTCATCGCGGAAAGTATAAACCCCTTCACTATACCAACTTATTACGTAATAGCCGTCATAATAATCGATGATTAAACCACCAAGGCCATCGCCCTCACCATTCAGGGCACGAAATGCTGTTGTATCATTTGATTTATAAAAATCTTTTCGTTTATGTAAAGCAGATTTGATTTTACTTTCAAAGAAAGGTTGATTAATTTGCTCTTTCTCTTTTCTCGTTAAAATCCATCCATATCCTTTATTTTGTTTTCCATAATAGCCTTTTCCGATGAATTGGTTCTTCTCATCTACTACGTTGATGATTGTTCCTTCTTCACGTACATCATTTAAATTTTGAATAGCATCTTTTAAAATAAGTGGATATCCACTTTTAATTTCTTTTATAAACTTCGGTTTTATTTTTATAGTTACTTCAGATCGCATGTAATGTCTTCCTTTCCATTTGAATGCTTTCTAATTAGTAGGAAGCAATGTAAAAAACGAGGCTGAAAAAAGCCTCGTTTCACTATACCATATTATTGCTTTGCTAGTACAACTAGCTCATCTCCTGGTATAACCGCTATATATTTATACAATGTTGAAAAAGTAAGACTACCATCATCGTGACGAATAAATAATATTACATCCTCTGAATCGCTCTCTTCTTTATTAATTTTTTGTTCTTCCTCAACTTGTATCGTTTTAAATGTATAACCCTCTTCAATTTTTCTATCTAACTCTTCATAAATTTCATTTTGACCAAACAGTAAATGAGCTTTTTTCGAAAGAGAGATGCGTTCTTGCTCAATCTTTTCCACATCATGAATCGGAAGTAAAAATGTATTATGATGTCCAAACTGCGGTACATATGTGTTTGCGACTAATACATTGTAAGAATCCGTATCTGTAACTGAAATTAAGTATTCATACTGATTCATATCTACTTCAAATTGCAACTGCTCTGAGAGTACTTGGCCGTTATATGTATTAAGCCCTTTCACCTTTGCGCATTGCAAATGTTCTTCCGATACATCTACGATTAAGCTCGGAATCCCCATCTCTTTACAATGCATAGCGAATGCAGTTGAGAATGTACTAGCTCCTGAAATTAAAATACCTGGTGGCTGTGTATTCGCTAATCCTAATTTTTTTGCTAAAAATCCAATTGAAAATCCATGAGCACAAACGGTCGTAATTACGAGTGCAAATGTAAGTGCTGTTAATATAGAAGCATCTTTATACCCTTCTTGTAATAACTCCGTCGCAAAGTAACTTGAAACCGTTAATGCAACAATACCTCGCGGCGCAATCCAACCAACTAGCGCCCTTTCTGATCTTGTTAACTCTGTTCCGATTGTCGATACCCAAATTGATAAAGGACGAACAACAAATATCATCATAAGTACGAAGCTAATAATAGGCCAGCTAAAAATCTCCATAATCGTCGTTCTTGGAAGTGATGCTGTTAAGATGATGAAAACAGTCGATGTTAATAGTACGGAAATATTTTCGTTAAAATGACGAATATCACCGATAGAAGAAATATATTTCTTCATCCGTGCAAGTGTAATCCCCATTACTGTTACGGCTAGCATACCTGTTTCATGCATGACTTCATCTGCAATGCCGAAGCATAGTAATACCGTAACGAGCAAAATCGGTGCCTTTAAATATTCTGGTACTTTCCCTTTTAAAATCATATAACTCATAAAAATACTAAACGCATACCCAAGTACCATTGCAAATAACGAACCTGCAAAGAAATATAGTAACGTATGTAAGTGTACATTTTCTTTCGTTAAGAAATTTACAATTTGAAAGGCGAATACAGCAAGTAATGCTCCAAACGGATCAACGATAATCCCTTCCCACTTTAAAATTGCAGCTGTCCTTGGCTTTAATCGTGCTTGGCGTAACAACGGAATAATTACAGTTGGACCTGTCACAATAAAAAGTCCTCCAATAATAAATGCAACCGCCCAATCTAATCCAGCGACGTAATGAGCTGCAAGTGAGCCAGCAATCCAAGCAATAAACGCACCAAACGTAACAATACGAAATACTGGTTTTGATAGTCCCCTCAGTTCACGTACATCTAAACTTAAACTACCCTCAAACAATATAATGGCAACAGAAAGTGATACGAGTGGACTAAAAACATCTCGAAGCACCTCTTTTGGATTAATAATACCGAAAACTGGGCCAATTAATAATCCGGCAACTGCCATAACAACAATAGCAGGGAGCTGGAAGCGCCATGCAGTCCATTGTGAGGTGATGCCTAGTGTAATAATAACGATACTAAGTAACAGTGATTCGACCATAATACCCTCCTTGTTCATAGTATTGCGAAAGCAAGGTATAAACCATACTTTGCTTATGTATATTTCTTATTTTGTTTTATTTTAATAATATATAACTTCATTAACTATATGGTCAAATTATTTATATAATAGTAAATTCATCCTTAATTCTACATTTATATGAAAATTACTATTGACAATGATAATGATTTTCATTATCATTTAATGTATATGAGTTCTTGAAAATAAAGGCTACATTTATAGGAGGAATAAACATGATTATTGTTACAAATACAACTAAAATTACAAAGGGAAATGGCCATAAATTAATTGAGCGTTTTAATAAAGTAGGTAAAGTCGAAACAATGTCAGGATTTTTAGGATTAGAAGTTCTTTTAACGCAAAATACAGTTGATTATGATGAAGTAACAATTAGCACTCGCTGGAATGCAAAAGAAGATTTCCAAGGTTGGACAAAGAGCTCAGCATTTAAAGATGCTCACTCACATCAAGGCGGGATGCCAGACTATATTCTTGATAATAAAATTGCTTACTATGATGTAAAAGTTGTACGTATGCCAATGGCTGCAGCACAGTAAGCATATTTCTTTTTTAAAGTATAGAATATGAAGAGTGTTACCACTTCTCATATTCTATACTTTTTTTATTTAATGTCTTTTTACTAGTTTAGCATGTACTACTAATCTTCCCGCTTCTGGATCAAGTGCATAGTCACACGTCGAAAGTGTTACGATTTGATCACTTTCTGTCACTTTTGTATCCGTTTTGTACAGCGATTTCCCTTGAATTTTCTCCAAAAATGATTTGTATTCCGTATCACTACTAAAATCCGTTTCAATGTAATAAAAATCAGTTGTTGTTGTATACACCGAAAACACTTCAAGATCATATCCTTCAAATAATGTATCGTAATATAATTTACGATGCGACATGAAGAAATCTTCATCCAACATTTTCTTTAAACTTCCAAACATAGAACCATCTTTCATACGGTGACCATATAAAATAGTATTTCGATTTTGAGATTTCACATCATTACGATAGTCCATAAAAATGCTTCCTGCTCTCATATCTTCACCTTTATAATTTCGAAATAAATAGTAATCATTGTCTTTTGCTTGAACGATTGGATAATTAATTTGTGTATCATCCATCGTAATCCATCCAACTATTTCTTGGTTAATTTGCTGCAGAACTTTGAACTGTTTACGCACTTCCCCGTCTTGTGATTGCTCTTCCATCGGACTTTTTTCATAAATGTTTTGTGCTTCGGCCATTACTTTACGATTTTCATAGTAATCCATGAAAATATCACCTAATTCATATACTGAATAGAAAAAGGTACCTAAAAAAACAACTGTAAGTATTCGTTGAAAAAAAGAATTCTTCTTCCTTTCTTTTTTGCTACTCAAATTATCACCTCAAAACGGATTGTTCGCATGTTTAAATACCCATTGGGACCATATACAATCCTGTATCTTCATCTTGCTTTACAACGACATCTACACCGTATATCGTCTTTATCATACTTTCTGTCACAACATCATTCGGCTTGCCTTTTGTAACAATTTCGCCGTCTTTCATAACAATGATATGATCACTATAGCGAATCGCCTGATTAATATCGTGTAATACCATAACGATTGTCAATCCTTGTGCTTCATTTAATTCTTTTACTAACTCTAATATTTCAAGTTGATAATAAATATCTAAATATGTTGTCGGTTCATCTAAAAAGAGCATTGGCGTCTTCTGAGCTAACGTCATGGCAATCCAAACACGCTGTCTTTCTCCACCAGATAAAGCATGAATTTCCTTATCACGTTTACTTAGCAAATTCGTACATGCTAAAGCCCTTTCTATTGCTTCTCTATCTTCATCAGTTTGCGAAGAAAATATATTTTTATGAGGCATACGGCCAAAGCTTGTTAATTTCTCTACCGTCATATCTGCCGGTGCTTCATTTTGTTGATGGACAACGGCTAACTTTCTAGCAAATTCTTTCGGTTTATATTGGCTAATTGCCTTCCCATCAAGTATTACCTCTCCACTACGAGGATCGTGATTTCTTGACATCACACCAAGTAATGTTGATTTCCCGCAACCGTTTGGTCCAATAATTGTTGTAATTTTACCAATCTCTATTTCACTACTAACCGACTTTAATCGATCCGTCACATTATCGTACGAAAAGGTTACATTTTTAATTTCCATGAACTTTATCACTCTTTCTAAGCAAGAATATTAAGAATGGGCCACCAATAACTGCCATAATCGTCGCTGCTGGAATTTCGTTAGGTGGCACAATTAACCTTCCAATCGTATCCGCCGTCAAAATTAATAACGCCCCTGCAAGAGCAGAAAATGGAATTAATGCTTTATGGTCTGAACCAACTAGTTGTCTTGAAATGTGCGGAACGAGTAATCCTACGAAAGCGATAACACCTGCAATTGCTGTTGATACTGCCGCTAAGAGTACTGCAATGGCAGAAATAATAAGACGAACTCTCGTCACGTGCAAGCCTAAGTTTTTTGCAGTCTTATCTTGTAGAGATAATAAGTTACACCAAGCTCCGACAAACAGTGCAAGAATAAGACCAGTTATTCCATAAATAACCATTATTTCTACATCGCCCCACGTCTTCATCGTTATATTAGAAGTCGTCGTTTGCTTAATACTCTTAATGAAGTATCCACAAATCGTAATGAACGATTCATTTAATCCAGTGAACATCGCATTAATGGCAATACCAATTAAAATAATGCGAAGCGGACTTAATCCTGATTTCCATGAAAACGAATAAACGAGATAACATGCAAACGCACCACCTAGAAAGGCGAATACCGGCGTCCAGAAAAAGAATTGCGGGAATAGCGTAATAATAACAAGTGTCATAAAACTTGCTCCTGAAGATATCCCGATTACCCCAGCATCAGCAAGTGGATTTTTCATGACAGCTTGGAAGAGCACGCCCGAAACAGCAAGAGCTGCTCCAGTAAATAGTGCAATAATAATACGTGGGAAACGTAAATCTTTAATCACTTCAACATCTTCATTTGCCCCTGTAAATATTCCTTGTACAAGGTCAATAATACCTACTTCTAAACTACCTTTCGTCGCTGACAACAAAGTCATAATGATGAGTAATACAGTAACAATAAAGAAACTCCAAAATTTTTTATTCATGCTAATCTTCCTTTATATTAAAATGCATCACGGATACATCATTTTTTTCAATTCATCTAGCGCTTCAGTCGCTGCTAAATTTCCTGTCGTTCCAAATAAACGCTCTTCTAAATCGTAAACACGATTATTTTTAACTGCAGCGAAGTGTTTCCAAATATCATTTGTTTTAAATTCTTTATCAAACATTTTTACAACTTCATCAGGCATACCATGTGCCGCTCGTAAAATAATGTCTGGATCAGCTTTTTTTAAATACTCTGTATTAGAAGCTAAATACTCTACTTGTTCACCTTGTACAATGTTTTTACCACCTAATTGTTTCACTAAATCTCCAATATAAGAATGCTCTGTTGCTACTAAATAACTCCCCGGTACACCTAATAAAATAAGCACTGTCGGTTCTTTCTTTCCCTTTACTGCTTTTTGAATCTCTGCAACCTTGTTATCTAACTTAGTTACAACTGCTTCAGCCTGCTTTTCACGTCCATATTGCTTACCTAAATTACTAATGGAATTTTGCATATTTTTTAAACTTGTTAGATCTAAAAAGTTTGCTTTCATACCTACACCATCAAAAACTGGCTTTAATTCATATTCAAGTGTTGTCACGGATAATACTTCTGACGGCTTTAATGATTTTACCTTTTCCATATCAGGACTCATCGGATTCCCAACTTCAGGTAAACCTTTATATCTCTTTGGTAAATCTTTAGTACTTGTTGGTACACCAATTAAATCTACTTCTAACGCATCCATAATTTCAGTAACAGCAACTGTCGTTGCGACAATCCTCTCTTTACCCTCACTCTTTACCTGCTTCGCTGTTTCTTTTTGGGGCGCCTGGCATCCAGCTATACTCACTAATAAAATGATAGCCATTAGTACACTTACAATTTTCTTCACTCTTAATCACCACTCCTTTCCAAACAATATGAAACAAGTCTTGATGCATGCAAACATGCATCAAGACTCCAAAAATTACAATCTACCTGCTCTATATTTACGAACTAGTAAAGCAAGTGACCCAAGCAATAGCACCATGTATAAACCTAGTTGTGCTGTATCTGCCGTTTTTGAGTTTTTCTCTTTTTTCGAATCATTTTTTTGATCTTCTTTTTTCTTCTTATCATCTGCATTTCGGTTAAAATCAGGATTATCTACTTTTTTTACATTATCTACTTTCGGTGTAATCACTGGATTGTTCGGATCATTTTTCGGATCTTTTTTTGGATCATCTTTAATAGTCCCTAACGCACCAATATTATTTGTATCAAATTGAATTTGGACATCGTAGAAGTGGTGGTAGTTCATCTCATCAATGTCTACTTTCACTTTTGCATTTAATTTTTTAAATAAATCTTCTACTTCAAATTGTACTACTCGCGTATTTGCATTTTTATCTTCACTTACTACTTTTGCATCAGCAAAAAGACTATTGTTTTCTGTTTGAAATTTCGTAATCCACGCACTATTTTTCAGCGTCATCTCAATGTACTTTTTACCATCTTTAACGATTAATTTTGCTGGATTTACAGTATAGTCATGCATCTTTGAAAGTTCTTCTGTTTTGTCTTTTAACACTTTAAATGTAATATCATATTGACCATCTACTAAATTTTTCGGATCAACTATTACTTTCGGTGTATTATTTCCACCTTGATTGTCATTTCCGCCTTGGTTGTCGTTTCCACCTTGGTTATCATTTCCGCCTTGGTTATCGTTTCCACCTTGGTTATCGTTTCCACCTTGGTTCCCTAAAGCTTTGATACTATCTTGATCAAATACAAATTGAACATCGTAGAAATGGTGATAATTCATTGAATCAATATCTACTTTTACTTTTGCATTTAATTTTTTAGACAAATCATTTACTTCTACTTCTACTACTCTTGTATTTTGCTCTTTATTTTCACTTAATACTTTTGCATTAACGAACGAGCCATTCTTCTCAAAATCAAACTTTGTAATCCATGTACTATTTGTTAATGTAAACGATACATATTTCTTACCATCTTTTACTTTCAATACACCTGGGCTTTTTGTGTATGTATTCATCATTGATATTTCATCTGTTTGATCTTTTAATACTTTAAAGCCAATGCTGTATTCACCGTCTTTAAGAGCGTTTGGATCAATTGTTGTATTATTGCCTTGGTTGTTGTTTCCGCCTTGGTTGTTGTTTCCACCTTGGTTATCATTTCCGCCTTGGTTGTCGTTTCCACCTTGGTTATCATTTCCGCCTTGGTTATCTAACGGTTTAATGCTATCTTTATCAAATGCAAATTGAATATCATAGAAATGATGATAATTCATTGAATCGATGTCGACTTTTACTTTTGCGTTTAATTTTTTCGATAAATCTGCTACTTCCACTTCCACTACACGCGTATCAGCTTTCGTATCTTCACTCAATACACTCGCATCAACAAACGAACCATTTTTATCAAATTCAAACTTTGTAATCCAAGCGCTATTCGTTAATGTGAATGATACATATTTTTTACCATCTTTCACTTTTAACACGCCTGGACTCTTTGTATACGTGTTCATCATTGAAATTTCTTCTGTTTGATCTTTTAAAGCTTTGAAATTGATACTGTATTCACCATCTTTAATTGTTTCAGCATCTGGATTTTTGTTTCCATCTGGTTTTTCTACTTCCGGTTTCTCTACTTCTGGTTTCTCTACTTCTGGTTTTTCTACTTCTGGTTTTTCTACTTCTGGTTTTTCTACTTCTGGTTTCTCTTCATTTTTAATTTGTTCAAGCTTATCTTGTTCAAATAAAAGTTGCACATCATGTGTTTGCTTATAGTTTCTTGATGCCATTTCGATAAATACTTTTGTATTTAGTTTTTTAGATAAATCGTCTACTTCAAACTCTACTACTCTTGTATCTTTTTCTTTATCTTCACTCACTACTTTTGCATCAACAAACGCACCATCTTTTTCCGTTTGGAAATTTTTAATTAATGAGCTACTTTTTAGTGTTACAATTGCTTTTTTCTTACCATTTTCTACTTTTAATAACCCTGGATTTACCATGTAAGTATTCATCTTAGATTCTTCATCTGTTTGATCTTTTAACACTTTAAACGGAACGCTGTACTCACCATCTTTAATTGTTTCAGTATCTGGTTTTTCTACTTCCGGTTGTTTCTCTTCATTTTTAATTTGTTCAAGTTTATCTTGTTCAAATAAAAGTTGTACATTATGTGTTTGCTTGTAACCTTGTGATGCCACTTCAATAAATACTTTTGTATTTAGTTTTTTAGATAAATCGTCTACTTCAAATTCTACTACTCTTGTATCTTTTTCTTTATCTTCACTCACTACTTTTGCATCAGCAAATGCGCCATCTTTTTCCGTTTGGAAATTTTTAATTAATGAGCTATTTTTTAACGTTACAATTGCTTTTTTCTTACCGTTTTCTACTTTTAATACCCCTGGATTTACCATGTAAGTATTCATCTTAGATTCTTCATCTGTTTGATCTTTTAACACTTTAAATGGAATGCTGTACTCTCCATCTTTAATTGTGTTAGAATTTGGTTGTTGATCTGGGTCAGGCTTTTGGTCGGGCTTCTGACTCGGATCCGGATTTTCATTTGGATCTGGCTTATTAGCTGGGTCCTCTTTTTCATTTGGTTGTTCTACATGAATCGGTGTAATACTATTTTGATCAAATGCAATACGCACATCATAGTCATGATGATAATTTAAAAAATCAATGTCTACTTTTACTTTCGCATTTAATACCTTCTCTACATCGTCCACATCGAATTCTACGACTCTTGTATCTTTTTCTTGATCTTCACTAATTACATTTGTCGCAACAAACTGACCACTTTTTTCCGTTTCAAACTTTGTAATCCATGAACTATGTTCTAACGTAAAGGATACTTTCTTTTTCCCATTCTTCACTTTTAAAGTTCCTGGACTTACAGAGTATTGATTCATCATAGATTCTTCATCTGATGTGTCTTTAAGAACTTTGAAACCGATTGAGTATTCACCGTCAGCTAGTTGACTAGCAGCTTGAACTGCAAGTGGTTGTAGCGTTGATACGAATGTGAAAATCGTTAGAAACATTGCAACAACAATTTTAAAATACCTGTTCAATAGAATGACTCTCCTTTTTAAAAAATTTCCAATTATTTAATGCTGTTCCCATCAAATACAAAACGAATATCATATGAAGCGTTATAATTAATAATTGGGATGTTAATTTTCACCTTTCCTTTTAGTTTTTCTGACAAGTCAGCAACTTCAAATTCTACTACTCTAGTATTCTCTTTTTTGTTTTCACTTAAGACTGTTGTTTCTAAAAATTGACCATCTTTTTCTACTTGGAAACTTTTAATAGAAACACTATCTTTCACTTTCAATGAAACGTATTGTTTTCCATTTTTAACTGTTAATGTTGCTGGACTTTCAAAATAACTATTCATTCTAGATGATTCATCTTTATCGCCTTTCCATACAGTAAAAGCAATATTATATTTTCTATCAGCTAGTTGTGTAGCAGCTTTTGCATCTTGTAACCCTAGTGTTGCTATAAACGTAAGTAAGACAGCAAATACGGCAATAATCATTTTAAATTGTTTAAACATATATTCATCGCCCTTCCAAAGATTTATTTACCTAACTTCACTTTACGAACTAAGAAAACACCTGAAATAAGGAGTAATGCTGCAAATAATCCGATACGTGCTTCATCACTTGTTTTTGGGTTATCTGTTTTTTCAGCTTTCCCACTTTCATTTGTTCCTTTATTTACATCTTTATTTACATCTTTATTTACATCTTTGTTTGTTTCTTTGTTTGTTTCTTTGCTCTCTTCTTTCTTCACTTCTTCTTTTACTTGTGTATTTTTTTGAGTTTGATCTTCATTTTTTATTGCAGCAGTTGTCTTATTCTCTCCACCTACTGCTTTTACATTTGCATCAAACGCAAAGCGAATTGTGTAGTTATGGTCATAATTTACGTTCGGTACAACAACATGAATTTTTACAGCTGCTGGTTTAGATAAGTCGTCTATTTTAAACTCTACAGTTCTTTTATCTGCAGATTCATCTTTACTAACAACTTTTGCATCAACAAAGTTCCCGTTCTCTGGTGCTTTAAATTCTGTAATCCAAGCACTATGATTCATAGGAATTTGTACTCTCATCTCACCATTTTTTACAATTAACTTAGCTGGTTTTTCAAAATAATCATTTGCCATTGAAGCTGAATCATTTTCTGCTTTTTGTATGACATAGTTAATATCGTAAGTACCGTCAGCTACATTTGCCGAAGCTTGTCCGAATGGCACTACGAGAAAAGCTAGCATACATACGAATGTCATAATAAAAGCGGGTAATACCGAAAACTTTCTCATTTACCTTACTGCCTCCTTGTTTTTCTTTTTTGAAAATGATAATTATTCTCAATATATAAGAAAAAAAATAATCTTTCTATCTCTATTTTATAACGAGTAACACTATGTAGTTAGAAATATATTGATTATCATTCTCATTGATAGACAAAAAAATAATCCCACCAATTTTTCCTATAAGAATAAACATAAAACTCTTTCATCATTTTATTGATTATCATTCTCAACGAATTTCAAAAAAAATAAACCGCCTAATTCTATCGTTCTATCACCTCTTCTTACAAAAATGATATAGTCATAGAAAACCTCTTCCCTTCCAATATTTCCACAACTAAGTCAATCTTAGCCTACTGGTAATTTTTTTGTCAACTATATTACGTATAAAATTTTTAATATCTGAATTCTTCTATATATAATTTTTCTACAAAAAAAGAGGCTTTCTTTTAAAGAAAGCCTCTTTCCCTTATTTTTCTACAGCAATTTCTTGCTTTTGAAATAAAGAAACTACATATCCAATTGCAATTCCAATGATACCCGGAACTAGCCAACCAATCCCTACACTATATAATGGAATTTTATCTAAAATAGGAGCAAGGGCCGCTACTTGAAGATTTGCATTATGCAATCCATCAAAGAAGCTAATTGCAAATGCGCCTACAATACCGCCTACATACATAGCTAATGGAAGGCGAATATAGTTTTCAACAAGTGATAATACGATCAGTACGATACCAATTGGGTAAATTGCAATTAAAATCGGCAATGCTAATGCGTTTAACTGAGTTAAACCAAGATTTGCTACCATAAATGCTAATACAGAGAAAATAAAAATGACTTTTTGATAAGAAAGCTTTGGTAATAACGAAGAAAAATATTCTCCACAAGCTGCTACAATACCGACAGAAGTTGTTAAGCATGCTGCTGTAATTGCGATACCTAGTAATAATGTTCCGTAGCTACCAAATAAATGATTCACGACGTTTGTTAAAATAATTCCGCCGTTTGCTCCCATTCCAAGTGAAACACTTGAAGCTCCAAGGTAAGCAAGTGCTAAATAAACAAGAAGTAAGCCAAGTGCTGCAATAAATCCTGCAAAGATTGTTACTTTTGCAATACTGTTCTTATTTGTAATGCCTTTTGCTTTTAAAGCATTGATCACAACATTTCCGAAAACAAGTGCTGCAAGTCCATCTAAAGTTAAATATCCATCAATAAAACCTTTAAAGAGCGGGGCACTATACGCTTCTGTAGGGGCACCAAACTCTCCCATTGGAGTCATAATTGCTTTCGCTACAATAATTGCAATAACAGCTAATAAAATTGGAGTTAACACTTTACCAATGCGCCCCACTAATTTCGATGGGTTTAATGCTAAATAGAAAGTTACTGCAAAGAAAATAAATGTAAAGATAACAAGTGGATAGGATTGACCAGCTATCTCACTTGGTAAAAACGGTGCAACACTCATTTCATAAGCAACAGTCCCTGTACGTGGCACACTAACAAATACGCCTAAACATAAATAAATTGCAGTAATGAAAATTAGCGCGAATACAGGATGTACACGTCCTGCTAATTCATTAATATCTCCCTTTAGAGCTATAACAATAACTCCTAATAAAGGCAGTCCTACACCTGTTACGATAAAGCCAAATAACGCGATCCATACATCTGTTCCAGCACCTTGCCCTAACGCTGGTGGGAAAATCATATTACCGGCACCGAAAAACAGTGCAAATAACATTAAGCTTATTGCAAACATCTCAGAAAACTTTAAAGATGATTTCATTTCTACTACCTCCTAATTATTTTATTGACAAAATATTCTGAATTAAAATCCGTCACATATCCTCTTTCAAGCATACTTCCCCGTAAAAGAACGCAAAAAACACCCGTCCCTAACAAAGGGACGAGTGTTGAAATCGTGGTTCCACCCTTATTCTAATAAAATGAATTTATAACGAAATAAGCTCATTTTATAGCTCGTGTAAATTGATAACGGTTTTATCCGCCAAGAATTACAATGCATCTGCAGTTCACTCTTGAAGTTTAGAGGTGGTAAGTTTGTCTTTCCGTATTAGGAAGCTCACAGCCTAAGGCTTCCCTCTCTGAGAATCGTCAAAAACAACTCATGTCCTCATCATTACTTTTATAAAATATATTGTCGAAACTTGTTGTTTTTTATTATATGGGCTATTTTTTAAAAAATCAATAGTTTTATTTTTTCTGACAAAAAAATATAGGGAGAAAACTTTCCTCCCTATAACTGCCCTATTAATATTTCTAATTCCTTAGGTGTAATGTCTCGCCATTTTCCAGCTTCAAGCTCATTTAGCTCTATATTCATAATGCGTACTCGCTTTAGCTTTGTTACAGTAAATCCGAAAGCACGACTCATTCTACGAATTTGCCTATTCATTCCTTGCGTTAAAACGATGCGGAATGTAGACTGATTAACTCTCGTCACTTTACATGGCTTCGTCATTCCATCTTTAATCTTTACACCGCTGGACATCTCATCGATAAACCAATCTGTAAACGGCTTATCAACAGTGACAACATATTCTTTCTCATGCTCATGATCACCGTGCAAAATTTGATTCGCAATCGCACCGTCATTCGTTAATAAGATGAGTCCTTCCGATGCTTTATCTAATCGTCCAACAGGAAAGATTCGTTCTGGATAATCGATATAATCAATAATATTATCTTCAATATGTTCGGCTGCTGTACAAGTAATTCCGACTGGTTTATGGAAGGCAATATACACCTTTTCTTTCTCTTCTTTTGCAATAACTTGCCCATCAATCGTTACAATATCACCTTCATTAACGAGTGCACCGTGCGTACATACTTCACCGTTAATACAGGCACGTCCTGCTTTAATGAGACGGTCTGTTTCACGTCTTGAGCAGGATTTTACTTCGCTTATGTATTGGTTGATTTTCATGTTTTGTTCCTTTTCTTATAGATTAAAAGCGTCAATCCATGGCAATATCATTATGCCAAGATTGACGCTCCTTTACTTCGCAAAAACAACTAAATAAATAACCCCAATTACCAAAAATATTCCGCAACAAGCTAACAATACTTTTGCAAGTTTGTCCATAAACATATAATGGTTTCCCCTTTTGTTTGGTTGTTTGCTATTTTAATTCGACAACTGTTACGCCTAGGCCTCCCTCGCCCATGTCACCGTAGCGGTAGGTTTTCACACCGCGATGTTTCTTCAAGTAATCTTGTACACCTTGGCGAAGCGCTCCTGTTCCTTTACCGTGAATAATTGATACACGAGGATAGCTTGCAAGCTGTGCATCGTCTAAATATTTTTCAACGCGCATCATTGCATCTTCATAACGTTCGCCGCGAAGGTCTAGCTCTAACGACACGTGATAATCTCTACCCTTCACACTTGCGACTGCTTTTTTCTCAGTTTGCTTCGGTGTATTAATGTATTCCATATTGGATTCTTTCACTTTCATCTTCAGAATACCAATTTGTACGCTCCACTCTGTATCACTTACTTTTTCAAGCAATTGACCTTTTTGACCGAACGTTAACACTTTTACTTCATCACCTGATCGTAACTGTTGTTTCGGCGCTGTATTTTTCACATGTACTTTTTGTTTCTTCACAAGCTCTGGCGCCGCACCTTCTAGACGGCTCTTCGCTTCAATAAGCTCATGGTCTTTCACGTTTATAAGCTGTGCTTTACGCAATTGACGAAGTTCTTGAATAATGCCTTCTGCTTCTTGCTTTGCAGCTTCGACTTTTTCTTCCCCTTCTTTTTGCGCTTTTAATAATTTTTCATCGCGCTCATCGTTAAATTCAATAATTTGGCGCTGTAATTCACGATGAAGTTTTTCAGATTGCTTACGATGTTCTTCCGCTTCTTTTCGTTCGCTCTCTGCATTTTTTTGGCTTTCTTCTAGCTTTGCAATCATATTTTCGATTTTGTTCGTATCTGTACTAATATGGTTACGAGCGCGATCAATAACGCGATCAGACAAACCAAGACGCTTCGAAATTTCAAAGGCGTTACTACGTCCTGGTACACCGATTAATAATTTGTACGTTGGGCTTAATGTATTCACATCGAACTCAACGCTCGCATTAATAACTTGCTCACGATTGTATCCATATGCTTTTAATTCTGGGTAATGCGTCGTTGCAACAACGCGAGCACCACGGTTACATACTTCATCTAAAATAGAAATCGCTAGTGCAGCCCCTTCTTGCGGATCTGTCCCAGCACCTAATTCATCAAATAGGACTAAACTTTCAAAATCAGCTTTTTCTAAAATATCTACAATGTTTACCATATGAGAAGAGAATGTACTTAAATTTTGTTCAATCGATTGCTCATCACCGATATCAGCAAAGATGTTTTTAAATACACATATCTCTGATTCATCCATTACTGGAATATGAAGACCAGATTGCGCCATTAAGACACAAATACCGACTGTTTTCAGTGTAACTGTTTTACCACCTGTATTCGGTCCTGTAATAACGATTGTTGTAAAGTCTTTACCAAGCATAATGTTATTTGGCACGATAATTTCCGGATCAATAAGCGGATGACGTGCTTGTTTTAAATCCATGTAGCGTTCATTATTTACGATTGGCTTCGTCGCTTTAATTCGCTTCGCATAAAGAGCTTTCGCAAAAATAAAATCAAGATTTGCAACTACTTCTACGTTTGATAAAACAATATCAGCTTCCACTGCTACTTCTTCCGTTAACATCATTAAAATGCGTTCTACTTCTTGTTTTTCTTTCACACGTGCTTCTTGAAGTGCGTTATTTAATTCCACGATTACTTGCGGTTCGATAAATAATGTTTGTCCAGAAGCAGATTGATCGTGAACAATACCACCATATACGCCGCGGTATTCTTGTTTTACCGGGATTACGTAGCGTTCGTTACGAATCGTTACAATTGCATCTGATAACATTTTTTGCGCGTTTGAAGAACGCGTCATGTTTTCTAATTTCTCACGAATACGGCTTTCCGCAGTACGAATTTGATTACGAATACCACGCAATTTGTCACTTGCGCTATCGACTACTTCACCGCCGTCACCAATACAATTTGTAATCTTCTTTTCTAAATCATATAAAGACACAATTTGCGCGATATGTGTTTCTAAAATTGGAAGCTCAACACCGTTGTCAATCATATCGTCAATGAAACGTTTCATTTGGCGACTACCGTACATCGTACTTGCGATTTCAATTAATTCATAAGGACTTAACATACTTCCAATTTTCGCACGCTTAATATTTGAACGAATATCAGAAATCCCTCCAAGTGGTACATGTCCTTTTAAACGGATGACTTTCGCTGCCTCATCCGTTGTTTCTTGCAATTCCACAATTTCTTCAAAATCTGTGCTTGGCACTAAATTCTTCACTTTATCACGACCAAGTGAAGATGCTGTATGTTCAAGTAATTGTTCTTTTACTTTATTGTATTCTAATACACGCAACGTTCGTTCTAACATGTTGCAGGTCCCCCCTGTATTACTTATTACGTTTAATATAGTCTAATAAACGTTCAATATCCCATGTGTTAATCACGTTATCTTTTTGAATCCAACCTTTACGCGCTGCTGCTACACCTGTTTCCATATCTTCTAACATTTCAAGTGTATGGGCATCCGTATTAATCGCTACTTTTACACCAGCATCTTGTGCTTGTTTTAATAATTTCGCGCTTAAATCTAGACGGTTTGGATTTGCATTTAATTCTAAAACTGTATTTGTTTCTTTTGCGAGCTGGATTAATAAATCTGTATCTACATCGTAACCCTCACGGCGCCCAAGAAGACGTCCTGTCGGATGGGCAATCATTGTGACATGCTTATTCTCAAGTGCAGTGCGAAGACGCTTCATAATCGTTTCACGGTCTTGTGAGAAGCTAGAGTGAATAGCTCCAATGACATAATCTAGTTCTGCTAATACTTCATCGTCAAAATCAAGTGTCGCATCTGGTAAAATGTCCATTTCAATCCCGCGCAAAATTGTAATGTCTGGATACTTTTCATTCATACGTTCAATTTCTTTCGCTTGTTCACGAAGACGCTCTTTCGTTAAACCGTTTGCTACTTTCAAGTATTGCGAGTGATCAGTAATTGCCATAAATTTATATCCACGAGCGCGGCACGCTTGCACCATTTCTTCAATTGAAAAAGCACCGTCACTCCACGTTGTATGCATATGTAAATCACCCTGTATATCAGAGAACTGAATTAAGTTGGGATACTCTTTAATTAATTCAATTTCTTTTCCATCTTCACGCACTTCTGGTGGGATGAATGGAAGGCCAAAGTTGGCGAAGAATGCTTCTTCTGTTTCGAATGTTTTCACTTCACCTGTCTCTAAGATTTCCACACCGTATTCACTAATTTTCTCGCCTCTATCTTTCGCAATTTGGCGCATTTTTACGTTATGGTCTTTTGATCCTGTGAAATGGTGAAGAGTTGTAATAAATTCTTCTGGTTTTACTAAGCGGAAGTCAATTGAAATATCATATTCATATTGAAGACGAACAGATACTTTCGTATCTCCACTTGCAATCACTTCAATCATATTATCAAATTGTAGTAAATGTTCACGCACTACTGCTGGCTCTGTCGTTGCAATGATGAAATCTAAGTCCTTCACTGTCTCACGAACACGGCGTAAACTACCAGCGCGTGAGAAACGAATTATTTCAGCAACATTCGACAATTTCTCCTCTATTTCCCCGGCAATAGGCAATACCATCGCAATTGGTAAACGCTCTGGACGAGAGCCTACTTGATCAATTGCTTCTAATATTTTCTCTTCTGTTTTCTTACCGAATCCAGCTAAAGCTTGTACTTTATTTTCTTCACAAACAGCTTTTAACGTTTCCATATCAACAACACCAAGTTCTTTGTATAACTTGGCCACCTTCTTACCACCAAGGCCTGGTAGTTTTAATAGTGGTAATAAACTGCTTGGTACTTCTTTTTCAAGTTCTTGTAGTACTTCAGATGTTCCCGATTCTATATATTCTTGAATAACTGCTGCCGTTCCTTTTCCGATACCTGGAATCTTTGTGAAATCTTCAATTTCAGAAAGACTACGGTCATCACTTTCTAGTGCTGCCGCCGCTTTACGGAATGCAGATATTTTAAATGGATTCGCGCCCTTTAGTTCCATAAATAGGCCGATTGTCTCTAGTAATTTGATAACTTGTTTTTTATTCACTTTCATCATTGCCCCGCCTTTCTTTCATAGAAAAAAACTTCTCTTTCCGAAAAAAGAGAAGTTACACTCTGCTACCTGTCTGCCATAGTTCCTTCACCTTTTCAGAAAGAATCGGTGTATCGTCTACAATTATTTTGCTAATTGATGATTTTTGTAATGGTGTTTGTATTTGTTCAATTGGAAGAATTGTTCCAACAATAATTAAGACAAACAGAATGATATACACTTCTAAAAAGCCAAGAAGTGCCCCAGCAACCGCATTGACTTGCTTTAAAACTGGGATTTCTGCAAACATATTCAGTAAATTACCAAGTAGTGAAAGTGCGATTTTTGTAATAATAAATAATACAATAAACGCAATTGCTTGATAGAAGACACCCTCAATATTATTCGCATCTATCCATTCTGGAACAGATACATTCTTATCGAATGGATACGGAATAAATTTCGCAAGCGTTGGCGCTAAATCTTTACAGTACCAGTATGCAACGAGGTATGCGATAATAAAGCTTGTTAACTTTACAAGTTGCAAAATAAATCCTCTGCGTAAACCGAGGAAAAATCCCATAACAAGCAATAAAATGATAATAATATCAATCATGTTTATTCCATTCCTTTTTGTGTCATACTTTCTTTCAACTTCTCATGTTCTTCTTTTAATTTTATGTAATCGTGTATGACGTTTACCGCCGTCAATACCGCTAGTCTACTCGTATCAAGCGAAGGATTCTTGGCATTGAGTTCGCGCATTTTATCATCCACAATCGCTGCTACCATGCGGATATGACTTGTACTTTCATCGCCAACAACTGAATACTGTTGGCCATATATTTCTACATTAATTCGACTTTTATTTCCCTTTTGTTGTGACAACTCACCGGCCTCCAATCACGTACAGAATCCTAAAGTTTATCATACCATGAACCATCATAATATGGAAACAGAAAGAACAATCCGATATGATAAAAATAACAACATAAAAAAGGAGCGACCATTTTGTCAAATTCTATCGTAATACAAACAAGTTCTACAGTAATTGCAGACATGAAACAACAATACAAACAAGCACTTAGCCCCAAAATTCCGCAAGGCGGTATCTTTATGGCAAAGGTTCCATCTTGCACAATTACAGCTTATAAATCAGGGAAAGTGATGTTTCAAGGTGGACGTGCTGAAGCAGAGGCTTCTCGTTGGCAAACTGTCTCTCAAACACCAAAATCAGCTGTAAAAAAATCGGTCAATTCACATCGTTATGCGCCGCCCGCTTCCATCGGCACAATGTCTATTCTAGGATCAGACGAAGTAGGTACTGGTGATTACTTCGGACCGATGACAGTAGTTGCTGTATATGTGGATGCGAAGCAAATTCCACTTTTAAAAGAACTCGGTGTAAAAGACTCCAAAAACTTAAATGATGCTCAAATTGCTGAGATTGCAAAACAACTCCTTCACGTTGTTCCTTACAGCTCCCTCGTTCTCCATAATGAAAAATATAACGAGCTATTTGATAAAGGAAACAACCAAGGTAAACTAAAAGCTTTACTACATAACAAAGCCATCACAAACTTATTGGCAAAAATCGCGCCTACAAAACCAGAAGGCATCTTAATCGACCAATTTACACAGCCTGATACATACTATAAATATTTAGCGAAACAAAAACAGGTACAGCGTGAAAATGTTTACTTCGCTACAAAAGGTGAAAGTGTCCATTTAGCAGTAGCCGCCGCTTCCATTTTAGCTCGTTACTCATTCGTAAAACAATTTGACGAACTAAGCAAAAAAGCTGGTATGCAACTTCCGAAAGGTGCTGGTAAACAAGTTGATATTGCCGCTGCTAAATTAATTCAAAAAGTCGGTAAAGAAAGACTACCTGAATTTGTGAAAGTGCATTTTGCTAATACAGAGAAGGCGTTTCGCTTATTAAAATAGTATCGACAAAAACAGGAGCCTACAAACTCCTGTTTTTTGTTTCGCTTTAGTCCACTCTACTATCGCCTGTGTATTTTTGTTATAATTAAAATATACATATTTTTCAAACATATGAGTTCCTATTACTACTTCTACAAATGATTCTAGATATTTTACTAGGTGATCCACACGAAAGACAGTTCGAAATTAGAGAAAACATTCAGCTACTAAGTGAACAACCCGTGTTCAACGATTTAATAGAGCGCTATGGCCGATCTTTCTTATTAAACTTTCGGATTCGAAGATTTATCGGGAAACACGATGCCCGCTTGTTAATACATAATCCAGTAAAGCTGCAACACTTCTGTGAGGAACTTGAATTTATGATTAGAAAAAGAGGATTGTTTAAATAAGGAGGTAATTCATATGAACTCTGTTAAAGTTAAAAAGATATTATATATTTTAGTACACCTCGTGTTCCCTCTTTCTTACCTTACAATCTCTATCATTTGGGGAGCTTTTTTCACTTCCAAATCCACATTCGAAAATATATCTGATAATCTTTGTGTTATGGCCATCTATTACGTTCTCATGAGCTTACTGTGGTTTTTCTATTTAGATCGATTAGACAAAGATGTAGATAAAATTACAAAAGAGATTAATGATAATAAGATGTAATACATAAAAAAAGGAGAGCCGCCAAGACTCTCCTTTTTTATGTTAGCTTCGTTTCTGCTTCTTATTTGATGAAGATACTTTATGAGAACCTGTTTCATGTGTCGTCGTTCCTTGTCCTTCTACTTCTGGAGAACCTAGGCTTGATCTTGAATGATCTTTTTTCACTTTTTTACTCATTTATATTCACCCCTTCGCGTTACTTTTTGCTACGAGGTAATAAACTATTCAAAATAAAAAGCGAGAGGAAACCCTCTCGCTTTTTTCATATTTTAGAACTCAGAAGAACCTGGAGTTCTTGGGAATGGAATTACGTCACGGATGTTAGCCATGCCAGTAATGTACATTAGGAAGCGCTCGAAACCTAGACCGAATCCAGCGTGTTTTGTACCGCCGTATTTTCTAAGTTCTAAGTACCACCAGTAGTCCTCTTCGTTCATACCTAATTCTTTAATTCTGTCTACTAAAACGTCCATTCTTTCTTCACGTTGACTTCCGCCGATTAATTCGCCGATGCCAGGAACTAGAAGGTCAGTAGCTGCTACTGTTTTACCATCTTCGTTCATACGCATGTAGAATGCTTTAATGTCTTTCGGATAGTCAGTTACGAATACAGGGCGTTTGAAGATTTCTTCTGATAAGTATCTTTCGTGCTCTGTTTGTAAGTCAATACCCCATTCTACTGGGTATTTAAATTCAGCACCTGATTCTTGAAGTACTTTAATTGCTTCTGTATAAGTGATGCGACCGAAGTCAGAGTTGATCACGTTGTTCATGCGCTCTAGAACTGTTTTATCAACGAAGCTGTTGAAGAAGTCCATTTCTTCTGGTGCATGCTCTAGTACGTATTTCATTGCATATTTCAGCATATCTTCTGTAAGATCCATTACATCGCCTAACTCAGCGAATGCAATCTCAGGCTCAACCATCCAGAACTCAGCTGCGTGGCGAGTTGTGTTTGAGTTTTCTGCACGGAATGTAGGACCGAATGTGTACACATCACGGAATGCTAACGCATAAGCTTCAGCATTAAGCTGTCCACTTACTGTTAAGTTTGTTTCTTTACCGAAGAAGTCTTTTGATTCGTCAACTTGTCCGTCTTCACCTTTAGGTACGTTGTTTAAATCTTGCGTTGTTACGCGGAACATTTCGCCTGCACCTTCTGTATCACTACCAGTGATGATTGGTGTGTGAACATGTACGAATCCACGCTCTTGGAAGAACTGGTGAATCGCAAATGCTGCGATAGAACGCACACGGAACGTTGCAGAGAATGCATTTGTTCTTGGACGTAAGTGAGCGATTGTACGTAAATATTCAAACGTATGACGCTTCTTTTGAAGTGGGTAATCAGAATCTGATAAGCCCTCGATATCAATTTTTTCTGCTTTAATTTCAAATGGTTGCTTCGCTCCAGGCGTTGCAATTACTTTACCTTCTACTTTAACTGAAGAGCTAAGTGGAAGCTTTGCAATTTCTTTGAAGTTCTCTAATTCTGTATCGAAAACGATTTGAACACCTTTGAAGAAGCTACCGTCGTTTAATTCGATGAAACCAAATGCTTTTGAATCACGTAAGTTACGAATCCAACCTGATACTTGTACTGTTTGATCTGCGTATTTATCTGTATCTCTATACAGACTTTTTACTAATGTGTTTTCCATAGTAAAATTCTCCTTTACTCATATATTTAAATACAAAAAAACCTTTCATCCATAAAGGGACGAAAGGTTAAACTTCGCGGTACCACCCAATTTGTCATAAAGACCAACTTTAACTCGTATGTAATACATACTTCCCGGTTTGTAACAGGCCGGATTCCCGTCTAAGTCTACTCTTGAATACAAGTTTCAATTTCGGTTAGCAACTCCAAGGTGTTCTTCACATATACCGCCTCATCAGGCTCTCACCGTCCCTGACTCGCTTTGGATTATAGTATATACTACTTTTCCTTATCATCGTCTTTCGTTTTGTTAAACTAAAATTAATGTACTACATTCGAGAGAAAGATGCAAGATGCCAGAAAATATATCAGCGATTTTCGCAATATATCGACTTACCGACAATCGTGCCATAAAAAAATTGCCGGACTTAATCCGGCAATTTTTTATTACTTACGTAACTCCGCACCAAATTTCTCTTCTACCGCTGTTAATACACGGTTATGTGCTTCTGTTACTTCTTCGTCTGTTAATGTACGTTCTGCATCGAAGTAGTTCATAGAGAATGCAATTGATTTCTTGCCTTCTTCCATTTTTTCACCTTCGTATAAGTCGAATAGTGCTACGTCTTTCAGAAGTTCTCCGCCAGCTTCAGCAATGACTTGCTTCATTTCACCAGCTTTTGTTTCTGTTGTTACTACAACAGCCATATCACGTGTCATAGATGGGAAACGTGGAATTGCTGAGTAGTAAGTTCCCTCAGCGTCTGCACCGAATACTTTTGCAAGAGATAATTCGAATACGAATGTATTTTTCACATCTAATTGTTTTTCTGTTTCCGGGTGCAATTGACCGATGAATCCGATTGCTTCACCATCTAATACGATGTCAGCAGTACGGCCTGGGTGCATACCTTCACGTTTTGCTGGTGCATAAGTGATTTGATTTGCCACGCCAAGTACGTCGAATAATCCTTCTAATACACCTTTAACAACGAAGAAGTCTACAACTTTCTTCTCACCTTGCCATGCATGGTGAAGAGCAAGACCTGTCATAACACCTGCAAGATGTTGTTCTTCTTTCGGAAGTTCTCCTGCTTCTGTTGGTAAGAAGATAGAACCTACTTCATATAATGCAACGCTGTCGTTTTTACGTGCAACATTGTATGAAACTGCTTCTAACAATTGTGGCACTAAGCTTAAACGAAGTTGGCTACGCTCTTCGCTCATTGGAAGCGCAAGATTTACAGGAGCTTTTTCGTTCGGCTCAACCATATATTGTTTCGCTTTGTCAGCGCCTGTTAATGAATATGTGATTGCTTCATATAAACCAGCACCTTCTAGGAAGCGGCGTACTTTACGACGTTTCGTTTGTGCTGATGTTAATTTACCACGTGTCATTGTTCCAGATGGTAATGTAACTGGAATGTGATCATAACCATACAGACGACCTACTTCTTCTACTAAGTCTTCTGAAATTGTAATGTCAGGACGACGTGCTGGTACATTTACATGGAATGTTCCTTCTACTTCTGTGAATGGGAATTTTAAGTTTGTGAACATTGTACCCATTTCACTCGCAGAAATATCTGTACCTAATACACGGTTTACTTTTTCAGCTGTAACAGATACTGTACGTTCTTGTACTTGTAAGTTATCAGCTTCTACTACACCTTCAAGCGCTTCTCCACCAGCGTATTTTGCCATTAAAGCAGCTGCATGTTGAATTGCTTCAAATGTACGTGTTGGGTCGATTCCTTTTTCAAAACGTGCACTTGATTCGCTACGAAGACCTAAGTCTTTTGATGTACGACGCACTGTTTGACCTGCAAAGTATGCAGACTCAATTAGAACGTTTACTGTCTCGCTATCAACTTCAGAATCCGCTCCGCCCATTACACCAGCAACAGCTAACGCTTTTTCACCGTTTGTAATAACAAGGTGGTGGCTTTGTAACGTACGTTCTTGAGCATCTAATGTTTGAATCTTTTCGCCTTCTTTTGCAAGACGAACAACGATTTCTTTTGAACCTAATTTATCGTAATCGAATGCATGTAACGGTTGACCGTATTCCATTAAAATGTAGTTTGTAATATCAACTACATTACTAATTGGACGAATGCCAGCTGCCATAAGACGAGTTTGCATCCACATTGGTGATGGACCAATCTTTACGTTCTTCACCATTTTTGCAATATATAATGGGTTTTCTTCTTTCGCTTCTACACTTACAGAAATGTAATCAGAAGTTTTTTCTTCTGTTTCTTGTAAGTCGATAGCTGGAAGTTTTACTTCACGGCCGTAAATAGCAGCTACTTCATATGCAACACCTAACATGTTTAAGCAATCTGCACGGTTTGGTGTTAAACCAAGCTCAAGTACTTCATCATGTAAATTTAAAATTTCAAGTGCATCTGCACCAACTTCAGCATCACTTGGGAAGATGAAGATACCGTCTGCATATTCTTTCGCAACGAATTTCCCATCAATACCAAGCTCTTGAAGAGCACAAACCATACCGTGAGAAGCTTCCCCGCGTAGTTTTGCTTTTTTAATTTTGAAGTTACCAGGAAGTACAGCGCCAACTTTTGCAACTGGTACTTTTAAACCTTTTGCAATGTTAGCAGCTCCACAAATAATTTGAACCGGCTCTTCTTCACCGATATCGATTAAGCATTTGCTTAATTTATCAGCTTCTGGGTGTTTTTCACATTCTAATACGTGACCAACTACAACACCCTTTACACCTTTATTTAATACTTCAACACCTTCTACTTCAATACCACTTTTCGTGATTTTGTCTGCTAGTTCTTGTGCTGTTACATCTTTAATATCTACATACTCTTGTAACCAACGATATGATACGAACATATTTATCCTCTCCTTCCCTTACGCTCGTTTGAATTGTTGTAAGAAACGTACATCATTTGTATAGAAATGACGAATGTCATCTACGCCGTATTTCAACATTGCGATACGCTCTGCGCCCATACCGAATGCGAAACCTTGATATTCTTTTGAATCATAACCAGCCATTTCAAGTACGTTCGGGTGAACCATACCTGCTCCTAAAATTTCGATCCAGCCAGTCCCTTTACAAGTGCCACAACCTTTACCGTGACACATCATACAAGAAATATCCATCTCTACAGACGGCTCTGTGAATGGGAAGAAACTTGGACGAAGACGGATTTCACGATCTTCACCGAACATCTTTTTCACGAATACTTGCAGTGTACCTTTTAAGTCACTCATACGAATATTTTTATCAATTACAAGACCTTCAATTTGCATGAATTGGTGTGAATGCGTTGCATCATCGTCATCGCGGCGATACACTTTACCAGGACAAATAATTTTAATCGGGCCTTTTTCTTTATTCTTTTCCATCGTACGTGCTTGCACAGAAGATGTATGTGTACGTAGTAACGTTTCTTCTGTAATGTAGAATGTATCTTGCATATCACGCGCTGGGTGATCTTTCGGTAAGTTTAATGCTTCGAAGTTGTAGTAGTCTTTTTCTACTTCTGTTCCTTCAGCTACTTCATAACCCATACCGATGAATACATCTTCAATTTGTTCAACAACTGCTGTTAACGGATGGTGACAACCTGTTTCAACAGGACGACCTGGCAGTGTAACATCAATTGTTTCAGTAGCTAATTTCGCCTCAATTACTGCTTTTTCTAAGTTACCAATTTTGTCTTCTAGACGCGTTTGAATCGCTTCACGTACTTCATTTACTAATGCTCCCATACGTGGACGCTCTTCTGCTGATAATTTTCCCATGCCGCGTAATACTTCTGTAATTGGACCTTTTTTCCCTAAATACGCTACGCGTACGTCGTTTAAGCCCTTTAGCTCTTTCGCTTCTTCAATAAGCTCTAACGCTTTTTGCTTTAGCTCTTTTAAACGTGCTTCCATTTGGAACCCTCCTAATTTTAAAAATAAAAAAACCCCGCTCCCAAAAAGGGACGAGGTAAATTCGCGGTACCACCCTAAATTGACAGAACAAGTCTGCCCACTCATTAGTTATAACGATCAATTCTGACCGGAACGCCTTTACATATAAATGGTCCTGGCGCCAACTCCAGAGGTGAATTCACTTCCATCTACCATAAGAATGCTTTCAGTCTACGGCACTCTCTCCCTATATGGCGATTTTGTAAGCTACTCTTCTCTATCAACGTTTTTCATTAATATACTTTTATTATATGTTCAAAAAAGTTCGATACTCATTTCACCACTTTTTTATGAACATGCACTTCAACTTATTATAAGAAGTTTTTTATCGATTCGCAACTGGGCTTTGTAAATAATACGTTAAAATCCCTGCTGCAACCGCAACATTTAATGATTCTGCCCCGCCGTAAATCGGAATATACAAGTTTTGATCACTTTTCGCAAGAATTTCTTGGCGTACGCCGCTTCCTTCATTCCCTACAATTAATGCAAAACTTCCAGCCGGGGTTACTTCACCAAATGGAACTCCATTTTCAAGAGCTGTTCCATATACAGGGACGTTATTTTCTTTTAACTTGTCTACCCATTCTTCTAAGTTCCCTTTCACAACCGGTAAGTGGAAAATAGAACCTTGTGTAGATCGTAGTACTTTACTATTATAAACATCAACGCACCCTTCTCCAAGCACAACGGCATGAATACCCGCTGCATCCGCTGTACGAATAATCGTTCCCAAATTACCTGGGTCTTGAAGGCCGTCTAATAAAAGAAATTTCCCATCAGTAAGAGCTACTTCTTTCTCATGTTTCTCACAAACAGCAAATACACCTTGCGTTGTTTCTGTTTCGCGAAGTACTTTTACAATTGCTTCAGGCACAATATACATTTCAACATCATTAACTGTCCAATCTTTCGGAAGATCTGTCTGATCTGAAACGATAAGTTCTGTTACAACTCCTGCCTTTAACGCTTCCTCTACTAAATGGAATCCTTCTACAAAAAATAAAGCTTTGTTATCGCGCTCTTTTTTCGTCTGCAGCTTTTTCCACTGCTTCACACGCGGGTTTTGTACTGAATCAATGTTTTTCATAATATGTATTTCCCTCTCTTCTTGTCTTATCATTATAGCCTATTTTTCATACATATTTACATAAAAAAGAACAAAAACTAACGTCAGTTTCAATTCTGAAGAAGAGGTGAAGATAATGAGTTTTAATTTACGCGGCGCGGTATTAGCGAATGTATCTGGAAATTCACAAGACCAATTACAAGAAACGATTGTCGATGCAATTCAAAGCGGTGAAGAAAAAATGCTTCCAGGTCTTGGCGTTTTATTCGAAGTCATTTGGAAAAATGCTGATGAAAATGAAAAACACGAAATGTTAGGAACACTGGAGCAAGGATTAAAAAAATAAGCAATAAAAGGTCACCTTAGAAAAAAAACTAAGGTGACCTTTTATGTCTATAAAATTTTTCTTCTCCTAAACATTTCTACTTTACTAACGCTACCCCGATGGAGTACAATGTTCAAAATACATTTAAACCGATCGATTTTTCTTCATGTACATCATTAGATAAAAGGAGTGAATGTTTTATGCAACGTATTACGCTTGAACAAGTTTTTAAACATCACATTACACAAAAATATGTAAACCGTTCTGGAATGGTCCACGCGATTGCTGTCGCTTACCATGCGTTTCACTTAGCCAAAAAGCATCACGCCTCAGTCGATGCTGCGACAAAGGCTGGCTTCCTTCATGATATCGGACATCATACGTGGTACACAGGCGGCGAATGGGACTATGACTTGTATAAAAAGAATGATATACATGCGATTAAAGGGGCAGAAAGATCTCATAAATTGCTTATTAGATTAGGAGAACATCCTAAACTAGCAAAAGAAATTTCTATTGCGATTCTTCTTCATACAGATTCTTTCTTAGTACAGCAAGAAATTGAAAGAACATCTCTTCAAAACATTATTAAATGGGCAGACGAAGCAGATGAAGAACCGGGCGGAGCGCACCATTATAGAACGATTTCTTACGAAAAAGCACTTAAAGCTATTCAGCAATTAGACCGATTGGTAGAGCGTGAATTACAAATAGAGCAAAAGAAATTGAATGACAAGGCAGAACATAGTTATCAATGAGAAAGAGGCATCACTATAGGGTGATACCTCTTTTATTATTTTGCGAAAAATACACCTTTGTATGTAATATTTAAATGTTACACCCAAAAGCAAAATACTTTATAATTAGATATAAAAATATAAAGAGGTGATTTTACAAATGCAACCCGCTACACAACTTTCTAATGCACAGAAATACTCTATGTCATGGGGACAATTTATTAGCTCTGTTTTATTCGCTTTTTTCGGAACCGGACTTATTACTGTGTTCCTCGCAATGCCCTTAACAATTTATACAGCCGGTCTTACAGATAAAAAACAAATTGCCCTGTATGAATCTATTGTAAATACTGCAAGTATCATATTACAACTAGCCGTGTTGTTATTCTTCATTTTTAAATTCGAACCCGCAAAAAAATTACTACTAAAATCTTTTAACTTTAAAGTACTTAAAGAATGGCGTACATACGTATACTTACTTCTTTTCTTCGCTATAAACATTATACTCAATTACATCTTGTTAAATTATGTGTTCCAAGACGCAACAAAGCAGCAATCTTCCGCACTAAACTTAGACGTTTTTAAGCAGTATCAAATATTATTACTTCTCGGCTTCGCTATACTCACACCAATTTTTGAAGAGCTGATTTTCCGTGGTTTTATACTTCGCTTCTTCTCAGAACGCTTTCCATTTTGGATTGCAGCTATCGTAACAAGCTTCTTCTTCGGTATCGCTCATACATACTCACTTGGAGTAATGGTAATTACTTTCTTCATGGGATTATTAATGGCTATTTTATGTAAAAAAACAAAATCCATTATTCCAGCTATGTTATTTCATATTATGAATAATATGTTAGCATTCTTGAGTTAGAAAGAGGTGTCATCGCGATACCTCTTTCACTCTTTTATCACAACTTCAAACTCTTCTTCCGTTAACACTTTTCGATAATTCGTTTTCTTTTCTCCCTCTTCACCAGAAGTGATGACAGGCGTCAGTACAATTTTCGTTACACTGTCCTCTAGCTTTTCAAAACGCCAATAACTATTTTCCGCTAATGTATGACCTGAAACTGGTTTTAACTCTTTCCCATCTTGATCTTTTGCAGTAAATGTCACATCTAACTTTGTTCCGTTCATCATTTTATAATTTAACTTCGTAGATACAGGAGACACTTTCAAATCTTCCACTTCTATTTTTTGACCATTTTCCAATTTAAAATGTTTATGGATTGGGATTGTTTTCGTTTCAGCTTTTAATTTGTCTCCAGATGCCTTAAAGGAAAAGCCCCATTCTCCTTTTATTGAGGTTTTATCTTTTAACGGCATAAGTCTTCTATATATAATTTGTATATCTAGTTCCCCATCCAATTCCATTGGCTTCATTTGTGAATCTTTCAAATTTGTAGTAGTAAAAAATGTGTATGTATAATCATTTACTTTTTGTTTACCTCCACCACCACTACCATTTAACTCTTTTCCATTTATATAAACATCTGGGTACGGTAAAAAAATACCTCCCAGATTAACACTGTTAGACTTAAACGTACTATTAACAATAATCTGCCCTTCATCTATCATCACTTCATCTAACCTTACTTCTACACCGTTATCATAAACCGTTTGTCCTATTGTCGTTTTATATTCTTTTAAAGGTTCTCCTCTACTGTTTACGTAGTCTTCCATTTTACTTCCGATTAACGGTATATCTGCAATCATCCTTCTCATATCTACAGTCATCATCATGATAAATAATGCCGCAGCCGATGTTACAATAGCTATATTATGTTTCGTATGAACTTTGTTCTTTCTTATCTTTTTGCTAATTCGCTTTTGTATTTTCTTTTTCTCTATATGAGTTAAGTTAACTTCTTTATATTCATTTTCATCAATTTTTATATCATTTAACATTTCATACGGATCTTTCATTTCCTTCACCTCTTTTCTTATTTACTTCATTCGATTATGTAAAAATAATGCCCTTAGCTTCTTCCGGCCTCTCGACAGACGATTGTATATAAAAGAAGTTTTCATCCCCATTTTCTCTGCAATATCTTCTACACTGTCTTCTTCAACGTAATGCTTCATAAAGATTTCTTTATCGTTCTTCTTTAAATGATCTAATATATGTTCCATATCATTACTAATTTCATTTTTAGTAGTATCGGTATGTACCGCTATTTCACCTATTTGATCTAATCCTTTTTCATTTACTGTCTTCGCATATTTCCTCGCATAATCGATAGATTTATATTTTGTAATAGCTGCAATCCAATTTTTTAAAGTATTTTTCTCCTCATCATACTTTTCAATATGATTCCAAATTGCCAATAACACATCATCCATGCATTCCTCTTGTACATCTTGAAAAGAGGCTAAATGCTTCTGAATAATACTTTTTATAAGTCCGCCGTACCGGTCGATAATAAAATATAATGCTTTTTCGTTCCTTTTCCGTAGTTGCATTGCAACGTTCTCTTCTGTAATTTTCATATGCACCCTCCTCTCTAACGTTCTCTACATCTATTAATTCGTATCGTTGCTTCTCATTTCTATCAATTTATACATATTTATTAATAATATCCAAAATAAACCTCATGTAGTAAAATATAACTTAATTCACTTAAAGGAGTTTACATATGTTCAGTATTATTTGGATACTTTTTACGCCACTTCTCTTACTATGCGGGATTGCTGGTGGTATTTTTTTAATGGTAACAGGAATTAAATATCGGAAATTACTTGTTATCTTAATGGGGATTATTTGCTTTTCATTAGTTATAATGCCTTTTATTTTTTTGAACAAAGGGATCAATGGAGAGACCGTTCTCCACATTCCACCTGTCCTATATTGGATACTTTTCTCTCTAGCTGGTTTATTAGCAGGATTGAATGGGGTACGTTCAAAAATTAAGAGTATACGCAACATGGGATTCATTATTTTCTCAATAGGACTGTTTGCAGCTATTTGCTATCAACTCATGTCCATGCCTGATTCATCTTTTATTCGTTAAGGGGTTATTACATATGGAATCTATCAACTTATTTATTTGGCTTATCTTAGCCCCTATTTTGTTATTATGTGAAGGCATCGTTGGCATTTTTTTAATTGCTGCCGGAATGAAATATCGAAAATCATTTATCGTTATAGCTGGTTTAATTAGCATATCGCTTATTGTTGTTCCTATCATTTGTATAGGTTTTGGAATAGATTTAGAGGGGATGGTTCCAATTTCAGGAACTTTATATTGGTGTTTCTTCTCTTTAGCTGGACTATTAGCTATTATAAGTGGAAGACAAACATCCAGCATTCGTGCTATGGGAACAATTTTGTTTATAACAGGGCTGTGCTCCGTAGCTGGTTATCATTTTTTATATCTCACTCTTTAAAAAGACAAAAAAGCAGGGAAATTAATTCCCTGCTTTTCTATTTGGTTTATTGCCTGATGGTAAGAAGAACGATAACACCCAAGCAATACCGGCTAATATAGTTGCAATTAAGAAGGCATCGTTAATACCGTTAATTGCAGATAGCTTTGAAATTTGTCCGAATAATAGTTGTGTACTCATCGCATCTCCTGCTTGAGCTGATCCGGCTAATGCCGCTAAGCTTTGGCCCATACCGTGTACTTTATCAACTAAAATCGGGTTTGACGTTGTTAACATATTGCCGTAATCCGCTACGTGAGCAGTAGTTTGTTGCGTCATAAGCGTGATTAATATCGCTGTTCCAATTGAACCAGCTACTTGTCTTGACGTATTTTGCGTTGCTGTACCGTGAGAAATTAATTTCATCGGCAGTGCATTCATACCAGCTGTCATAATTGGCATCATAATGAATGACATACCAATTGAGCGTATAATATAATCCGTCATAATAACGCTATACGGTGTATCCATCGATAACGTTGTAAATTTATATGTCGCATATGTTGTAATGGCTAATCCGACAATTGCTAACGGACGAATACCATACTTATCAAATAGTTTACCTGCAACTGGTCCCATGATCCCCATAATTAATGATCCTGGAAGTAATAATAAACCAGATTCCATCGGTGTAAAACCGCGAATGTTTTGCAAGTATACTGGAAGTAATAACATACCTCCGAATAAGGCCATCGTTACAATCGCGTTAATTACTAATGTGAAAGTGAACGTCGGATATTTAAACACTTGTAAATCAAGCATTTTATTGTCTGTTGTTAACTCTCTCCAAATAAATACAGCTAAACCAATGACACCGATGATAAGTGTTATAACAACTTCTGCACTAGTCCAGCCATTATTTCCAGCTTCACTAAATCCGTACAGTAAGCTACCTAGTCCAATACTTGAACTAATAACACCGAATACATCTAACTTTGTTTTAGACACTGGCTGAGCTAGTGTAAAGAATTTAAAAGATAAGAACGTAATAATTAAACCGATAACAAACATCCCATAGAACATTAAGTTCCAGCTATAGTTTTCAATTACCCAACCTGTTACAGTTGGTCCGATAGCTGGTGCTAAAATCATCGCTACCCCAAGTAACCCCATAGCTGCTCCGCGTTTATTAGGCGGGAATAATGTCATGAAGATATTCATACCAACTGGCATTAAAATACCTGCACCAACCGCTTGAACAACACGGCCTGTCATCATCATTGTAAAGTTTCCTGATGTAGCACAAATAATAGATCCTACAGTGAAGAATAACATTGCTGCTATGAATAATTTACGATACGTAAATCGTGAAACTAAAAATGCACTGATTGGTACTAAAATTCCGTTTACAAGCATGAAGCCTGTAATTAACCATTGTGCTGTTGAAGTTGATACGTTAAATTCATTCATTAATGGAGGCAGTGCAACATTAATGATCGTTTGGTTTAAAATAGAAACGAACATACCGAGAATTAATACAGCTACAACTGCCTTTACATTCACATTCTCTACCGGCAATTGTCTCTTCAGCATTTCTTTTTCCCGTTTTACTTGCTCTTGCTTCCCTGTTTCTAATTCCACTACGTTAGAAGCTTCTGTTTCTTGTTTTTGTTCAAGTTCTTTCTCTACTGTTTCTGCTTGACTTACTTCTATCTTACTTACGGCTGGGACTTGTTCTTCTCCCACATTCGTTTTTTTCTTTCGTAAAAGACGATTTACAAGGAAGAAGACGATTATACAAAATAGTGCATATCCTACAATTGCAATTGAGGACATCTCATCTCCCCCTTACTTATGAATACGAACTGACACATTCATTCCAGGAACAATATTTACTGATTTACTATGATCTAAAGAAACTTTAACTGGTACAACTTGCTTTACTTTCGTATAGTTCGCTGTTGCGTTACTTGATGGTAACATCGAGAATGTATTCGCTGTTGTTAATCCAACTTGTTCTACTTTTCCCGTTAACGTTGTATCTGGGTATGCGTCTACATACACATCTACTGTTTGGCCTTTTTGAACATCATCAATATTTGTTTCTTCAATATTTGCTGTTACCCATAAATTGCTCATATCAAATGCATAAGCAATTGGGCTACCTGCCCCAACGAACGCATTAGTTGTTGCATTTGACTGTACAACTGTTGCATTTTGCGGAATTGTTACATCTACTGTTTGCTCACCATTTGCTCCTGCTACAGTAACCGCACCTAATTTATCGTTCTCATTGTAATTTTTTCCGACTTCAGCTTTCCAGTCTGTTAATTTACCTGCTACTGGTGATGCAATTGGGATTACTTTCCCGTCAATCTTTGCATTTTCTGTTTTTAAATAGTTTTCCGCTTGATTGTAATAGTAATAACCGCCAATACCGCCGCCAACTAATACAATTAATGTGATAATGTTGATAATTACCATTCTTCGAAACTGATTCATTGCATTCCTCTCCTTATATCGCATATAATTTTTTTCTAAACTATTTACATCCTTAGTGTTTATATTGTTTAATTGTTAATTATATTAACCTTTAAACAAAAAAAGCACACCTTTTACGACGCAAACTATGTTTTGTCTGCATCCTAGCGGTGCTGATTTCTAAAGGACTATCGTTTATAATTATAAATAATTATCCCGAATCTACAACCAACAATTTAAACCTATATGTTGTTTAAACAACATTACACTATACATGTGTTGTTTAAGGTTAAAAAATTAAACGAGGTGAAGTAAAAATGTCTATTAAAAATACAAATGATCCACGTGTAAAACGAACGAGACAACTCATACAGGATGCTTTTGTCGCTTTAGTAGGCGAAAAGGGCTTCGAAAATGTAACTGTGCAACATATCGCGGAACGCGCTCCTGTAAATCGTGCTACATTTTATAGCCATTACCATGATAAATATGATTTATTAGAAAAAAGCATAGAAGAAATGTTAGAAAAACTAGCTGCAGTAATTAAACCACAAAATCGAAATAAAGAAGATTTTCAGCTCACTTTTGATTCACCGCATCCAACTTTTTTAGCTTTGTTTGAGCATATCGCAGATAATACTAATTTCTATAACGTTATGCTCGGCGATAAGGCAGCTGGAAACTATTCTTATAAAATGATGAAAACAATTCAAACACATTTAACATTAAGCCTATCTATTTCCCAGCCAGATGATGAAGACCTTATGGTCCCTCGTGATATTCTTATTAGTTATGTTACAGGCGCTCATATCGGAATGATTATGTCATGGTTAAAAAGAGGCATGATTTATACCCCACATTTCATGGCAATGCAATTAACTCGCTTAATTATTTTAGGAGCTCATACTGCAGCAGGATTAGAAAGACCGTTTTAAAAATGGAAAAAGCGAAGGAGGTTATCCTTCGCTTTTTTCTATTAATTAAATGTAATGTTATGTACAGCCTCTTTATCAAGACGTTTAATAACTTCTACAATTAACTTCACCGCGTTTTCATAATCATCACGATGTAACATTGCTGCATGAGAATGAATGTAGCGTGTCGCAATCGTAATTGCCATAGATGGGATACCATTTACAGAAATGTGAATTGCTCCTGCGTCCGTTCCCCCGCCCGCTACAGAATCATACTGATATGGAATTTGTAATTCATCCGCAACATCAACAACAAAATCACGTAAACCTGTATGACCAATAACAGAAGCATCATATAGAATGATCTGCGGACCATCACCCATTTTACTTTGTGCTTCTTTTGCCGTTACACCTGGTGTATCACCAGCAATACCTACATCTACTGCGAATGCGATATCTGGCTTAATATAGTTTGCAGATGTTTTCGCACCACGAAGACCAACTTCTTCTTGTACAGTCCCAACGCCGTATACAACGTTTGGATGCTTTTCATCTTTTAATTGTTTTAATACGTCAATTGCAATTGCACAACCAATTCGGTTATCCCATGCTTTTGCAAGTAACATCTTTTCATTCTTCATCACTTGGAATTCGAAGTACGGTACAACTTGATCTCCTGGTCGGATGCCCCACTCCATCGCTTCTTCTTGGCTAGAAGCACCAATATCGATGAACATGTCTTTAATTTCAACTGGCTTTTTACGAGCTTCTGGAGGTAAAATGTGCGGTGGTTTTGAACCAATTACACCTGTTACATCTCCTTTACGCGTTACAATCGTTACGCGCTGTGCAAGCATAACCTGCGACCACCAGCCACCCACCGTTTGGAAACGAAGGAAGCCTTTGTCATCAATTTGCGTAATCATAAATCCGACTTCATCTAAATGACCTGCAACCATAATTTTCGGGCCGTTTTCTTCCCCAACTTTTTTCGCAACTAAACTTCCTAAATTGTCAGTAGAAAGTTCATCTGCAAACGGCTCAATATATTTCTTCATTACTTCACGTGGTTCGCGCTCGTTACCCGCAATACCGCGTGCGTCTGTTAATTCTTTTAGCATTGTCAATGTCTCGTCTAATTTTATCATTGCCAACACCCTCCTTTTTCTTCAGTCACTTTATTATACAAAAGGAAATTGAAATATTCAAAAATTAAATTAGTATCCTTGTGTTTGACGCTGATGATTTACTTCATTTTTATCTAAATATGCTTTTTCAATTTCATCTTGTTCAAATTCAAGCGCTTGTCCAAGGCGAAGATAGCTTGTAAATAGTTCAATATAGTTCGTAATAGAAGGTTGATCTGTAAAACGAATTACTTTCGCATATGTGTCTAAGAAAATTTCCACTTGTGTTTTATTCGTTTGCGCACATTTATAGAATAAGAAGTTTTTATCAATTCCTAAATCGATTCCGATTGATAAAATAAAATGTAAACCATCTACGTATTCTTCTAATATTACTTCACGTTCTGAAGCTGGTTTATTGCTCCAATATTTAAAACAACGTGTTTCATTTGCAAGTTCTCCAATTTCTACAAGAAGAGCTAACATTTTTTCTTTTAACAATTTTTTCGGTTGTAAGTCATGTTCTTTCACAATACGGTCATCTAATTCTTTTTGTAATTTAAATAGTTGTAGTAAGTCCATTCTATTGTCCTCCTCCAACATCGCATTTTCCGCAACAATGTTGTTTCATCTCAAAGTTCATTATTATTTTTCGTTTCTTATTAACAAGTCAGCTACCTACATCTTTATAAAGATAGCTTGTCCTTAATTTGCAAATACGTTTCAATCATCACTCATATATTGTTCACTTGATGAAAGCTCCATATCATCTTTCCATTATAGCAGTGTCGTTTCTGCTAGGAAAGATGCACTTCTCACGAATGGGTTCAAATAAAAAAAGTCAGGAGGATTCTCCTGACTTTATATATATATTCTTTTATATCGCTATAGCTTTTATATTGATTTTGTCATATCGATAACGACACATCCGTTAATCTTTCCTACTTTCATGTAAAAGTCTCCTCGTTATCGTTACAAAATTTCTTACAAGCACATCTTAATATACTTGAGCAAGAAATAACGATAATAAGTGGAGGATTTTACAATAAATGCAAATAAAAAAAACCTTAGAAGAAAATCTTCTAAGGTTTTAAACAATTAGTTAATGTTGTTTTTTGCAACTGTTGCTAATTCAGCGAAAGCTTTTTCGTCATGAACAGCTAAGTCAGCAAGCATCTTGCGGTTAACTTCGATGCCAGCATTTTTTAAACCGTGCATTAAGCGGCTGTAAGAAAGACCATTCATACGAGCTGCTGCGTTGATACGTGTAATCCATAATTTACGGAAGTCACGTTTCTTTTGACGACGGTCACGGAATGCATACATTAGAGATTTCATAACCTGTTGGTTAGCAACCTTAAATAATGTACTCTTAGAACCGTAGTAACCTTTTGCTAATTTTATAACTTTTTTACGACGTTGACGAGTAACTGTACCACCTTTTACTCTTGGCATAATATTACCTCCTAGTTTGTTCTATATATCAGCCGAACTTATTTTAAGTTGTCAAGCATTTGACGAATGCGTTTGAAGTCACCAGCGCTAACTACACCAGCTTTACGTAGTTTACGTTTAGCTTTTGTAGATTTGTTAGCGAATAAATGGCTTGTGTAAGCGTGAGAACGCTTCAGTTTACCAGATCCAGTCTTTTTGAAACGCTTTGCAGCGCCGCGATGAGTTTTTTGTTTAGGCATAGGTATTTCCTCCTCTATCTATTACTTATCGTTTTTCGGTGCTAAAACTAAGAACATACTACGTCCTTCCATTTTAGGCTTAGATTCAATTGTACTAACTTCAGCACAAGCTTCTGAGAAGCGATCTAAAACACGTTGACCGATTTCTTTATGAGTAATGGCACGTCCTTTAAAGCGAATTGACGCTTTAACCTTGTCGCCTTTCTCTAAAAACTTGACAGCATTACGAAGTTTTGTGTTAAAGTCATGTTCATCAATTGTTGGACTTAAACGAACTTCTTTCATGCTAATTACTTTTTGATTTTTGCGCTGTTCTTTTTCTTTCTTCTGTTGCTCAAAGCGGAATTTACCGTAGTCCATAATGCGGCATACTGGTGGTTTCGCATTTGGAGCAACCAATACTAAATCAAGATTAAGACCTGCAGCTAAGTCTAAAGCGTCATTACGAGACTTGATTCCAAGTTGATCGCCGTTTGCGCCAACTAAGCGTACTTCACGTGCACGAATTTGCTCGTTAATCATCATATCCTTGCTAATAGTAAGCCACCTCCAAGGTTTTCTTAGAATACGTTTTGCAATTGTAGAACCCGAACAAAAAAAGTGCGGGCACACGGCACCCACACTTGTAATATCTTTAGTAAGAAATACATTTACCTGCTAACTGCGAATGCGTCCATCAGGTGAGAAGCGGGTGCTTCTACTTGTCAAAACCATATTCTATTATCCTTGATGAGTTTATCATAGGACATGACGTCTGTCAAGAAGACACGATGTGTTTTACTAACAACAAGAAATATTGTAACAAACAACCAGCATACTTGCAATACTTTTTTATGATAAGTATTGTTTGGTTATTTTTTCTAAATTTTCTTTTTTATAATACATAAATAAGCCGCGGTATACCGCGGCTCTTTCTTATCGTTTTCCTTCTACCTTAATCATGTCAACAAACGCATCTAATGCGATTGTTTCTGATTTTTGTTCACCATATTTACGTACGTTAACGCCATTTTCAGTAACTTCATTGTCACCTACTACAAGCATGTACGGAATCTTTTGCATTTGTGCTTCACGGATTTTGTAACCAATTTTCTCTTCACGAGTGTCTAATTCAACACGGATACCAGCACGTCGTAATTCATCTTGTACTTTCTTCGCATAGTCTAAATGTACTTGCGGAGAAACTGGAATTACTTGCGCCTGAACTGGAGCTAACCAAGTTGGGAATGCGCCTTTGTATTCTTCAATTAAGAAGGCTACGAAACGTTCCATAGTTGATACAACACCACGGTGAATTACAACTGGACGATGTTGTTTACCGTCTTCACCAACGTAAGTTAATTCAAAGCGTTCTGGAAGTAAGAAGTCTAATTGTACAGTTGAAAGTGTTTCGTCTTTTCCAAGAGCAGTACGAACTTGAACGTCAAGTTTCGGACCATAGAATGCCGCTTCACCTTCAGCTTCATAGTAATCAAGACCCATTTCATCCATAGCTTCTTTTAACATACCTTGTGCTTTTTCCCACATCTCATCATCAGCATAATACTTTTTAGTATCTGCTGGGTCACGATAAGATAGACGGAATGAATAGTTTTCTAAACCAAAATCTTTGTACACTTCTAACGTTAAGTTTACAACACGTTTTAATTCTTCTTTAATTTGATCTGGACGAACGAAAATGTGCGCATCATTTAAAGTCATTCCGCGTACACGTTGTAATCCAGATAATGCTCCAGACATTTCATAGCGGTGCATTGTTCCAAGTTCCGCAATACGGATTGGTAATTCACGGTAGCTGTGAATATCATTTTTATAAACCATCATATGGTGAGGGCAGTTCATTGGACGAAGAACTAACTCTTCATTATCCATTTCCATTGATGGGAACATGCCATCACGGTAATGGTTCCAGTGACCAGAAGTTTCATAAAGCTCTCTACTTCCTAATACTGGAGTGTATACGTGATCATAGCCTAAGCTTGCTTCTTTATCAACGATGTAACGCTCGATAATACGGCGAATTGTTGCACCTTTTGGTAACCAAAGTGGTAACCCTTGTCCTACTTTTTGGCTATTAGTAAATAGTTTTAACTCTTTACCTAATTTACGGTGATCGCGCTCTTTCGCTTCTTCAAGCATACGTAAGTGCTCATCTAATTCTGCTTTCTTAACGAATGCAGTACCGTAAATACGTTGTAACATTTTATTATTGCTGTCGCCGCGCCAGTAAGCACCTGCAACACTTAATAATTTAAATACTTTAATTTTCCCTGTAGATGGAAGATGAACACCACGGCATAGGTCGAAGAATTCGCCTTGCTCATAAATTGAAATAACTGCATCTTCTGGAAGATCGTTAATTAAATCTAATTTTAACTCATCGCCGATTTCTTCAAAGCGACGAAGTGCTTCTGCACGTGGTACTTCATGACGAACGATTTCTAAGTTTTCGTTCACGATTTTTTGCATTTCTTTTTCGATTTTCTTGAAGTCCTCAACTGTAATTGCTTCTTCCATATCAATATCGTAGTAGAAGCCATTTTCGATTACTGGACCAATGCCAAGCTCAAGCTTAACATCTTTATATAAACGTTTTAACGCTTGTGCTAAAAGGTGAGCTGTTGAGTGGCGTAAAATATATAAGCCATCTTCAGAATCTAATGTAATAATAGAAACTGCACCATCTTCTTCGATTGGTGTAACAAGATCGATCATCTCATCGTTTAATTTTCCAGCCACAGCTTTTTTCTTTAAGCCTGGGCTAATAGAAGCTGCGATTTCTTCAGTTGTTACTCCTTTTGGAAACTCCTTCACAGCTCCATCAGGGAAAGTAATTTTAACTACATCTGCCATCACTGGTCACTCCTCTTTTTTTTCAAAATAAAAAACACTCATCCCATAAAAAGGGACGAGTGTTGAATTCGTGGTTCCACCCTTGTTCCAATTAACCTTATTGTTAATTGCTCAAGTTCAACATAACGGTGTTGTCCGTTAGCAATTACTAGAAAAACGTTCACTGCTAAAGTTTAGAGGTGGTAAGTAATAATCCCGTACTAGGAAGCTCGCACCCTAAGGCTTCCCTCTCTGAAAATCGTAGATAACTACTCATGTCCTCATCATGACATTTCAATATATTTCATTTATGTAGGTAATTATATGCTCAAAAACTTAGAAAATCAAGGGCGTTACCTTTATTTTTTAAATTTTTCACATTGCGCTCAAACTCATGCAAACCATGTAATTGGACCCGTTCCTGAAATACATTTCGCAAAGTAACAATCATGTTATGATCTTGTTCTTTCGTATATAAATAAATCTTTTTCGGCGAAATAGAAAGAAGTGGTGCAATTACTTTCGTATCGATATATACATCCTGTTTCTTTAATAATTCTTCATCTATATATTGAACCAATTTCTCCTGTTTTAAACGCCTACCTTTATCATCATAGAAAATAAAACTTTCATCAAAAATAAGATGTACACAGGACAAACGTGATTTCCGGCTACTTACTTGTTGGCGAAGTGTCTCAATGAATATTTGGTATTCCTGCTCCATCTTATACTCATCAATTGCAACTTCAGCAAGCTTAGTTACCATTTCCCTATATGTACGAAGACGAAAACGAACGTATGATGAAAACGAGAATGAGAGCGGATCACAAAGCCAATCATTCAAAGACGACGCAATATAAGATTCAAATTTTTGACGTGTTAAATCACTAGCTACTCCTTTTCTTCTTTCCTTTAAAATCTCATGTGCCATATGCAATATTTGATGACACTCTTCTTGTTCTTCATAAAAAAACTTTTCCTTTAAAATGGTATGAATCCATTCATTTTGTTTCACATTCATAATGAAATATAGTAATACTGGCAATAAAATCTTTTCAATATAATTTGATTCACATAATGGTATATGAATAACAACCTTTTGTTCATTTAAATATACACTTGTTTCCTTATATAAGGATTCTGTTCTTTTCGTTAGTTGTCTGTATACGTACACAGCATCATTTTTTTCTTCGAAGCAAATTTCAATCACTTTTGTCCCCCCTTTTATCCCCGCTCTAAAGGATTGCATCTATACGTTACAAATCCTATAAGAGTCCGATCTATGGAAGTTCACTCTTAGTAGAAACCTATCTCCCATCGTTAGAACATCCACTCGATATGGCTTGCTAATTTTATATATATTAAGGGAGGGAGAAAAAAATGATACAAGCTACTCTGAAAAAATGATTAAAATAAAGTGAAACTTTAATCAGTGGAGGTTTTGTCCATCCTCCACTGATTATTAGCCCGCACCAATCGGGCTTTTACGGGCAGCAGGGCTCCCACCTAACTTCTTTGCTTTACAGCCGAATTTTGAGGTGGGAGTCTTACTGCCCGCCAATAGCGGGATAAAAAAGAGCAAGCTTCTCAGCTCGCTCTTTACTTATTACGACGATTTTTCCCGCCAATTGGGATTGGCTTCGCTAAATATTTAATTCGTTCCATAATACGGGCCGCTTTCATCTCTTCTGCTTCACCGCGCTGTGTATACGTTAAATGATGTTCCAACTGTTTGAAATCAAAGTTAGATGTAAAGAACGTCGGTAAGTTTTCCAACATACGGAATTGCAAGATTGCACCGAGTACATCATCACGTACAAAACTTGACATCGCTTCTGCCCCGATATCATCTAACATTAATACTTGTACACGTTTGACAGCATCAATCTTTCCGCTAATCGAATTATCTTGAATCGAACTTTTGATTTCACGTAAAAATTCAGGGAAGTATACGAGCATCGAACTAATTTTCTTTCGCGCAAGCTCATTTGCAATTGCCCCTAAAAGATACGTTTTCCCTACACCAAATTTACCGTACAAATATAAACCTTGTGCTTTTTTACCTGGTTCGTATGTGTTTAAAAATTCATTCGTTGCACCTATTGCATCAATACGTGCATCTAAATCTGAAGGGTCTAAATTTTCCATAGTTGCCTGCAAAATGTCAACTGGCATATATACACTTTGAACGAGTTTTTCATATTTTTTTCTCTCATCATATGCTACTTTTCTAATACAACGATCGTATTGAATATCAATCATCTTACCTTGAATGACGAGCTTCGGCTCATATCCTTGTAGCATATTTTTACATGACCCTAAATCTGGACAATCCGCACACCCTACACTTTGTCCAATATATTCATATAACTTCACAAGACTTCGTTCAATCATAGAAGTCGTTACTTCACCTTTATGTTCGTCTATAAATTCTTTCACACGAGGGTGCGCCATCACTTCTGCCTTTAAGACTTCATATCTATTTTTAAAGTTTTTATTTTCCATTAATTTCGTAAATGAATTTTGAATATGCTCCATTTTCTCACCTCAAAGAGCGTTCATTTTCTTTTATTAATCACGCTTATATTTTTTCAATACTTCTTCTAATCGTTTCCGTTCATCTTCTAACGTACTTGCATCTTTTTTCGCACTTACGTCATTTTTTGCAGGTTCTTTCTCTTCTTCTTTCGACTCTTCTTTAAGCCAATCTGGCACCATTTCTTTTCGCACTGTTTTCTTCGCTGTACGACCTTTTTTCTTCTTCTCAGCCCACTCTTGATATTGACGATTCTCTTCTTTCGCTAGCGCCATCGCCTCGCCTACTGTACCGACCTTTTTTCGCGCCCAATGTCCAGCAATCTTCTCGACATACGTTTTAGCAAGCTTCATATCTGAGCGTAGCATAACGTAATAAATAAGTACATTCACAACCCCTGGCGTTAACTTTTGATTTATCATTACATCCTCAACGATTTGCAAGTCCGCTTTCGTCGCCTCTGCACCGCCTGAAATCTCTTTCAATAGTTGTTTTGGCGAGATTTCCTCTAACTGTTTCATTAGCATCTCTTCTTGCGTAGATGGCTCTTTCTCTTTCATTGTACGAGCAGCATGAGGTTGCACTCTTTCACTTAATACAGGTAACGCTTGACCATTTTCGAATTGATACCAATCGCGTGCTCCCTTCCGAAGCCTTTCGATATCAATTGTTTGCACTTCTGTCACTGCGCCAAGAACGATATTTTGCATCGATAACACATCCACACCGTACACATAAGCGAGTGTAATAACACATTCTCTCACTTGATCTGTAATCGCCTTTTTAGGAACAAGGGCTGATAGTCCGTCTACAAATAACGAGAAATCAAAGAAATCGTTCCAAACTTTCGGAGCATCCCCATTCTCGTTACTTGGCATAATTGTCGTTTTCGGGATACGCAGTTCTTCTTGCGCATATTCAAACTGACCTGGGTTAAACGAATCAAATATATCGTTGAAGGAGCGCGTAACATTTTCATAAGAAGCAAAATCGAATTCTTCTTCTAAGAAATATTGCTTTACTTGATTGTATTTTGTCCGACTCAAGCGATTATATAAAAAGATACTTAAAACAATATCATCAAAAAACTGCTTCGGAGATAAAGGTGGTTGCAATTCATATATAAACATCCGAATATCTTTTTCTTTCTTAATATATACATTTAAAAGACCAATCGCTTCTAACTTTACTCGTTCCCCATATATTTCAGGAAGTTGCATTTGCATAGTCACCATAAGGGAGTGATGTGTATTCTCTTTTCCAAACACACGATCTTGCTCTAACTCTCCCCATAGTGTCATGTATAAGCTAAAAGCTCTACTACCTATTAACGGCTGATACAACATCGTTAATACTTTCCGGTCGTAATTATGTAACAACCCTTTCGCACTTACTTTATAACGATCAATCGGCAATAGCTCCATCCATGACTGTTTTTCCATTCTTGCTTTTCCTTTCTCTCATCCAATCTAGCCTACATTTCACTCGTTCTATCTTTATTATATAATTTATTAGCGAAAAAGAGCTATTAGCTTCCGCTTCTAGCTCTCTTATCTCGTTTACTTACAGTATATAAAGAGATTCCTTCTACTCTCTCTCTTTTTGCAGTATATCTTTTAATTCTTCAATAAATACATTTAAATCTTTAAATTGACGATACACAGAAGCAAAACGTACGTACGCAACATCATCAATATCACGAAGTTCTTCCATAACAATTTCACCAATCATATCACTTTTCACTTCTGATATACCTAAGTTACGAAGTTCACGCTCCACACTTTGTGTTACTTCCTCTAACTGCCTTAAAGATACAGGTCTTTTTTCACACGCTTTAATTAAACCGCGTAAAATTTTCTCTTTATTAAACTCTTCTCGTGTTCCTTCTTTTTTAACAACGATAAGAGGTGATTCTTCTACTCTTTCAAATGTCGTAAAGCGACTTAAACAACTTTCACACTCTCTTCTTCTTCGAATAGAGCGCCCCTCGTCTACCGGACGCGAATCTAACACTCTTGTTCCATTATGAAAACAGGATGGACAACGCAATTCATTCACTCCTTTACACTATAATCTTTATTCTTTCGCTACTCACCTACATGTGAAAATATATATACAATATTATATAACTCATTCTTCTATAATGACCACTCTAAGTTATTACATATCGTGATCCTATTTTATATAAACTAAAAAAGAGGTGCATTATACACCTCTTTACATTTTAAATCAATTATGTTCTTTTTTAAAGAGCTTTTGTTTCTCTCTGCTTAATTTCGAAGCTACCAGTGCCTCGAGGAAGCTCGATGCTCTCACGCGTTTTCGCGTTTAAACCTTCTGCAATATATTCTGCAGCAACATTTGGATCAATACGATCCCCACAAGTATAAACATCAATACTTGCGTAACCGTGCTCCGGAAAGCTATGAATTGTTAAATGTGATTCCGAGATAATTACTACTCCACTTACACCTTGCGGTGCAAATTTATGAAAAGCAACCTCACGTACTTCAGCACCAGCTCTTAGTGCTGCATCCACAAATAATTGTTCAATATACGGCATGTCATTAAGCTTGTCGAAATCGCAATCCCAAAGTTCAGCAATCACGTGACGACCCATCGTATCCATAGTATCCATTCTACAGTTCCCCCTTGTAAATTTATTCTAACTGTTCGAATTGAAAACTAATTTGCAATTTGGCTTGCTCCACTACCACGGGGGAAAGTTAGTCCAGAGAGGTCCTAACCCTTTAAGTAGTGACTACGTACCTCAGCTCTTAAGTTTACGAGTGTTAGTATACTTTGTTTATTTTCATTTTGCAACAACAGTTTTTTCGATTTTCTGTCATATTTTCCTCTTTACTTTTCCCTAAAAAAGATTAATGATTCACGAATACAGTAATCCCAACGTTTCGTGGTATGTCCACTATTTAAAAATATACTTATATAATTTTTTTCCTTTTCAGAAAAAAATAAAAAAGAGGGCAAATTTTCACTTGCCCTCTCTCGTTCACTTAAATATGTTGCACATTTTTTTGTTTCGCTAATTCATCAACAACTAACGTTACAAGATCTACAACACGACGAGAGTAGCCCCACTCGTTATCATACCAAGCAAGTACTTTCACTTTACGATCACCCATTACCATTGTAGACAAACCATCAATAATAGCTGAGTGTGTATTTGTATTAAAATCGATAGACACTAAAGGCTCTTCGCTGAATTCTACAATTCCTTTTAATGCACCGTTTGCAACAGTTTTGAACGCTTCATTAATATCTTCAACTGTTACATCACGTTTTACGTCTACTACTAGGTCAACAAGAGACACGTTTGGTGTTGGTACACGAAGTGCCATACCATGAAGTTTTCCGTTTAAGTGTGGAAGAACTTTTGCTAGCGCTTTTGCAGCACCCGTCGTTGTTGGAATGATAGACTGTCCGCAAGCACGCGCTCTTCTTAAATCTTTATGTGGGTTATCAATATTTTTTTGGTCATTTGTATAAGCATGAACAGTTGTCATTAAACCGTTTTCAATTCCGAACTGCTCATCTAACACCTTTACAACAGGCGCTAAACAGTTTGTTGTACAAGATGCATTTGAAATAACAGTATGCTTTGTAATATCTAATTGGTCTTCGTTCACACCAACTACGATTGTTACATCTTCATTTTTACCAGGTGCTGTTAAAATAACTTTTTTCGCTCCAGCTTCAACATGAAGAATTGCTTTTTCTTTCGAGTTAAATTTACCAGTTGCTTCAATTACAACTTCAACACCTAGATCTTTCCAAGGCAACTCCTTTGGATCGCGGTTGTTTAAAAGGCGAATCATTTTCCCATCAACTAGTAAGTGATCTTCAAATGCTTCCACTGTTCCGTCAAACTTTCCATGAACTGTATCATATTTAATTAAATGCGCTAACGTTTCTGATGGATAGCTTGCATTTATTGCTACAATTTTGAATGCGCTTTCTTTTATTGCTTGACGAAATACCATTCTCCCGATACGTCCAAATCCATTAATTGCCACACGAGTCATAATATGTTATCCCCCTTGAATGCGTTATACTATTTATCTCCAATCCCAATAATAGTATAACACAAAAAGGAGATATGTCACTAAGCATTTTCATTAATTTCACAATTTTTTAATCAATAATGTTCCATTCTTTCAAAATAGAAGCTAATTGTGTTTTCGTTCCAGTAATTGTGCCATCATTATAAATTACCTCATCTGCCTTCTTTACTTTTTCTTCTAATGGCATTTGAGATTGAATACGAGCCGTTGCTTCTTCTTCTGAAAAGTTATTTCGTTTCATTAAACGTTCCAATTGCGTATTCGGTGTGACTGCTACAACTAAAACACGATCAACGAGATTTGTTAATTTACTTTCAAACAAAAGAGGGATATCTAACACAACCGCTTGCATACTTTCTTTTATGTACATCTCCTTTTGTGCATTCATTTCTTCACGCACTGCAGGATGAACAATTTCGTTTAACTGCAATCGTTTTTCTTCATTATAAAAAACGACACTCCCAAGCTTTGGTCGATCAAGCTCTCCATCTTTTTGTAACACTTCCGTTCCGAACACCTCTACAATTTTGTTATATGCCGGTTTTCCTCGTTCTACAACTTCTCGCGCAATAATATCTGCATCAATAACCGGTATACTCATTTCACGAAACATTTCTGATACCGTACTTTTTCCGCTTGCAATGCCTCCTGTTAATCCAATTACTACTGTCATAATAATCCTCCTCACAATATTAAAGGCGCGAAACTAATGTTCCACGCCCATACTTACATTTTCCAAATTCCAATAATAATGAGTAATACCCCAGGCAGAAATGTAAATTTTTGTAACCATTTCATATTTGATAAAATCGTACCGAGCTTCATTCCAATAAATAAAAATAAAGAACTCATAACCGCGACTAATGCCGCCATCATCGCGGGTGCATAACCTAATAAAGATGCACCAATTCCAGCACCAAACGAATCTATAGAAAGAGCAATACCAAGAAGTAACGCTTCTCCTGCAGAGATAGTTCCTGATTTATCAAAATCCGCAACAGTCGGCTTCCGCAAAATTTGAATCACTAACCCTAGCGAAGCAATTTCTAGTTTCCAAACCTTCTCCTCTTGCTTCGGTTCTTCTTTTTTATCACTTCGAAAAAATTGATATAATACCCAAATACCTATTCCAATAAGAACAAATCCGCCGATACGCGTTGCGATAACAGGTGAAAATATTTTCGCGATCATATGTCCAATTCCCATGGAAACGAGCATTACAGCTGCTGAACAGATCCCGATAATTATAATTGATCTTAGTGGAATTCTTACGCTCCTTAACCCGTATGTTAGCCCTACACTACAGCTATCTAAGCTTAATGTAAAAGCTAATAAAATAAGAGATAAATAAAGGTACATCGGTAAGCTCCTCCCTTATACATAGCTCTGCTCTATGTATATGACAAATGCCTATCCGATGTTATCCCTTTTCTATATTCTAGGTTGGCAAATTGGGCAGTAATGTGTTCCCCTTCCGCCAACAACTGTTTTTTCTAATAGCGTACCGCAAGTCACACACGGTTCTCCTTTTTTCCCATATACATTTAGAAGTTCCTGGAACGAACCAATTTGTCCTTGTGAATTAATATACGTTCTAATTGTACTTCCGCCTCGCTTAACAGCTTCGCCCAGCGTTGTAACAATCGCCTCGTAAATTCTTTCTATTTCTTCTTCTGTTAAAGATGCGGCTTCTCGTTCTGGATGAATTTGCGAACGGAATAATACTTCATCTACATATATATTTCCAAGCCCTACTAAAAGACGCTGATCTAATAATACGACTTTTATTTTGCGATTTGTCTTTTGCAATCTTTCTTGTAAGTACTGCGGTGTCAATTCAGCATCAAATGGCTCTGGTCCTAAATCTGCAAGAGGCATTTGATTCAACTCTTCACCTTTCTTAAAGAGATGCATCGTACCAAACTTTCTCACATCTTTATAATGTAATTCAGTTCCATCTGTAAATAAGAAACGGACGTGCGTATGTTTATCAATCGGCTCATCCTCTTGATGAAGTAAAAACTTACCTTCCATGCGCAAATGTGAAACAATTACATAGTTCGTTACATACAAAAGCAAAAACTTACCTCTTCGCTTTATATTTTCAATTGTCTCGCCTCTTAGCATTTCTTTAAAAATTTCTGCATCATCCGGTCGTTTTACTATTTTGGGATAAGTAATAACGACATCTTCAATCGTTTTTCCTGTTACAAGATTTTCAAGCGTCCGTCTAACGTTTTCAACCTCTGGTAATTCCGGCATTTCATCACGTCCTTATTTCGCATCGTACCAAGTTGGACCGTAAGAATAATCAACTTTCAATGGAACGGCTAGTTCAATTGCATGCTCCATTACTTCAGGTACAAGCTTCTCTAATTTTTCAATTTCTTCTTTTGGTGCTTCAAATATCAATTCATCGTGTACTTGCAGAAGAAGACGCGCTTGTAATCCTTCTTCTTCTAGACGATCTGCCATAATAATCATCGCTTTTTTAATAATATCAGCCGCACTACCTTGAATTGGTGTATTCATAGCTGTACGCTCAGCAAAGCTACGTAAATTGAAATTACGACTCGTAATTTCCGGAATATAACGGCGACGATTTAATAATGTAACCACATATCCTTTTTGTTTCGCATCTTTTACGATTTCATCCATGTATTCTTGTACACCAGGGAAACTTTCTAAATACTTTTCAATAAATTCCGCTGCTGCTTTTCTTGTAATTCCTAAGTTTTGCGAAAGACCATAATCACTAATACCATACACAATTCCGAAGTTAACAGCTTTTGCTTGTCGTCTCATGTTAGATGTTACTTCATCTTTCCCAACACCAAATACATCCATAGCTGTTTTCGTATGAATATCCATGTCATGTTGGAACGCTTCAACTAACCCTGGATCTTTTGCAATGTGAGCAAGCACACGAAGTTCGATTTGTGAATAATCAGCCGCGTACATGATCCATCCTTCTTCTGATGGAACGAATGCCTGACGAATCTTTCTTCCTTCTTCTAAGCGAATCGGGATATTTTGTAAGTTCGGATCTGTTGAACTTAATCGACCTGTTTGCGTTAACACTTGATTAAAACGAGTATGGATTTTAGATGAATCTTCATGTACAACTTTCAATAAACCTTCAATGTAAGTTGAATTTAGCTTTCCTAATTGACGGTAATGTAAAATATTTGGAATAATTTCATGACGATCCATAAGTTTATCTAATACATCCGCCGACGTAGAATAACCTGTTTTCGTCTTTTTAATAACTGGTAAGTTTAAATTCTCAAACAGAATAACCCCAAGTTGCTTCGGTGAATTAATATTAAATTCTGTTCCCGCAAGCTTATAAATTTCCTGTTCCATTTCCTTTAATCTACCTGCAAGTTCTTCTCCCATATTACGAAGACGATCCGTATCAACTTTTACACCTTTCACTTCCATATCAGCTAATACACGTGCAAGTGGTAATTCTAATTCCGTAAATAATTCATATTGCTCGTTCTTTTTTAATTCTTCTAAGAACGTTTGCTTTACATCATATAATACATGCACTTTACGAGCTACATGCTCCGCTACTACCTCTAGCCCCGGAACAGCACGCTTCGCACCTTTCCCGTAAACTTCTTCGTCAGATTTTACGGCATGCGTTTCTTTCATTTTCGCTACAGTACGGAAATCTTTATCTGTATCGGCTGGATCAAGTAAATAAGCGGCAATTAATAAATCAAAGTCAATCCCTTGAATATCTACACCTTTCCACTTGAGAGCAACGATAGCACGCTTCGCATCAAATGTATGTTTTCTCATTTCTCCATTTGCAAGCCACTCTTTAAAAGCATCCGATTTAAGAGCAACATCGGCTGGAATGAAGTAACAACCATTTTCATTTTGAATACCAAAACCTTGAATATCGGCTTTATGATAATTATCTTCTTGCACTTCAACAATAAGCGCACTATCTTGCTGAAGCATTTCTTCTGCAACTTCTTCTACAATATCAAATGTAATATCATCTAATTCAGCTGGAGCCGTTTCCTCCGGCGTAACACCTAACTTATTTAAAAGGGATGTAAATCCTAAATTCTCGAACATTGGAATCAAATCGTTTGGTTCATACCCTTTATATTCCATATCATCTACATGCACAGTAATCGGTGCGTCTGTAATAATAGTCGCAAGTTCTTTACTCATAAGAGCTTGTTCTTTATTCGCTTCTAACTTTTCTTTTAATTTCTTTCCACTCACTTGATCTAAGTTTTCATATACTGCTTCTACCGTTTCAAATTGCGTTAATAATTTAATGGCTGTCTTCTCACCAACACCTGGTACACCTGGAATGTTATCCGATTGGTCTCCCATTAAACCTTTCATATCGATAATTTGCTTTGGTGATAAGCTATATTTCTCAAATAAAGCTTCTTTCGTATATTCATCTACTTCCGTAATCCCTTTGCGAGGAATACATACGAGTGTATTATCTGAAACAAGTTGCAGTAAATCTTTATCTCCTGAAATAACTTTAACATGAAACCCTTGCTCACTCGCTTCTTTCGCTAACGTTCCCATAATGTCATCCGCTTCATAATTTTCCAGCTCATAACGCGGTACATTGAATGCATCAAGCACCTCACGAATAAACGGGAATTGCTCTGATAACTCAGGTGGAGTCTTTTGACGCCCTCCCTTGTAATCACTATACGTTTTATGACGGAATGTTGTTTTCCCCGCATCAAACGCCACAAGCATATGCGTCGGTTTTTCTTCCTCTAGTATCCTCATTAACATCATTGTAAAACCATAAATTGCGTTCGTATGTATACCTTTGTCGTTATTTAAAAGCGGTAGTGCAAAGAAAGCACGATACGCGATATTATTACCATCTACTAATACGACTTTTTTTTCCAAACTACAAACCTCCCCATACATATTTGAAACGGTTTTTTCCACAGAAAAAAAACCGTTCCTGTCCTCTCTCTATATTAACATGACTAATAGAGAGAAGAAAAATAACGGTTTTTTTCTATCATATATAAACAAACTTACATTGGCATAAAGGGAAGTGACGAGAATAGCATAACTACTCTCGTCCAAAATTACTCCTTGGATGAAGGGGTTTTCATATATTATATTAACAGAGCTTTATTAATATTTAATTAAGCCATTGTTAATATATTGTAAATATCCTTCATCCTATTTTTCAGTAGCTGATTTTGGTAAAACAACTGTAAATGTTGTTCCTTCCCCAACCTCACTATCCACTGTAATCGTACCTTGATGCGCTTCAACTAAATGTTTTACGATTGATAAACCAAGACCCGTTCCACCCGTATTTCTACTTCTTGCTTTATCCACTCGGTAAAAGCGTTCAAAAATACGTGGGATTTCCTCTTTACTAATACCAATTCCAGTATCAGATACTTTTATATAAGCATTATATTTATCTTCTGCCAATTCAACAGAAACAACGCCTCCAGCCGGTGTATATACAATCGCGTTATTAATTAAATTAATAAAGATTTGTTTCAAGCGGCCTGGATCTCCAATAACGGAAACTCGTTTCAATGCATTCACTTGTAAAGAGATTTCTTTTTCTCCCGCTTTATTATCAAGCACCATATGAATATCTTCAAGAAGTTCCTTCATATCAACGGTCCCCATATTTAGTTTAAACCCTTGTTGCTCAATCTTTGACAAGTCTAATAAATCTTCAATTAATCCTTGCATGCGTTCACTTTCTTTTAAAATAATATGTAAGAAATGTTCGCAGAATTTTTTATTATCCATAGCCCCATCCAAGAGCGTTTCTGAAAAACCTTTAATAGAAGTAATTGGCGTCTTTAGTTCATGAGAAACATTCGCTAAAAAGTCTTTTCTCATTTGTTCTAATTTCTTTAACTCTGTTATGTCATGGAACACAAGAACAATACCTTTCCATTCATGGTTCGTCCCGATAATCGGCGCTCCATATACTTCAAAGTGCTTTCGCTCAATTCCAAGCGGCAATAACATTTGTTTACGCACTTTCACTTCTGTCATAAAGATTTCTTCCACAAGCTCAATAATTTCTGTATGGTGAAATGATTCATAATATAAGCGATCTAAATATTCTTCATCTGTTACGTGGAAAGTTTCCTTATAAGAACGGTTTACAAGGTTTATATAACCGCGGCTATCAATTAAAATCATTCCACTTCCCATATTTTCAATTAACGTATGCAGACGATCCTGTTGCATTTCCTGCTCAAGAGTCATCTCTTGTAAATTACGAGCTAAAATATTAATCGCTTTACTCAGCATCCCTGTTTCATCCGAATGACTTTCATAAGCGCGTGCTTTATAATTTCCCTTCGCTAATTCAATGGCAACTTTCGTAACTGATTCAATCGGCCTAATATATTGCCCCGTAATTTTCATACCTAAAAATACGACTACGAGACAAGCGATAACAAATCCTATAATTAATAATCCCCACGTTTTTTGATGTACGTCTTTCAATGGCTCAATTGTACTTTTCACCAAAATATATCCTTGTTTTCCTGTTAGATCTTGAACGAACACCGCATGATAAAATTCATTCTTTTGATCTGTTTCTTGCGTAATCACTTTACTTCGTTGTTTTGCTGCTTCAGAAGAAAGTTCTTTAATCATCTCTTGATTAAATGCAGATGGTTGCCCTCCGCTATATTGAACTTTCTTTTTTTCATCAACAAATATAATAGAAGCTGGTATTTTTTCTTCTAACTTTTCAAATACATAAGGCTTTTTTAAAACAGCATCAAACCCTTGCTCTTCTGCTAATACCGCAACATACTGTGTCTCTTTTATCATTCTCTCTTTAGCATGATCTATATAGTAGTTTTCAAATACAGTTTCTAATAATACACCTAGTCCAACTAAAATAAAAACGATAAGAGAAACAAATGTAAAAAGAAGCCTGGAACGAAACTTATTCATCCACTTTTGGCTCCTCTAATTTATAACCTAAACCACGTATCGTTTTAATGTACGTCGGTTTTTTCGTATTTTGTTCAATTTTATCGCGCAAATGGCTAATATGGACATCAACAATTCTTGTATCACCGGCAAAATCATAATTCCATACAGCACTTAATAATTGGTCACGAGTTAATACACGACTTTTATTTTTCGCAAGATAAACAAGTAACTCAAATTCTTTCGGTGTTAATTCCAGTTTCCTTCCTTGGAAGTACGCTTCATAAAACTCCGGTAAAATTTTAAGCTCTGCAATTTTGATGCTCTCTTCATCTGGCGATTCTGAAACTTGTTCTTCCTGCTGTAATTTCGTACGGCGCAAAATCGCCTTCACACGAGCAACAACTTCCCTTGGACTAAATGGCTTCGTCATATAATCATCAGCCCCAAGCTCAAGACCTAGCACCTTATCAAATTCATCATCTTTTGCTGTTAACATTAAAATCGGCGTCATAATACGCTGCAATCGTAATTCTTTACAAACTTCCATACCATCCATTTTTGGAAGCATTAAATCTAATATAATTAAATCTGGGCGTTCTGTAGTCGCTTTTTGAAGCGCCATTTCTCCATCCATTGCTGTAATAACTTCAAACCCAGCTTGTTGTAAATTAAATTCAATTAAAGTTAAGATAAATTCCTCATCATCAACTACTAAAATACGATTGTTCATTCTTTTCCTCCAAGTTATAGACTTGAAACCTTCTTCATCCTAGTATTTTCCCCGTTATTCTCATCATACTAGAAAACAAGGTCTCCCTCAATATAATTGTCTATTCATGGAGCTCGTTTGTACTAGAGTTTCGGAAAATAAAAGCAATCGTAACTTCATTCCCTCTATCCGGTCGCTATCCAAACTTTATAGATGAATCTATCTTTTTTAAACTCTTCTTCCGTATGAACTATAAACTCTCGATTTTGCGCTAGGAAAAACGAAAGAGCATACGCTATTTTATAATCTGTTGTTTCATATCCATCAAATACTTTCCCATACATTTCATTCGCGATTGAATCGGCCCATACTTCAGCTTCTCTTATCGTTTCAAAAATAATGTCTTCCCTCTCCCATTTCACAGTTATATCACCCTTTCCAAACAAAAAGTAGCGCTAGCATACCCTTAATAAGAATATGACTAACGCTACTTTTATATCATTCTAACTTTCATTTTTTAAAAATTATCTAATGCTTTTTCCATAATGGAAACAGATTTAAAAGGTGGTGTTACTGTTAATGAACCTTTTACAACAGTTTCTCCTTTTTCATCATGAGCAAATACAAGCATATCAATTGTATGTTCCTCCTCTGAAACAGCCACAACTTCAAAGTGGATTTGTAACGTTTCATAATGGTGAACATGTTTCACGAACGTAAGGTCCTTCCTAGTAATATGACTACCTGGACCTGGTAAATATTTCGTAACCGCCGTTGTAATCAGTCCCGTTAGCATAATGCTTGGGACAATCGGCTTTTCATACGGAGTTTGGGATGCGTAATCATGCTGAATATATAATGGATTGGCATCATTCGTTAACCCTAAGTACAATAACAAATCTTTATCCTCAATTTTTTCAGTGATAGATAATTTCTCTCCTACTGTAATTTCATCCATTCTACGACCAATTTGAACTTTTTTCTTTAACATGTTACAACCCCCTCCGATTTTTTCACCTTATTATCCTACTAAAAGCGATACCTTATCCGAAATTTACTGTGATGAGGGCAATGTATAGTATAAGTCTATAGTTTCATTATAGGATACACCAAATGATAGCGTTTTCATATTATTTCAAAAAAACATTTCAATATATAGTAGAAAAAGATTCGGGGCCCCGAATCTTTTTCCACTTATATTTAATTATTAAACAAGAACTTTCATAACGTTACGTACAGATTCTACAGAGCGATCTAACGCTTCTTTCTCATCTGCAAGAAGTTCTAATTCAATAATTTTTTCAATTCCGTTACCACCTAGAATTACTGGTACCCCTAAGTAAAGGTCACTATAACCATATTCACCTTCAAGGTACGCAATAGCTGGTAATACACGGCGTTGATCTTTCAAGATCGCTTCTGTCATTTCAACTAAAGAAGCTGCTGGTGCGTAATATGCACTACCGTTTCCTAATAAGCCTACAATCTCACCGCCACCTTTACGTGTACGTTCTACGATTGCTTCTAAACGCTCTTTTGGAATTAATGTTTCTAACGGAATGCCACCTGCATAGGAATAGCGTACAAGAGGTACCATATCGTCACCATGTCCACCAAGAACAAATCCTGTAATGTCTTTCACAGAAAGGTTTAACTCTTGTGAAATAAATGTACGGAAACGAGCTGTATCTAATACACCCGATTGACCGATAACACGCTCTTTCGGGAATCCTGCTTCTTTAAATACAGAATATGTCATTGCATCAACTGGATTTGTTAATACAAGAATAATCGCATTTGGTGAATGTTTCGCAATGTCGCGCGTAATACTTTTCATAATTTTAGAGTTTGTTGCTACTAAGTCATCACGGCTCATACCAGGCTTACGCGCAATACCTGCTGTAATAACGACAACGTCAGAATCAGCAGTATCTGCGTAATCAGATGTACCAATAATGTTAGCATCAAAACCTTGTACTGGGCTCGCTTCTAACATATCTAACGCTTTCCCTTTCGTTGGATTTTCCAGCTGTGGAATGTCCACTAATACAACATCTGCAAGTTCTTTTTGCGCTAATAAGAATGCTGTTGTTGCTCCTGTAAATCCTGCACCGATGACTGAAACTTTCTTGCGTTTGATTGTCATAATTTACCCCCCGCTTTAATTATGCGTTTTTGATTATCGCTACATCCATGTTTTTAATAAGTTCATTAGCAAACTCAGAACATTTTACTTCTGTTGCACCTTCCATTAAGCGCGCGAAATCATAAGTTACTACTTTTGATTCAATTGTTTTCTCAACTGAATCAGTTACTAAATTCGCAGCTTCGTTCCATCCTAAGTGCTCTAATAATAATACACCTGAAAGAAGAACTGAAGATGGATTTACTTTATCTAAACCTGCATATTTTGGAGCTGTACCATGTGTAGCTTCAAAGATAGCATGTCCAGTCACATAGTTAATGTTTGCACCAGGTGCAATACCAATTCCACCTACTTGTGCAGCAAGTGCATCAGAGATGTAGTCTCCGTTTAAGTTCATTGTTGCAACAACATCAAACTCACGTGGACGAGTTAAAATTTGTTGTAAGAAGATATCTGCAATAGAATCTTTTACGATGATTTTCCCAGCCACTTCAGCGTCTGCCATCGCTTTATTCGCTGCATCTTTTCCATCTTTTTCAACAATGCGATCATATTCAGCCCAAGTAAATACTTTGTCGCCAAATTCTTGTTCCGCTACTTCGTAACCCCAGTTTTTGAAAGCACCTTCTGTAAATTTCATAATGTTTCCTTTATGAACTAATGTAACAGAAGAGCGTTTTTCGTTAATTGCATATTGAATTGCAGCGCGAACAAGACGCTTTGTCCCTTCCTCTGAAATTGGTTTAATACCAATCCCTGATGTTTCTGGGAAGCGGATTTTATTAACACCCATTGCTTCTTTTAAGAAAGCAAGAACTTTTTCTGCTTCTGGAGAACCTTGTGCATATTCAATTCCAGCGTAAATGTCTTCTGTATTTTCACGGAAAATAACCATATCAGTATCTTCCGGACGTTTTACAGGTGAAGGAACACCTTCAAAGTAACGAACTGGACGTAGACATACATATAAATCTAATTCTTGACGAAGCGCAACGTTTAGAGAACGAATACCACCACCAACTGGAGTTGTAAGTGGACCTTTAATTGCGATTAAATATTCACGAATTAAATTTAAAGTCTCTTCTGGTAACCACTCGCCTGTTTGGTTGAATGCTTTTTCCCCTGCAAGCACTTCTTTCCAAACGATTTTCTTCTCACCATCATAAGCTTTTTCAACTGCTGCTTCTATTACGCGAGATGCTGCAGCCCAAATATCAGGACCAATTCCATCTCCTTCGATAAATGGAATAATCGGATTGTTTGGTACATTCATAACACCATTAGTTACAGTAATTTTTTCACCTGTCGTCAATGTGATAACCCCCATGTTTGAAATTTCATATGTATGAAACTGAGGGAATAACCCCTCAGTTCAAACCGTTATTCAAATTTAAATATTCTAATCATTATATCTTCCCAAAAAAATCAGACTTTTGAAAGCGTATTTTCACTATCAAAATAGTGTTTTTCGCTTATCGTTGCGCTAGCGGAACGTACACTTGATGTGTCGGTCCATCATAATCAGCACGCGGACGGATTAAACGGTTGTTTTCATATTGTTCTAGAATATGAGCTAACCAGCCTGACATACGGCTAATTGCAAAGATAGGTGTAAATAAGTCATGGTCAATTCCTAAACAATGGTATACAGAAGCTGAATAGAAATCAACATTTGGTGGAAGACCTTTTTCTTTTGTTACAATGTCTTCAATTTTGATAGACATATTATACCATTTGTCTTCTCCTAAAAGCACGCATAATCTCTTAGACATTTCGCGTAAGTGTTTCGCGCGTGGATCACCATGCTCATATACGCGATGACCAAATCCCATAATTTTCACTTTATTTTGAAGAGCATTATGAATATATGATTCTACATTTTCTTCTTCGCCAATTTCAGTTAACATCTTCATTACATTTTCATTTGCCCCGCCGTGAAGAGGACCTTTTAATGCACCGATTGCTGCCGTAATACCAGAATACACATCTGAAAGTGTAGCTACGCAAACACGTGCAGTAAATGTAGAAGCGTTTAACTCATGATCGGCATGAAGTACAAGTGCCTTATCAAAAGCCTCAATTTCAACTTCATTTGGCTCACGATCATTTAACATGTACAAGAAGTTTGCAGCTAATGATAGATCTTTTCTTGGCTCAACAACATCTAAACCTTTGCGAATTCTTGCATAAGCCGCAATTAAAGTTCCGACTTGAGCCTGTAATTTAACCGCTTTCAAATAATTAGACTTTCCATCCATTATTTCAGCGCTCTCATCATATAATGATAGCATGGAAATCGCAGTTCGTAAAACCGACATCGGGTGCGCGATTTTTAAATCTACTTGTTTCAAATATGTTAAAACCTCACCTGGTACTTTATAGTATTCAGATACTGTTCCACTAAATTCCGCTAGTTCTTTTTCGTTAGGAAGCTTGCGGTGCCATAATAAGTACACTACCTCTTCGAACGTAGCATTCTCAGCTAAATCATCAATATTATACCCAACATAAGTTAATGTATCATCAATAATAGAGCTCACAGATGATGTTGTTGCTACTACCCCTTCTAAACCTCGAATAACAGTCATGACATTCTCTCCTTTTCCTGAAAATTCTCCCAACCTTGCTCCTTATATCTATTTGCTCCCCTTATAAATTATGAACGCTCGTTCACTCTTTAGGCAAGCAAAATGCACGTTCATGCAAATTTATTGCGATGTTCCCCTCTTATTGTCCATTGCTTACATGGAAAGCATGAGCGTGAATGTCTCCCCGAATCCTCACGCTCAGAACAACAAGTTAGTGAGGAAAATGAATTCCGAAGAGTTTATGATAAAAACAACATAAAACAATATCATTATAAAATTGTTTTATGTTGTTTTTATTTTATCTGGTGTAAAGTCTCTGCTGTTATGTAACTTTTCAAAGTTTCTAATCCTATTATAAACAATTATCTGACTTTTGTGAACAGAAAGAATTCAAAAATTTTATATTACTATAAAATTCCTTATTTAAACATCTGTATAATACTCATAACTGCGTAGGCAATTCCAGCCCCAATTAATGGACCTACAGCGACTCCATTAAATAAAGCTACAGCTATAATTGTCCCAAAAACAAGTGCGGTTGTAATATGTGGGTCCGTCGTCAATAATTGTACGCCGCCTTTCGCTAACAAAGCGACCGCCACACCTGAGGCTAAAGCAATCCATGCATAATACGATTTCGCTGCTTCTCCGAGTTGTTTAAAGCCTATTTCCCCTGTCGCAATCGGTACAAGCACTGCTATTGTAATGACTGTTACACCAAGGTTAATCCCTTTCGTTTGTAGATAAGGAAAGACTTTATCTCCTAAAAACGTAAATTTCAATAAGAATAACACTCCAATAGCTACAGTAAGCGATTGGTTTTTAGCAATAAGTCCTATAATAAGTAGTATGAATAAAAATAACGTTGACTGACTAATCATGTTTGCACTTCCTTTCTGAAAATAATGAACTCGCTTCCAAACAAAAATACCTTTAAACCTATCGTTATACATGCTATATCGATGTATATGCAACAATAACCACTTCATTTTTTTCATATTTTAAAATGACAAACTGAAACTCTAACCATCAAAAATTTAAGCATGTATACATTTTTAAAAACGGTCGTCTCTCCTTTCTTTTCTATTAAGAAACAGGTAAAATAAAAAGAAGAGAAAATGAAGTTTTTACCATATAGTAGAAGCATCAACACCAAGCTTTTCCGGTCACTCATATATTGAAAAAGCAGGAAAAATCCATCATTCCACTATAACATAAAGTGAAACTTTGATCAGTGAATCTCACTAGTTATAAGTTGAACGAATTAGGATAATCCAAATTGGAATGGGAGGTATACATCTTTGAACCGAAACTTACTATATATGATATTACGACTCATATTTGTCATTGTAGCAACGGTAGTTGGGTTCTATGCATTGCTGTACATGTCAGGCCTTATCTACCCTTTTATTATCGCTTTTGCATTCGCTTATTTGATTAATCCTGTCGTCAATTTCCTTAATCAAAAACTACAATTCCCTCGCGCATTAGCGGTACTCGTTAGCTTAATTCTCGTATTCGGAGCTATCGTTGGACTTGTTACATACCTTGTAACTGAAGCAATATCTGCCACAACGTACTTACTACAAATTGTTACAGTTAAGTTTCCAGATATCGTTGCATTCGCCCAACAATTTGCACTTAATCATATTATGCCTCTCTATGATGATTTAATCTCTAAATTTAATCATCTCGGAGAACCACAGCGATACACTATTACACAAAACATTCAAAACTTAGGCACCGAAGCAACGACACAAATGAAAGAACTTTTAACCGCCATTATAAGTGGGTTAACAAATTTCATTAGTGCATTACCAACAACTTTAACTGTCCTTGTCTTCGTCTTATTAGCCACCTTCTTCATTAGTTACGATTGGCACCGTCTTGCTCATAAAGTAAGAAAACTTCTACCTAATCGTTTGCATGGATACGGAAAAACTATTTTTGTCGATTTAAGAAAAGCTTTGTTTGGTTTTGTTAAAGCGCAACTTACACTCGTATCTATGACAACTATCATTGTACTAATCGGCCTTTTAATATTACGCGTGCCATACGCAATTACTATCGCGATTATTACAGGGGTTGTCGATTTACTCCCGTATTTAGGAACTGGAGCCGTCTTCGTTCCTTGGGTTATATACGTATTTTTCACAGGCGATACTGCATTCGCCATCGGTCTTCTCATCCTATACATCGTCGTGATTGTCCAAAGACAAATCATGGAGCCAAAAGTACTTTCATCTAATATTGGACTAGATCCATTAGCGACACTCATCGCTCTATTTGTCGGCTTTAAGCTCTTTGGTTTTTTAGGATTAATCATCGGTCCAGTCATATTAGTACTACTTAATACATTACACAAAGCTCATGTATTCCACGACTTATGGAAATTCATTAAGGGTTCACCATCAAAATAATATTTCCTAATTCATACACAATAAAAAATCAACTGTAATCAGTGGGAATTTCCCACTGATTATTCACTGTACTTTTTTGTACTACCTACATCTACAAGAGAATTTCCTAAAAAAGGATAATCCTCTTATTTTTTTGCATAAAAACGCATATTTTAGGACAAAAATACATTTTTATTCTATATACTTTATAATTATTACTTACATTTATTACTTTTTATGTAAGTGAATAAATATACAAAACAAGGCAGATGAACCCTTTAATCAGTAATTTTTCTTCTCCTGTCTAACTTCTGCTCACTAGTCGAATCTTACTACAAGCAAAAAACATCATCCTAATGTAACACTTTTCATTCACAAGAACCCTCTGCATCCTATCGTTTAATAACTAACAAAAATCCAACCCGAGCAGGAAGCTAACAATTGACTATAAGTAGCAAATAAAAAAATAACGCGTAGATCGCTATAATCTACGCGTTATTTCTGAACAATAATAGTAGTTCTCTTTCTAAATTTCCAATCAATCCACTTCATAACAGCCGGCTTCAATAAAGCCCTCGTTATAGGAACAACAAAGATAAAACCTATTATATCCGTCACATATCCAGGCAGTACTAAAAGAATACCTCCTACGAATATAAAAATACCATCTAGAACCGCATCACCCGGCATTTCTCCTCTATTTAGCCTAAATTGAATCTCTCTAAGTACTTTAAACCCTTGTCGTTTCGCCAAATATACACCCACAATACCCGTAAATACAATCATAGCGAACGTAGACCATAAACCTATTACATGACTCGACCCTATTAACACCGTAATCTCAATCGCCGGCACTAAAATAAGTAAGAACAGTAACCACTTCATAGCTCGCACTCCTTCATATTTCATTTAAAAGGTTTGAAAGCATCACCCTTGCAAAACCCCTTATAAGCCCCTTACAATCCCCTTAAAACGCTCATACAAGCTTCACAAGGGACAAACAACCCTCTCCCACTAAACATTATAATAAACGTTTTTCAAAGCAATTTCAGGTATTTAAAGCTATCCCTATCCTTTTTTGTGTAAAAAAAAGAGAAGGACTCCGATCCTTCTCTCCGTATTACTTCTTATAGCACTTCCGCATGTCCATTATAAACAATTCCGCGTGCTGCATCAACTGTTACTTCTTGGCCATTTTTTAAAGTTGTTGTTACGCCGTTTACACCAACGATAACAGGAATACCGATTGATACACCTACAACAGCTGCATGGCTTGTTAGACCGCCTTCTTCTACAACTAGAGCAGCAGCTTTTTCAATTGCAGGAATCATATCTTTATCTGTGCTTGTTGTAACAAGGATATCACCTTTGTTTACGTTCGCTACAGCTTCAGCAGCTGTTTTCGCTACAACTACTTTACCTTTTGCAGATTTACGACCGATTCCTTGCCCTTTAGCAACTTTTTCACCAACAACGTGGATTTTCATTAAGTTTGTTGTACCAGTTTCAGCAACTGGAACACCAGCAGTGATTACTACAGTATCTCCAAGTCCGATTAGACCCGCATCCATACCTGTTTGAATTGCTGTATCTAACATTTCGTCAGTAGAAGCTGCACGTTTCTCAGACATAAATGCTTGAACACCCCAAACAAGTGCAAGACGACGTCCTACTTGCTCGTCAGATGTTACAGCTACGATTGGAGATTTCGGACGGTATTTAGAGATCATTTTCGCAGTATGTCCACTTTCTGTTGGAGCTACGATTGCAGCTACATCAAGAGCAAGTGCTGTGTGCGCAACAGATTGGCTAATTGCATCTGTAATTGTTGGTGTGAACTCTTTAATACGTTTTTTGAACATATCTTCATATTGTAATGATTTTTCAACACGTACCGCAATGTTAGCCATCATTGTTACAGCTTCTACAGGGTATTGACCCGCAGCAGTTTCACCTGAAAGCATGATTGCATCTGTTCCATCGAAGATTGCGTTTGCTACGTCACTTGCTTCCGCACGAGTTGGACGTGGGTTACGTTGCATAGAATCTAACATTTGTGTTGCAGTAATAACTGGTTTGCCTAATACGTTACATTTTTTGATTAGACGTTTTTGTACTAATGGTACTTCTTCTGGTGGAATTTCTACACCCATATCACCACGAGCAACCATTAAACCGTCAGAAACTTCTAAGATTGAATCGATGTTGTCGATACCTTCTTGGTTTTCGATTTTTGGTACGATTTGGATGTATTGAGCGTTATGCCCTTCTAATAATTCACGAATTTCTAATACATCAGATGCTTTACGTACGAAAGATGCTGCGATGAAATCAACTTTTTGCTCGATACCGAAAACGATATCTTGCACGTCTTTTTCAGTGATACCTGGAAGCTTAATGCTTACGTTTGGTACGTTAACACCTTTTTTATTTTTTACAGTTCCGCTGTTTAATACTTTTGTACGGATGTTTCCGTCAGCTTTCTCGATTACTTCTAGTTCGATAAGACCGTCATCGATTAGAATACGAGAGCCTGGATCAACATCATCATAAAGACCAGCATAAGATACAGAGAACTTCTCTGCAGTTCCTAATACTTGTTCAGTAGAAAGAATTACTTCTGCACCTGTTACAAGCTCAGCTTGTCCGTCTACGAAGTCATGTGTACGGATTTCTGGACCTTTTGTATCAAGTAAGATACCAACTGTTTTACCAGTTTTCTTTGAAGCTTCACGAATATTTTTAATACGAGCTCCATGCTCTTCATGGCTACCATGAGAGAAGTTTAAACGAGCAACGTTCATACCCGCTTCCATTAATTGCTCTAATTTCTCAATACTTTCACTAGCAGGACCTATAGTACATACAATTTTAGTTTTACGCATATTGCACCTCCGAAAATTATGAAACCGTTCCCAAATACAAGGCATTAAGCCGATTAGATAGATAATTCTTTAGATAATTGATACATATCTTTATCGATTGTATGCTTTTGAGCTAACGCTTCGATAATGTCATGATCAACAAGTTTATTATTTTGAATACCAACACAACGTCCGCCATTACCAGCAATTAATAATTCAACTGCTCTTGCGCCAAGACGACTAGCTAATACACGGTCTTGTGCACTTGGTGATCCACCACGTTGTACGTGACCTAATACAGTTACACGAGTATCAAAGCTTGTTGCTTCTTCAATGTGCTTACCGATGTCAATTGCACTTCCAACACCTTCAGCTACAACGATAATACTGTGCTTTTTACCACGTTCACTACCGCGTTTCAGACGAGCGATAACATCTTCCATGTCATACTTTTCTTCTGGAATTAAGATAGTTTCTGCACCATCAGCTAAACCAGCCCATAATGCGATATCTCCAGCGTGACGTCCCATTACTTCGATAACATATGTACGTTCATGAGATGTAGCTGTATCACGGATTTTATCAATTGCATCAATAACAGTGTTTAAAGCTGTATCAAAACCAATTGTGAAGTCTGTTCCAGGGATATCATTGTCGATTGTACCTGGTACACCTACACATGGGAATCCTTGCTCAGTTAATTTTTTTGCGCCTTGGTACGAACCATCTCCACCAATAACGACAAGTCCTTCAATACCATGTTTCTTTAATTGCTCGATTCCTTTTAGTCGTACTTCTGGGTCTTTAAACTCAGGACATCTTGCTGTATATAATTTTGTACCACCACGGTGGATAATATCGCCAACAGAACCAAGTTCTAATTTTTCAATATGACCAGAAATTAAACCAGCGTATCCATGGTAAATACCATATACTTCAATATCATGGAAAATCGCTTTACGAACAACTGCACGAATGGCAGCATTCATACCAGGTGAATCTCCACCACTTGTTAATACACCAATACGTTTCATTTGTACTCACCTCATAAAGATTATTTGCCTTATAATAAAATAACACGAAAAAATACAAAAACACAATGGAGAAGATGTGTCTTTTCATAATAAAAACGTGCATTCGCGAAGAGGAACGCACGCTTTTCTTATTTTATCCCAATGGAAGCGTTTGAAAACGAAACTTGCCCAATTTTCATATATTTTTCATAACGTTTTTCGATTAATTCATCTTTCGAAATTCCGCTTAATTGTTCAAAAGTTTTCTTAAGCATTAAATCTATATTTTCTGATTGTTTCAAAACATTACGATGTGCTCCGCCTTTTGCCTCTGGAATAATTTCGTCAATTACACCTAATTCTTTCAAATCTAATGCTGTAATTTTCATCGCTTCTGCAGCTTCTTTTGCTTTACCAGCATCTTTCCAAAGAATCGCCGCCGCACCCTCTGGTGTAATAACAGAATAAGTGGAATTTTCCAGCATATGAATGTAATCTCCTACTCCAAGACCTAACGCACCACCGCTACCACCTTCACCGATAACGATACAAATAACAGGTACAGTTAAACCCGCCATTTCAAATAAATTACGGGCAATTGCCTCACTTTGTCCACGTTCTTCAGCTGCTTTACCAGGATAAGCTCCCTTCGTATCGATGAAACAAATAATGGGACGATTAAACTTTTCCGCTTGTTTCATTAGACGCAGTGCTTTTCGATATCCTTCTGGATGAGGCATCCCAAAATTACGACGAATATTTTCTTTCGTATCTTTTCCGCGTTGGTGCCCAATTACAGTTACGGGCATCCCCTTATATTTCGCAATGCCGCCGACAATCGCTGCATCGTCGCCAAATAGGCGATCTCCATGACATTCAAAAAAATTAGTAAATAAGTGCTCAATATAATCGAGCGTTGTCGGTCGTTCTGCATGACGAGCAATTTGAACACGGTCCCATACTTTCATATTGCCGTATATATCTTCCTCTAGTTTTTCTAGCTTGTCTTCCAAAATACGAATCTCCTCACTGAAGTCCATCTGGCTGTTTTTCGTATAGTCTTTCAGTTCACGAATCTTATTTCTTAGCTCAACAACTGGTTTTTCAAATTCTAGCTCTGCCATACAGCCATTTCCCCCCCTTGATGAACTTCTAAAATCTTACGGAGTGATTCTCTCATATCATCACGATGCACCACCGCATCTAATTGACCGTGCTCTAGTAAAAATTCTGCCGTTTGGAAATCTTCCGGTAGTTTCTCACGCACTGTTTGTTCAATTACGCGTCTACCAGCAAATCCGATAAGTGCACCTGGCTCTGCAAGATTGTAATCACCAAGTGAAGCGAAACTCGCTGAAACCCCGCCCGTCGTTGGGTGAGTCATAACAGAAATAAATAACCCTCCTGCATTACTATGCTTTTTCAAAGCTACGCTTGTTTTTGCCATTTGCATTAAACTTAATATCCCTTCTTGCATACGAGCACCACCCGAAGCAGTAAAGATAATAAATGGAACTTGTAAGTCGTATGCCTTTTCAACCGCACGGGCAATTTTCTCTCCTACAACAGAGCCCATGCTGCCCATTCGAAAACGAGAATCCATTACTGCAACAACAACAAGCATGTCATCAATTGTTCCTTCACCAGTTACAACCGCTTCATTCAATTTAGTCTTCTTACGATCGTTTTCTAGTTTCTCTTCATATCCCGGAAACTCAAGTGGATTTAGTGAAACCATCTCTTTGTCATACTCACGAAATGAACCTTCGTCCAATATACTATCAAGGCGTTCCCATGCATTCATCGGATGATGATATCCACAATTCACGCATACTTTTAAATTTTTAAGAAGCTCTTTCGTATACATGATTTTTTTGCATTTCGGACATTTTGTCATAACGCCATCTGGTACATCTTTTCGTACTTGTTCTGAAGGTATTGCAGCGTACTTTTTCTTTTTCACGAATAAATCTCTTAGCACAATTTGACCCCCTTCATTGAGAGCTAAGGTTAGCGTAAGAAGAAAATGGGGCTAACACCAATGTTTGATGTTAGCCTTATCTTCTCAATCTGTCTAATAACCTCTCTCTTTACGTTTAACTTTAACCGCTATGCGGTAGAATGTTTGTCATAACGTGTCATGGTCATTTCGACAAATTTTATACATTACGAGTGAAACTGTATATTCTCTACTAATTCATCGTAAATTTTTAATGCATCATTTTCTTGTTTCACTTCCAAAGTAGCATAAAGCTTTCTATACATTTCGATAGAATCTCCTGAAACTTCACAAGAAAGAGTTGCAACGTAATCATTTACGATCATCCAAATGCGATAGAGTAAATAATTATCGAATTGTTCAATAAGTGTTTTAAAGAACGTTTGATGAAGCACCGGAATTGAGCTTTCATTTTCTTCAAGCACTTGGTGTAATTTACTTAGTACTTCAGAAAACGTTTCTTTCGGTAAATTACATACAAGTCGAATCATATCTTTCTCAAGCAATCGTTTTGTTTGTAATAAATCACGAATTGTTTTCTCATCTTGCAGCAAGAACGGAGCAATTAATTGTACAAGACCGTTATCGTAAAAGTTTCGAATAAACGTTCCCTCACCACGTCTCGTTTCAATTAATCCTACCAGCTCTAACGCACGTAATGCTTCTCTTACAGAGGAACGTCCAACATTTAAGCGTGAACTTAACTCACGCTCAGATGGCAAACGATCCCCCGCTACTAAACAATCCTCTTCCATAATGGAACGGATTTTTTTTACAATTTCGAGATATACTTTTGTATTTGATGATGTCAATGGAAATTCCTCGCTTATTCTTTACCAATCAGCGCTAATTGTTTTGTTTTCTCAGCGACTTCATTTGGATCTACTTGACGGCGAGCTACTCCTGTCTCCATTGCTGCTTTCGCAACGTAAGCCGCTACTTGAGGCGCTACACGCGCGTCAAATGGTGCTGGAATGATATGATCTGCATTCAACTCATCCTCTGATACAAGCTCTGCAATGGCCTGTACAGCTGCCATCTTCATTTCTTCATTAATTTGTGTCGCATGTACATCAAGTGCACCGCGGAAAATCCCTGGGAACGCTAGTACATTATTTACTTGGTTCGGGAAGTCAGAACGACCTGTTCCAACAACAGCTGCGCCCGCTGCTTTTGCCAATTCTGGCATAATTTCTGGAACCGGATTCGCCATTGCAAAAATAATTGCATCGTCATTCATTGTACGAACCATCTCTTCAGTTAATGCACCTGCTGCAGATACACCAATGAATACGTCCGCACCTTGTAAAACGTCAGCTAAAGAACCTTCTATACGACTCTTATTTGTATATTTGGCAACTTCATCTTTCACCGGATTCATACCGACAGGACGACCTTCATAGATTGCACCTTTACGGTCACACATAATAACGTCACGTACACCATAGCGGTATAAAAGTTTAATGATTGCAATACCTGCTGCACCTGCACCATTTGCGACAACTTTAATGTCAGACATTTTCTTTCCAACTAACTTCAGCGCGTTCACAAGGCCTGCTACTGTTACGATAGCTGTTCCGTGTTGATCATCATGGAATATTGGAATGTTTGTCTCTTTTTTCAAACGTTCTTCAATAACGAAGCAGTTTGGCGCTGCGATATCTTCTAAGTTTACACCGCCAAAAGTTGGCTCCATTAATTTTACAGTTTCAACAATTTTATCTACATCGTTTGTATTTAAGGCAATCGGGAATGCATCTACACCAGCAAAGCTCTTGAATAATACAGCTTTACCTTCCATTACTGGAAGAGATGCTTCAGGTCCAATGTTACCAAGACCAAGTACAGCCGTTCCATCTGTCACAACTGCTACCATATTTCCCTTCATTGTATATTCATATACCTTACTTTTATCGTCATAAATTTCTTTACAAGGCTCTGCAACCCCTGGAGAATATGCAAGACTTAAATCTTTTGCATTTTCTACTTTTACTTTTGATACAGTTTCTAATTTTCCTTGATGCACTTTATGCATGTGAAGTGCTTCTTCACGAAGTGTTGACAAACTATCCACTCTCCTCAAATTATGCTTGCTGATATCAATTTCTCCAAGTGGTCTGACCACGAACACTACTACTATAATAATCGAAGTGTAGGGAAATTGTCCATTATATTTTCACAACGACATTTTCGTCACCGACAATTTCACGAAGTGCTCCTAGACATTCTTCACTTGGATGAATCGATAAACTTCGAGATAATTGTACCATTTTATGTTCCTTTTCATAATAAATTAGTACTTTCGTAAAACCTGAATAATCAAACAATATTTTTGTAACTTGATTTACAAGCTTTTTTTCATATTGAGACGGCAATTTCACGTAAACAGATGCTTCTTTCATTCCTTCATAAACATCCATTTCTTCTAGCGGATATAGTCCATTCACGATCCATTGCAACTTATGATTTCTTTGCTCGATCGTACCATCAACTAAAACGATTGCACCTTCTTGTAACCTGTCCGAAAAATGTATATACGTTTCTGGAAAAATAACGGCTTCCATTTCATCATTTTGATCACAGAATGTAATAAACGCCATCTTTTGCAACTTTTTCGTACGAATAACTTTCACACTTGTTATATATACGATCGCTCTTTGTACTTTTTTCTTATGTCGCATCGCCTGAGCAAGAGAGGGAATTTCTAATTCTTTTCCTAGCTCCGCATACTGCGCTGTCGGATAGCTAGATAAATAAAAACCGAGTGCTTCCTTCTCTTTATTTAACTGTTCAATAAAGGATAGCTCTTCTCCTTGTACGTATTTTGATTTCGGAACAGCATCCCCTAAATCAAAATCACGTGCAAGATTTGCATACTCCAACGCTCCTTTAAGACTTCTCCATAACGTCGTCCTCGAAACACCAAAACCGTCAAAACAACCAGACCAGACAAACGCTTCTAAATTTCGCTCTGTTACAAATTTTGATGGCATACGAAGACAAAACTCAAATAAATCTTCGAACATTTTTTCCTCTCGTTCTTCGAGTAATGCCGTCACGGTAGCCATCCCGATATTCCGAATCGAAAGTAAACTATATCGAATCGCATTCCCTTCTATTTGGAAGTTGTAACCACTTCTCTGAAGAGACGGCGGTAAAACGTGAAAACCTTTCCGCTTCGTTTCTCGTACATACTGCACAATCTTATCTTCATTTCCAATTGCACTTGATAATAACGCAGTCATAAATTCCAGCGTATAATTTGCTTTTAAATATGCAAGCTGATATCCGATCATACTGTAAGCTACAGCGTGACTTCGGTTAAAACCGTAATTCGCAAATCTTACAATTAAATCATAAATTTGTTCTGAAGATGTCTCATCGTATCCGTTTTCCAAACAACCTTGAACAAAATGCTTACGTTCTTGATCTAAAATATCACGATTCTTTTTACTCACTGCACGGCGCAGCAAATCCGCTTCTCCAAGCGAAAATCCAGCTAACTTCGATGCGATTTGCATAATTTGTTCTTGGTATACAATTACGCCGTATGTTCTTTCTAAAATCGGCTTTAAATCCGGATGTAAATATTCAATTTGTCTTTTCCCATGCTTCGATTCAATAAAGGTTGGAATTTGTTCCATCGGTCCTGGTCTGTATAACGAGTTAACAGCGACTATGTCTTCAAATTCATTCGGTTTTAACCCACGAAGTACATTTCGCATACCACCTGATTCAAGCTGGAATACACCTGTTGTATCCCCTCTTCCTAACAATTGAAACGTCTTTTCATCTTGCAGAGGTAAATTTCTTATATCAATTTGTTTCCCAGTTTTTTCAACAATAAATTTTATAATATTTTCAAGTAACGTTAAATTACGTAAGCCTAAAAAGTCCATCTTGAGCAATCCAAGTTCTTCTAATGCATCAGCTGGATATTGCGTAACATAAACATCGTTATGCCCTTCTTGAATCGCTACACTTCCCGTTAACGGTTCTTGGCTCATAATAACGCCAGCTGCATGAATAGACGTATGACGCGGTAATCCCTCTACACGTTTTGCAATTTCAAACACACGCTCATGTAACAGATTCCCTTGTATAAACTCACGGAGCGATTGCGATTCCTCATATGCATCTCTTAACGTTATACCAAGCTTTGATGGGATAAGTTTTGAAAATATGTCAATATCTCTTGGCAGGAGCCCCATTACACGAGCAATGTCTCTAATTGCGGCTTTCGCTGCAAGAGTTCCGAACGTTACAATTTGAGCAACACGAAGCTGACCATATTTATCTTTCACATATCGAATCATCTCATCACGTCTTATATCTGGAAAATCAATATCAATATCTGGAAGTGTCACACGTTCAGGGTTTAAAAACCTTTCAAATAATAATTCATATTCAATCGGATCAATATCTGTAATTTCCAATACGTAAGAAACGAGTGAACCAGCTGCCGATCCACGGCCTGGACCAGTTAAAATATGATTTTCATGTGCATATTTCATAAAGTCCCATACGATGAGGAAATAATCGCTAAATCCCATACGAGAAATAACATTTAATTCATGATCCAAACGTCCTATATGCGCTTCTTTCGGCGTACCATAGCGTTTCTGCAAGCCTTCTTCACAAACACGGCGCAAATACGTATCATTCGTCTCGTTAGATGGAACAGGAAATTTCGGTAATTGATTTACATGGAAAGGAATTTCTACTTGGCAACGTTCCGCGATTGTTATTGTATTTTGAACCGCTTCCTCAGCATGAGAAAATAGTGCTCCCATTTCATCCGATGACTTTAAATAATACTGATCCGTTTTCATTCTCGGTCTATCTGGATCAGTCATTTTCGTTCCGCCTTCAACAGATAATAAACATTCATGAACAAGTGCGTCACTTTGATTAATATAGCGAACATCATTTGTTGCAACGACTGGAACGTTTACCTTATTAATAAATTCAGGCAGTTTTTCTTGTAAAAGCAGTTCATCTTGAATTGCATGATGCTGCAAACTTATATAAAAATTGCTGAACATATTTTGATACGTATGAGCTACTTCTTCAGCCTGACTCTCTTTGTCTTCTAATAATAGCTGTTCAATCTCTCCGTCTTTCCCTGGTGAAATTGCAATTAACCCTTTCGCATAATGAGCAAGCCACTTCTTCGGGATACCTTCTTTTGACTTCGTCATAATGCTGCTAGAGATCTTTAATAAATTTTGATAGCCTATTTCATTCTCAGCAAGTAAGACGAGTGGATAAGACCTTTCTTCTTCTTCACTAAAAATAGAAGCTGTTAAGCCGATAATAGGCTGTATACCATTTTTCTTGCATGCTTTATAAAACGGAATAACTCCATACATAACATTTTCATCTGTAATGGCCAGCGATGAAAATCCAAGCTCTTTCGCCCGAATGACAAGCTCATCAATTTTACAAGCACTTTTTAATAAACTAAAAACGGTTTGACATTGTAAATGCACAAACTTCACTGTTGTACCCTCTCTTTACCTATGTGACTACTTTTATTATAGGTGATGAGGAAAGCGGAAATCAAAACATACTTCTCATACTTTGTCCATATATATGAAGAAGAAAGGGGAATGACGATGGATGTAAGAGAACATACTTTTTTCTCTCTGCTTATTATTAGTTATTTTATTGCCTTTGGAGTTATACTTGGTGGTTCATTAATTGGCGGATTTGGTGCATTTCTCATCGGAAAACCAACTCTAACTTATATTAATCAATTCGCCCAAAATTTAAGAATTTGGGCACTCGTTGCAGCAATTGGCGGAACGTTCGATACCTTTTATAGCTTTGAAAGAAGCTTCTTTGGCGGAGATATGAAAGATATCGTAAAACAAATTCTCCTTATTTTTTTTGCAACTGGCGGTATGCAAACTGGTCTTATTATTATTAAATGGCTTACACAGGAACATGTATGAGAGTACCCAGCGCCAATACAGCCAAAAGGTGGTATTTAGTTTTAGCTGGTGCTGCTGTTGGAGGAGTGTTGAGCTGGTTTGTTTTTTTGTACATATACGGTGTTTTTCAAGAAGAACAAACTAGTAAAATAGCAGAACAAAAAGAAATTATCGAAAAACAAGAAGCAAAACTCCACGTCCTTCTCGAAGACCAAGAGAAATTGAACACAGAAAATAAACGGCTCTTAACAATTCAAGAAATCAAAATAAAAATTATAAATCGAAAAAAATATAATTTAGACAATCTTACACTTGAAAACATGACCACTTCTATCCATAATGATCTCCAGCATCTTTTAACGAAAAACATTCAAAGCATCGCAAAAAATAAAGACCTGCTCAAAAAAGTCATCGAAAATAAAACGTACAAACATTACGATCGTATATACCGCTTTAAAGTAGACACAGTCTCTTTTGATACCGTACTTGAAATTAGTATTGATATAGAGAAAGAAAAATAAAAAAAGGAGGGCTTCAGTGCCTCTCCTTCTCTTTCGTTCAACATACAATTTTTATCTACACAGCTCACGTAAATCAGCAAACAGGCGATCTGCTTCTTCCCAAGAAGATGCTTTTGCACCAGAAGCCATCGGATGTCCTCCGCCATTATATTGCATTGCTAATTTATTAATAACTGGTCCTTTTGAACGAAGACGAACACGAATAACATCATCTTCCTCTAAAAATAGAACCCATGCCTTTAATCCATCAATATTACCAAGTGCTCCGACAACACCAGATGCTTCAGTAGAAAGTACATCAAACTCTTCTAGTACCTCTTTCGTTAATTTAATGTACGCTGCACCTTCTTCTACCATCGTAAAGTTTTGTAAAATATAACCGTTCAAACGAGCAATTTTTTCTTTCGTCTTATACATTTCATTGTATAAATCTGTGAATTTTACATCCATGTCAACGAGCTCACTTACGTAACGAAGTGTTTTCGCTGTTGTATTTGGGAATAAGAAACGACCTGTATCTCCAACAATACCCGCTAAAATAAGGCGAGCTGCTTCCTTTGAAATCGTTAATCCTTTATCTTTTCCATAACTGTAAAATTCATAAATCATTTCACTTGTAGAACTTGCTGTCGTATCCACCCATGTAATATCTCCGTACGGGTCTTCATTCGGATGATGATCAATTTTAATTAACATCTTTCCTTTTGCATAACGCTGATCACAAACACGCTCTTGATTTGCTGTATCACAAACGATAACAAGTGCATCTTCATATACACTATCTTCAATATCATCCATTACTCGTAAAAATGATAAAGAAGGCTCGTTGTACCCAACCATATAAATATTTTTCTCTGGAAACGATTCTTGCAGAATTGTACCAAGTCCGCACTGAGAACCTAACGCATCTGGATCCGGACGTACATGACGATGAATAATAATTGTATCAAACTCTTTAATTGCTCCTAAAATTTGCTCATGCATATGTATAATCTCCTTTTTATTCAACTTCTTCATTTTATCCCGCATTAACGTGTAGTAAGACTCCCACCTCAAAAGTATTAAAAACAATGAGGCAAAATTAATTTGGAGCCTGGATGCACGTAAAAGCCCGATTGGTGAGGGCTAATAATTAGTACGTGGGATCTCCCCACACTAATTAAAGTTTCACTTTATCCCCCATTATAACGGAAAACATTTCATACATGCGAACAATTGCTTTATAATAAAAGTTAGAAAGTTTAGATTTTTCTTTTTTCTAAATTGTTATTTTTATACCAATCGATGGGAGCGTGTATTATGCCAGTATTCGTCTTTTGTATTATCATCTCATTTGTGTTGTACCTCTTCTACAAAACAAAATTCTTTCGTACAAACCGTCCAATGGAGAAAGGTTGGCTCTCAGGAAAATCCGCAATGGCACTCGGCTTATTCGTCCTATTCTTTGGGATAAACCAATTCTTTTTAGAACTTTCAACTGCCCGTATTATCGTTGGTGTTTTGTTTATGTTACTTGGCAGCGCGAGTACATTTAATGGATTCCGCCAATATAAACACTTTCTACCATTAGCAGTCAAAGAAGCCGAATCTTATAAAACAACGTAAAAAAAGCATCAATATTGTGATGCTTTTTTACGTCCCTTAACTTTCAAAATCATATATGCAACAAACGCAGATGGGATATTAAAGAGATTACCTTGCACGTGAAAATGTAATTGTTCTTCTTCAAAAGACATCTGTTTGTATAATTCTTGCTGAGATAATCCTGTTCTTTTCTTTTTTTCATGCAATCCTTGTAAATATAAATATTGAATTGGTATCATCACAAGAAAGTAAAATAGTGCGATACCAGCAAAAAAGAGTACTTCTGATGACATATTGCATCCCCCTTCCGACATCCATTATCTTACAATCTAATTATATCATAGTATACACTCTAAATGGATTAATATTCTGTTTTTTCTAATTATACAATCATCTCTCCTTATATATATATTTCCAGCTAAAACTCCTCCACATCTTTAGCAACAGCTTCAAAACCCAATAAAACAAAAAAGATGGAACAAACCAAAGCGATTTGTTCCACCTTTTTATTTATCGATTAACTGCACCATAAGTAATGCTTTCCCGACAACATTACCTTCATGATGTACTTCTACATCAACCTTACCAAATTTACGGCCAATTTCTAATACTTTCGGATGAACCGATACAACATTATCAATTTGAACCGGTTTTACGAAATAAATTGTTAAGTTCTCAACAATTGAATCGCTCTTCTTCTGCGCACGAATGACGCGGTTTGTTGCTTCTGTCACAATTGTTGTGAATACACCGTAAGATAACGTCCCGATTGAATTCGTCATTTGTGGTGTCACTGAAAATTGATATAAATGCTCATTTTTTGCTTCTTTCGGCGTCATAAATTGATTCGTTACAATGTCATCAATCGTTTCACCAACTTGTGGTTGACGCTGAATCATCTGCAAGGCCTGAAGTACATCTTGACGACTAATGATACCTTGCAATTTATTTCCATCCTCCACAACAGGAAGTAATTCAATACCTTCCCACACCATCATACGTGCTGCAGCTGCGACAGACATTTTTCCGTTTACCGTAATAGGGTGTTTCGTCATAACTTTATCAATCGGTGTTTCTTTCGCAACACCAATCATATCTTTCGAAGTTACGATACCTAACACCTTTTTATTTTCATCCACAATTGGATAACGTCCATGCATCGTCTCTTCATTGTACTCATGCCATTTCTGCACTATGTCACTAGGCTTTAAATATAGTGTTTCTTCAATTGGTGTTAAAATATCTTCAACTAGTACAATTTCTTTCTTAATAAGTTGATCATAAATTGCACGGTTAATTAACGTTGCGACCGTAAATGTATCATAACTACTCGAAATAATTGGCAATTTCAATTCATCTGCTAACTTTTTCACATGCTCTTCTGTATCAAATCCACCTGTAATTAATACAGCAGCCCCTGTTTCTAATGCTAATTGATGTGCGTTCGTACGGTTACCGATAATAAGTAAGTTCCCTGCTTCTGTATAGCGCATCATCGCTTCTAATTTCATAGCCCCGATTACGAATTTATTTAATGTTTTATGTAGTCCTTCTCTGCCTCCAAGTACTTGACCATCGACAATGTTAACGACTTCTGCATATGTCAGTTTTTCGATATTCTCTTTCTTCTTTTGTTCAATTCGAATTGTTCCGACACGTTCAATTGTACTAACATACCCTTTATTTTCTGCGTCTTTAATTGCACGGTAAGCTGTCCCTTCACTTACACTCAAATCTTTCGCAATTTGCCTCACAGAAATTTTATGCCCTACCGGCAGGCTATTAATATGTTCTAAAATTTGATTATGTTTGGTAGCCAAATGGTTTCACCATACTTTCTTTTCCCTAAATTCTTCATGTGTTGTATTTTCAGTATACTATATTTTCAAAACTGTTACACTCTCTCTTTATATGCCTGTACCATTTTTTTTATAACAAAATACCCCTTACATTCCACCAGTCATTCTATTACAACAATGTAATGGTATTGTCATCTCGTTCGATAGTTTGTCCAGACGCTTCAATATACAATTAAGACAAGAAATGAAACAAAGGAGCGAATACATTATGAAAAAATTTTTAGAGGTTGTAGGTGCTGTATTTTTAGCTTTCGTAGATGGAAAAAAAGTTGCAATGGGGTTGAATGAAACACCCGAACAGCCACGTACAAAACGAGAAGAATCAGCTAAACAAATACAGGCTTTAAAAACTGTACTACACACATAAAAAACCCTTCACTTGTCATTTCAAATGAAGGGTTTCTTTTTTATAGTGTAATACTTTCTCCAGCTTCTAATACTTTCCCTGTACAATTTTGTAGCTTTCCTACAAATTGATATGGATCTTGTTCAATAACTGGGAACGTATTGTAATGCATCGGTACAACTGTTTTCGCCTCTATCCATTTTGCTGCTAACACAGCATCTTCTGGCCCCATTGTGAAATTATCGCCAATTGGTAAAAATGCTAAATCAATATTATTCAGTTCTCCAATTAACTTCATATCAGAGAATAAAGCAGTATCTCCTGCATGATATACCGTTTTCTCCTCTGCTGTAAACAAAATACCAGCTGGCATACCTGTATATGTAATCGTCTTATTTTCTTCATCAATATAACTAGAGCCGTGGAATGCTTGAGTAAATTTCACCTTTCCAAAGTCAAATTCATGTGAACCACCAATATGCATTGGATGTGTATTTACACCTTGCCACCCTAAAAATGTCGCTAATTCAAACGGTGCCACAACGACCGCATTATTGTTCTTTGCTAACGCTACTGTATCCCCAACATGATCACCGTGTCCGTGCGATAAAATAATCGCATCAACTTTTACATCTTCAGCCTTTAAATCTGTTTTCGGATTTCCCGTTAAAAATGGGTCAATTAAAATAACTTTTCCATTCGTTTCAATTTTTACAACTGAATGCCCGTGATACGATACTTTCATCATTACATTCCTCCCCTATTCACATTCTCACTTTTTATTCTACATGATTTCTCAATTCCCTGTCTTTTCTAACATCGATTTACTTGTCATAACGCTTTCCTCCGATGTAAAGTTATATTTGTAATTAAATATCTCGGGGGTGCCAATCGATGAATGCTAGATTAGAAAATTTAATGCAATGGCTAAAAGAAAAAAACGTAGAAGCTGCGTTCTTAACTTCTACACCGAACGTCTTCTACATGACAAACTTCCACTGTGAACCACATGAAAGACTACTTGGTATGTTTGTATTCCAAGAAAAAGAGCCTATTTTAATTTGTCCTAAAATGGAAGAAGGCCAAGCACGTAACGCTGGCTGGGCACATGAGATTATCGGATTTACTGATACGGACAGACCATGGGATATGATTGCAAAAGCAATTAAAGATCGTGGTATTGATGCAAATGCAGTTGCAATTGAAAAAGAACATTTAAACGTAGAACGTTACGAAGAATTAACAAAGTTATTCCCAAATGCAGCTTTCAAATCAGCTGAAGAGAAAGTTCGCGAACTTCGCTTAATTAAAGACGAAAAAGAACTTTCTATTTTGCGTGAAGCGGCTAAAATGGCAGATTATGCTGTTGAAGTTGGTGTAAATGCAATTAAAGAAAATCGTAGTGAGCTAGAAGTATTAGCAATTATTGAGCATGAATTAAAAACAAAAGGCATCCATAAAATGTCATTCGATACGATGGTATTAGCAGGCGCAAACTCTGCTCTTCCACACGGTATTCCAGGTGCAAACAAAATGAAACGCGGCGATTTCGTACTATTTGATTTAGGTGTAATCATTGAAGGTTATTGCTCTGACATTACACGTACAGTAGCATTCGGTGAACTTTCTGAAGAACAAACTCGCATTTACAACACTGTACTTGCTGGACAACTACAAGCAGTTGAAGCATGTAAACCAGGCGTTACATTTGGTGCAATTGACAACGCCGCTCGCTCTGTTATCACAGATGCAGGTTATGGAGACTTCTTCCCTCACCGCCTTGGTCACGGACTTGGAATTAGCGTACACGAATATCCAGATGTAAAAGAAGGCAATGAGTCTCTATTAAAAGAAGGTATGGTCTTCACAATCGAGCCAGGTATTTACGTACCAAACGTAGGCGGCGTTCGTATTGAAGATGATATTTACATCACAAAAGACGGATCAGAAATCTTAACGAAATTCCCGAAAGAATTACAATTTGTGAAATAATAAAAAAGGTAGCGTGATCGCTACCTTTTTATTAAAGAAGGCCCTTTAAAAAGTGCCTTCTTCTATCTCACTAATATTTATTTGAAATTTCACGATCCAAACTGAGAAAAGGTGGACAAGAAGCGCAAACGCCATACATGCTCCGCTTAAAAAAGTTAGTATAGGATGCGAATACACGTGCCCTAATCCATAGGATATCGCCACGAAAAACATTGTTATGTAAATATAAATTGCTCCATGTATTTGCCTCATATAAACCTCCTTTTCCCATATTATAACATAAATTTTCTGATTATTCACATTAATTAACTGTAATTAATATTTCTCCACTGTTACACCTCTAACAGCCGCTTTAATATATAGCGCTCCTTGTAAACCTTGTAAATCCTCTGTTTTTCCAGTTACGACTACTCCCTATATTGGTATGTCTTTTGGTTTCGTGTTTTTTATTTCTTTATAATATTGTTCAAAATAATCACTTGGTATACCTTCACTATTTTTTGCTAAAGACTTCATTTGGTACAGAAACTCTTTTGAGTTTATTGTTAAATCATTTTTCACACCTTCTGTTACTTTTGCATAACTCCCTTCAAATCCAAAAAAATTTTCATAATAAAAAGCACATATATTTTAATTTTTTAACATACAAATCAATTTTTTCGAAATAAAAACTTCCACTCATTTAAAAGATATATTCTCATAATATCTTTATGATTTAGTTGTCATAATAATTGAACGTGGATAAAATCCCAGCTTTTGATAAAACGATACAGCTTCATTTCCGTACACTACTATTAATTCAATGTCATCTACTTGCTTTTCTTTAAACCATTCCACTGCACTATTCATTAATTTCAAACCGAATCCGTTTCTTCGATATTTTTCATCAACAAATAAAACTTCAATCTTCCCACTTACGCTTTTACTATACGCTATACAAAAGCCTAATATATTATCTGTTTCTAACTCAATCAATAGTTCAATTCTATATTCTCCGTACTTTGAATTTTTTTTATAATCTTCAATACGTTCCTCAAATGTCATTCTTGGATAATCACCAGAAAAATATTTTGATTTACTGTTATGATATTCATGCAATTTATCTAATGAGTCTCTGATTATCTCTATTTCATCGAGAGTGATATATTTATGACTAATTCGCATCTTACAGCATCTCCAATAATATATATTTCACCAAAAAAGAGGATGGTTTATCTTTACAAAATACTACTCTATTATTTCATCGCTTCTTTCACAACATCTTGAATCATAACGACTTCCGTCTTCAGATCGACAGCCAGTGCTTCTTCATCAATACATTCATACCAAAACGCTAAGTGCTTTTTATCAATTGCATGATGAGAATTTTCGACAAGAGCCCCGCCTTCTCCTTGCACAGAATACCAATATAAGTACTCTTCTCCATCTCTTATTTCCCGGAAAATTGTCTCTACATACATCTTTTCGTCGTTTAATGTCAAAAGCACTTCTTTCATATTATCATTAAGAAGCTGCATCCATTCATCTACGCGATGACTTTTACCTGGCTTGACTTTGAATCTTGTTAATTCTACGTTCATCTTTTATTCCCCCATTTCTTGCGGACAAACAAAACATATTCTACTGGATTATGGAAGCTTAATTTACTAGCTAATTTTTGCGAGGGAATATTATCTACATTACAATCCCAGCATGGTGTAATATGATTTTGTATACACTGTTCAATGAAACGTGTTGCGACAGCTTGAGCTAACCCTTTCCCTTGATGTGCTTCATGTGTTGCAATATCAATTTCAGCAAAACCATTCCCTCTAAATATTGAGACGCATTCGGCTACAATCATCCCATCTTGTTCTATACAAAAACCAAAGCCGTTATTTAAAAACACTTCTTTTGATCCCCAATATTCTTTATAATAATCCTCTGTAAATTCATTACTTCGTTCTATATCACTTTTATCAATACGTTTAATTTCATATGTATTTTTGTTTAATTCTATTTTTCTATCTTCAAAAACTTCTCTTTGAAATTGAAATGTCATTCGTGGGATGTTCCGAAATGCATTACTAAAACGCTCTTCTAACATCATTTCCCACTCGTCACTCGAAGTGAACAATGTAAATCTCTTCTCTGTTTTTTGAATAGCCATTTTTAAATATGCAAATAAATATTCGTTATAATTTTGATCATCCGTATCACCAAATAAATAATAGATACCATTAGCTGTACGAATTAGTCCTGCTGTTAACTTCTCGTTTGCAAAAACTTCACCATCTATCATTTGATCACATACCGCATGAGCAAAGGTTGTTGTCCTTGTATGACCTTCTAAAATCGGAAGGATTTTTCTATACTGGGCTACAGATAATTTTTTCATAATTGCTCCACTTTAATCGTATCCGCCTCTATATTTTCAAAACAAAGATTTACCGTTCTCTTGAATGCTCTCGTTCTATGGATCGTGCATGCTGGAATTAAGATAGAATCATTTGGCTTTAAAACCGCCGTCTCTCCATCTTCAAAATCGATAAGTAGTTCTCCCTCTAGCACAATAAATAATTCATCCGAATTAGAATGATAGTGCCAATCATATTCACCAGTAAATACGGCGATTCGTAAACAATGATTATTTACATTTGAAACGACGAAGTTTTTATGTTGTTCTTGAATGTCCTTTGTTAATTCTAATAAATTTGCAGTTTCCACCTTTTGTCTCATCCTTTCATTAGTCGTTCTTCTGAAAAACTAACTTAGTCTCCACCACCTCCGCAATCTCCTCCACCATCACTTGAGCTGCTACAATCGTTGCTACTGTAGTCACCGAATCCACTTGATGAGCTTGCATAATAAGACGAATTTCTTTTCTTTTTTTGTACTTTTTCTCCACCATTCTTATTAGTTGATAGTAATGTTCCAAACACTAAAACATGTACTAAAATAGCTATCATAAAAAAAATAATAAGTACAAATACATGTAAAGATAAATTTGAAACTGGTAACTTAATTAAGTTAATAAAAATAATACCCATGACAATAAAATACATAACATTCGCAGCATCTATTAAACCACTTTCAATTTTAGACCTAGGTCTCTTTTTCGTAACTACTAACTCATGTTTACTCCTTATTACTCCTCTTTGTTTTTTGTGCTTCCTCCGCTTACTTTTTCTTCCCAATCTAATCCCTCCCTCCCAAAAAAATATATAATTCTAAATTATCACAATTACCACTTATTAATAGTGATACACGACAATTTTTTACAATTTATTTTATAAAAAAAGACCCTCCTCATAAAGGAAGGTCTCAAATGTATCTCTATTATGATAAAGCAGGAGCTTTTTCAAGAAGCTCTTTTGCATCTGCATATTGTAAGCTGTGCGCTTCTGCAACTGCTTCGAATGTTACGTAGCCATCTAATGTGTTAATACCTTTTAATAATGCAGTGTTGCCTAGGCAAGCTTCTTTGTAGCCTTTGT
>NZ_PCOH01000010.1:0-165594 GCF_002976445.1 Bacillus sp. MYb56
TCAAACTCTCCAATAAAGTTAGTTTGTCTAGCATCTAAAAATAAAAATTGACGTTCACGTTGTTTGTTTCGTTCAGTTTTCAAAGAACTTATCTGCCGCTTCAGAAGCGACTTCATCATATTAACATCTTCATTTTTCGATGTCAACTATGTTTTTCAATTTCTTTTTTGTCGTTTTCTGCGTTTCTGCATCAGCGACGTTTATTAATATATCATGTGAAAAAATGAAATGCAACACCTTTTGAAAACTTTTTTGAAACCAACTACATTTCTTTTTTAATATCATATACTTAAACGAAACATCTCTTTCATTTCTAAGTAATTCCTACATATATTCTATAGAAAGTCACTCTGTCAAAAAACGTTTCTTTCTATATAAAGTGAAACTTTAATCAGTGGGGGTGTTCATCCCCCACTGATTATTAGCCTTCACCAATCGGGCATTTACGGGCAGTCGTCTCCCACCTAACTTTCTCGCATTCGGCGAATTTTGAGGCGGGGCTGACTGCCCGCAAATAGTGGGATAAACGTTTTATTCATATACCATATCATACAAGGAGGAATATACATGGACTACACCGACTTATTAATAAAACTAGGTCTCTCGGCTATTTTAGGATTCGCTATCGGTTTAGAGCGCGAATTAAAACGTAAACCACTCGGCTTAAAAACGTGTTTAGTTATTTCTATTATTAGTTGCCTCCTAACTATTGTTTCTATTAAAGCAGCTTACAACTTACCACATACCGATCATATGAATATGGATCCACTTCGACTTGCCGCTCAAATTGTATCAGGAATTGGTTTTTTAGGTGCCGGTGTAATTTTACGCAGAGGAAACGATAGTATTGCGGGGTTAACGACCGCCGCTATGATTTGGGGTGCTTCTGGCATCGGCATTGCCGTTGGAGCTGGTTTCTATATCGAGGCTATTTTCGGAATGTGTTTCCTTATGATTAGTGTAGAACTTATACCATTAGCGATGAAATACGTCGGTCCTAGATCATTTCGCCAACGTGATATCGCAGTGAGACTCGTTGTACGAAATATGGACAATATCCCGACCGTAATTGAAGAAATAAAAGAAATGGATATAAAAGTTAAGAACATGAAGCTCAAAACATTGGAAAATGGTTCGCACTATTTACATTTAAAATTGTCTATCGATCAAAAAAGACATACTGCTGATGTTTATTATGCTCTTCAGCATCTTGAAAGTGTTCAACAAACTGAAGTTGAAAGTATGTATTAATTATGAAATGAACTCTCTTTTTAATTAGAGAGTTTTTCTTTTTTCTATAATGGTAACAATGAATGTAGTCCTGAAAAGTAAGGAGGAATAGGAACTTGAAATCCCGTCCGAATTTAGTAGATACATTTCGTGATTCCATTATTTTTCGTTTAATTTGTTTTATTATTGTACTTACTGCCTTCTCCGGCTTTCTTATACATATATTAGAGCCATCTCACTTCACCACATGGTTCGACGGGGTTTGGTGGTCAATCGTTACCATTTTCACCGTTGGATACGGCGATTTCGCCCCCCATACAACGATAGGAAAACTTATTGGTATATGTATTATTTTATTAGGAACGGGATTTTGTTCTTATTATATGGTTCTATTCGCTACCGACATGATTAATAAACAATATATGAGAATTAAGGGTGAAGCAGCTGCTACCTCTAATGGTCATATGATTATCGTTGGCTGGAATGAGCGTGCAAAACATGTTGTAAAACAAATGCACATATTACAACCGAACCTTGATATCGTTTTAATTGATGAAACACTTTCTTTACTTCCAAAGCCATTTCATCATTTAGAGTTTATAAAAGGTTGTCCGCATCACGATCAAACTTTATTAAAAGCTAACATTACAACAGCTCACACTATATTAATAACAGCGGATAAAGAGAAGAACGAAAGCTTAGCAGATACACAGTCCATTTTAAATATTTTAACTGCAAAAGGACTTAATCCAAACATTCACTGCATCGCTGAACTTCTTACTTCTGAACAAATCCAAAATGCAACGAGAGCTGGCGTATCAGAAATTATAGAAGGAAATAAATTAACGAGCTATGTATTTACCGCTTCTCTTTTATTCCCTTCCATTTCAGGTGTACTATTCTCACTTTACGATGAAATCTCTGATAACAAATTACAACTGATGGAGATTCCCCCGTCCTGCACCGGACAATCCTTTGCAAATTGTAGCTATACTCTTTTAAAGCAAAACATTCTCTTACTAGGTGTAAAGCGCGACGAACAATATATGATCAATCCAGTTCATTCTTTCATTCTCATCGAAAGCGACATACTCATCGTTATTCACCATTAAAAAAATGATTTTCTAGTTCTTGTACCAATACTTTACCAATATTGACATACTTTCTTTTCACATCTCCATCTGGATCTTGCGGCTCCGCAAATTGATCCAATCCACTCGTTCCAGCTGTTAAAGCATTAACATTATCATCTAGTTCGTCTTGATATACGTGCGAAAGAATATACGGTGTTTCAAGACGGACTATTACACCAGGCACATCTAGTTCCCCATCCACCGCTGTAAATGGTACGCGTAAAAATTGATACCCTTCTTCTTCGTCGATTTTATAATCAAAGCATCCTTTATCATAATCCCAATTGCCGCCAATACTATATCCAAGTGGTTTCATAACCTCTTCTAACTTATATAACGCATATGTACATCCTTCTAATTTTGATTGAATCGGAATCAAGCCCATCCCTCCTAGACTTTTCCTTTAGCATACCCATTCTAGTTTGAATATACCGATGTACCTTTCAATAAAATAATAAAAAGCGACCGGAGACCCGATCGCTTTTCATTATTTTAAACGCTCTTCTAATTCTGCTTTTAATTCTTCAAATCCTGGTTTACCAAGTAAAGCAAACATGTTTTTCTTGTATGCTTCTACTCCTGGTTGGTCAAATGGATTTACGCCTAATAGGTAGCCGCTCATCGCACATGCTTTTTCGAAGAAGTATACAAGGTAACCGAATGTGTACTCATTTAATTCAGGGATGTTTACGATTAAGTTTGGTACTCCGCCATCGCTATGTGCAAGTAATGTACCTTCGTATGCTTTTGTGTTTACGAAGTCTATCGTTTCACCAGCAAGGTAGTTTAATCCATCTAAATCGTTGTCGTCTAATTCGATTTTTAGTTCGTGTGTAGATTTACCTACTTTAAGAACTGTTTCGAATAGGTCACGACGACCTTCTTGAATGTATTGACCTAATGAGTGTAAGTCAGTTGAGAAGTTTGCTGAAGATGGGAAAATACCTTTTTGATCTTTTCCTTCACTTTCACCAAATAACTGTTTCCACCACTCAGAGAAGTAGTGAAGTGCTGGCTCATAGTTAACAAGCATTTCAATTGTTTTCCCTTTATTATATAGAGCATTACGAACTACTGCGTATTGGTAAGCTGGGTTTTCTTCAAGTTCTGATTTCGCGAAATCATTATGACCAGCAGCTGCACCTTTCATCATCTCTTCAATGTTTAGGCCACTTACAGCGATTGGCAATAAACCTACTGGTGTTAATACAGAGAAACGACCGCCAACATCATCTGGAATAACGAACGTTTCGTAGCCTTCATTATCAGATAATGTTTTTAAAGCACCGCGCGCTTTATCTGTAGTCGCATAAATACGTTTGCGTGCTTCTTCTTTTCCATACTTTTCTTCTAATAATTTACGGAAAATACGGAATGCGATTGCAGGCTCTGTTGTTGTACCTGATTTGGAAATAACGTTAATAGAAAAGTCTTTACCTTCTAGTACGTCCATTAAATCTTTCATGTAAGTGGAGCTAATGTTTTGTCCAACAAATAGCACTTGTGGAGTTTTACGTTGTTCTTTAGAAAGCGTGTTATAGAAAGAATGGTTTAACATTTCAATTGCTGCGCGTGCTCCTAGGTAAGAACCACCAATACCTACAACAAGTAAAATGTCAGAGTCATTTTTAATTTTTTCTGCGCATTTTTGAATGCGAGCGAATTCTTCTTTGTCATATTGAAGCGGAAGCTCTACCCACCCAAGGAAATCGTTCCCAGCTCCAGTTTTTTCGTGGATTGCATGATGTGTTACTTTTACTGCATCACGTAAATAAGTTAGTTCATTTTCACCGATGAAGGATAACGCTTTAGAATAGTCGAACGTTACATGTGTACTCATCTTTTTCCCTCCAATTATGTATATGTGTTTCTGTATTCACTTTAGCGAAACTAAAGTTGTAAATCAAGCGATTCAATAATTGTAAACGTAACCATTATTTATTTTTTAGAAAAAGTTCATTTTTTGCATAAAAATTCGAATTTTTCGGTATAGATGTATATACATCGTTTTTCGTACATTTTTCATGTATAAAAACAACAAAACTATACCATTCTATAAAGGAGTTAAATTTTCTTATTAACTCCTTGCTTGCTCACGCTTCACATTAAGGGGGGGCTTTTCATGAGTACCTTGCAACGTATCGCATTAGTCTTCACTGTAATCGGCGCTGTTAACTGGGGACTGATCGGGTTCTTCCAGTTTGACTTAGTAGCGGCTATTTTCGGGGGACAGAACTCAGCTCTTGCACGTATTATTTACGGCATCGTTGGTATTTCTGGGCTTATCAATCTCGGCTTACTATTTAAACCATCCGAGAATCTTGGTACTCACCCAGAAACACATGAAATTCAATAGTCAGTATGTCTTTTTCGCCTCCGACATACGAATATGATTGCATGCAATCATATTTGCAAATATATATATCATAAGTCACAGTAAAAGAGGAACGCTCATATGCGTTCCTCTTTTACTTTATTACCTCCGACTCTTCAATCCATTCTGCTAGCTTTTCTCGCAGTGTATTAAATCCGTTCTCTGATGGATTCGGTATAAGAATTCGTCCTTGCTTTCTTTTCGCCGCTTTTAACGATAAACTCATTTTTCTGTGTTCTTCATCAATTGAAAGTACTTTTACTTCTACTGTATCTCCGACCTTTAAAAAGTCATGAATGTCTTTTACATACCCATTTGTGATTTCAGATATATGCACAAGTCCTTGTGTTTCTGCATCCAAAGCTACAAATGCACCGTAATCTTGAATTCCAGTTACTTTCCCTGTTACAACCACTCCCGTTGTATATTGTTCTGACATGTGAAACACTCCCATACGTTTACCATTTTCTCTACAATTGTAAATAGCAAAGCAGATGTATTTATTGTTAAATATCCGATTAGTGGTAAGTATCCTAAGTAAAACACCGAGGTTACTCCCACCTTATATTAGTAAATTATACCACTTTGATAGAACTCATTCAAAATTCACGAAAAAATTTCCTGTAATACGTATAATTCTCCAATATTAGGATAGAATACTAACACATGGCTTTCTAGTATTCCCCCCCTTTTATGGACAAAACGTATTGTGTTTTGTCCTTTTTTTATTCTCTATGAACCGTTCCATTCTCTTCATTGCTTCCATAAGTTGCTCAAGCGATGTTGCATACGAACAACGAATAAATCCTTCACCACTCCCGCCAAACACATTTCCAGGAACAACAGCCACTTTTTCTTCTAATAATAATTGTTCTGCAAATTCTGCTGAAGATAGTCCGGTTGAAGCTATAGAAGGGAAGACATAAAATGCCCCGCCTGGCACATGACATGTTAAGCCCATTTCATTGAAAGATGTCGTCATAAAGTTACGACGTTTTTTATAGCTATCTCTCATTCGAATTACTTCATCATTTCCCCCGCGTAATGCTTCAAGTGCTGCAAATTGAGACATCGTCGGTGCACACATCATTGAATACTGGTGGATTTTGAGCATTAATTCTGAAAATTGAACAGGGGCTGCAATCATCCCAAGACGCCATCCCGTCATGGCAAACCCTTTTGAAAATCCTGAAATTAAAATCGTATGGTCACGCATATTTTTAATACTCGCGAAACTCGTATATGCTTCGTCGTATACGAGCTCTGCATAAATTTCATCCGATAACACGATTAAATTATACTTCTCAACAATAACAGCTAGCTTTTCTAATTCGGATTTATTTAACATTGCGCCTGTTGGGTTATTGGGAGAACAAAGTAATATTGCCTTTGTTTTCGTTGTAATAGCTGCTTCAATTTGATCTGGCTGTACTTTAAATTCATCTTCTAATGAAGTCGCCACTGGAACTGGGACCCCGCCCGCTAACGTAACAAGCGGTGCATACGAAACGAAACTTGGTTCAATAATAAGTATTTCATCATCAGGGTTTACAATAGCACGCATCGCTACATCTAGCGCTTGACTCGCTCCAACTGTAACAATGATTTCATCATTCGGATCATAAGATACTGCAAATTGTTTTTTTAGATACTTTGCTATTTCTTGACGGAGCTCCAATAATCCTGCATTTGCTGTATATGACGTATATCCTTGTTCTAAAGAACGAATACATGCTTGCCTTACATTCCAAGGTGTAACAAAGTCCGGCTCTCCCACTCCAAGTGAAATAACACCTTTCATACTTGCCGCTAAATCAAAAAACTTTCGTATACCGGACGGTTGTAAAGATTCTGCTACTCTAGATAGGTCAAATTGCTTCACGGTGTCACCACAATTCTCTTATCATCATCTGTCTTTTCATAAATAATCCCCTCATGTTTATACTTCTTCAAAATAAAATGAGTTGTCGTTGAAACGACAGATTCAATTGTTGCTAATTTCTCAGAAACAAACATCGCTACTTCTCCCATCGTCTTTCCTTCTAATGTAATAGAAAGGTCATATGTCCCAGACATTAAATAAACGGATTTCACTTCTGAATAGCGATAAATTTGTTCAGCTACTGCATCAAAACCGACACCACGCTTCGGTGTAACTTTCACATCAATCATCGCCGTTAAACCAGTATGTTCTTTCACTTTTGTCCAATCGATATGTGTTACATAGTCCACGATAATCTTTTCACTTTCTAATTTCGTAACCATTTTTTTCACTTCTTCTACTTCTATATTTAACAACTTCGCTAATGTATCTACAGATAAACGACTATTCTTTTCAAGACAAGCTAATAATTCCAATTCTTTCTCTGTCACCATATAAATCATCCTTCCTTTTAGTTTCTGTCTAAATTATACAAATACTCTTTCCAATTTGAAAAGAAGATTTTTTTAGTGAATTATGTCAAAATAAAGTGAAACTTTAATCAGTGGAAAGACTCACCCCGCTGATTATTATTTGAACCAATCGAGCTTTTACGGACCGTTGCTTTCCCACCTAACCTCTTTGCTTAAGCTGCTTTTTGAGGCGGGAGGCTTACTGTCCGTTAAATCGGGGTAAAGTGAAAAAACGCAGGATAAAGTGAAAGGGGATGGAACCGTGAAACCAAAAGTATATATTGCCGAACCAGTTCCAACATTTGTAGAAAACTATTTATCAGAACACTGTGATTTTGAAAAATGGGATCAAAACGAGAAAGTACCTCGTGATGTTCTATTAGAAAAAATAAAAGATAAAGATGGGTTATTAAATTTCGGATCTACTATAAATGAAGAATTATTGCAGGTTGCTCCTAATTTAAAAGTAGTAAGTAACATTTCTGTTGGCCATGATAACTTTGATTTAAAAGCGATGGAGAAACAAAATGTTATCGGAACGAATACTCCATATGTGTTAGATGATACAGTAGCCGATCTCGTTTTCGCTCTTATGTTATCTGCTGGTCGCCGTGTTTGCGAACTCAATTCCTATGTAAAAAATGGTGAATGGAACGCTGAAATTGGAAAAGAACACTTCGGACTAGATGTACATCATAGTACGATTGGTATTATCGGAATGGGACGAATTGGAGAAGCTGTCGCAAAACGAGCGAAATTCGGCTTTGATATGAATGTCCTTTACTATAACCGTCGCCGTAAAGAAGAAGCTGAGCAAAAATTTGATGCTACATATTGTGATTTACAAACTTTAATCAAACAATCTGATTTTATTATTCTTCTTACTCCATTAACAGATGAAACGTATCATCTTATCGGTGAAAAGGAATTTTCACTAATGAAAGAAACAGCAATTTTCATTAATGCTTCTCGCGGGAAAACAGTAGATGAAACTGCATTAATTCATGCGTTAACAGAAAAGAAAATATTTGCAGCCGGCATCGACACATTTACACAAGAGCCGATTCAAAAAGAGAATCCGCTCTTATCATTACAAAACGTTGTAACTTTACCGCACATCGGATCTGCAACATTAAAAACTAGGCAGCAAATGGCAATGACAGCTGCTGAAAATTTAGTAGCAGGATTACAAGGAAAAACACCACCTAATATTGTGCGTGGGTAATTATAAAGTGAAACTTTAATCAGTGGGGGTTTTGTCCATCCCCACTGATTATTAGCCTTCACCAATCGGGCTTTTACGGGCAGTTATCTCCCACCTAACTTCCTCGCATTCGCCGAATTTTGAGGTGGGAGTCTACTGCCCGTTAATGCGGGATAAATAAGCGAAAGGCAAGATGACGATGTCATCTTGCCTTTTTTTGTTAACATATTTTGTTTCTTGCCGGGAGATGATATGAACAAAAATCAATGGAGTGACAAAAAATGAACCATGAATGCAAATGCCCTTACTTCACTTTTTCCACTCGCGGGACTACTATTCATTACGAATTGTATGAACATAATACTAAAAAAGAACGACCTACTTTCGTACTCGTTCACGGCTTCCTCTCTTCCTCATTTAGCTATCGACGACTCATTCCTTTACTAACAAAGGAAGGTACAGTAATTGCCCTTGATTTACCACCATTCGGAAAAAGTGATAAATCTCATCTCTTTAAATATTCTTATCACAATTTAGCAGCTATTATTATCGATTTAATCGAACATTTATCTCTCGCGAATATTGTATTAGTTGGCCATTCTATGGGCGGACAAATTTCACTCTTTGTAAACCGACTACGCCCTGAATTAATTTCAAAGACGATTTTACTATGTAGCTCTAGTTATTTAGCACGCGCAAACTTACCTTTACTGTACTCCTCTTATTTACCGTTCTTCCACTTATACGTGAAGAACTGGATTATTCGAAGGGGCATCGTCCATAACTTAATGAATGTCGTTCATGACCATTCATTAATTGACAATGAAATGATGGAAGGCTATGCTGCTCCTTTTTATGATGATCGTATATTCCCTGCTTTAACTCGAATGATAAGAGACCGTGAAGGTGACTTATCTTCAACTGAATTACAAAAAATCGAAACCCCAGTATTACTCATTTGGGGTGAAAAAGATCGCGTCGTCCCTGTACATGTAGGACACCGTCTCCATAAAGACCTGCCAAATTCAACTTTCATTTCTTACGAAAATACAGGGCACTTACTACCTGAAGAAAAGCCCGATCATGTTTATGAAGAAATTATTACGTTTGCGACGCAATAAAGTGAAGCTTTAATCCGTGGGGGTTTTTACGGGCAGTTTGATTTCTCGCCTAACCTCTTTGCTTCAACCGAATTTTGAGGCGGGAGTCTTACTGCCCGTTAAAACGGGATAAAGTGAAGCTTTAATCAATCAGCACAAATGAAAACAAACAAAAAGGCTGTCGTAAATTCCGACAGCCTATAACGAACAACTTCCGCCTTCTTTTAGTACGAGTAACTCTACTGCTAATTTTTCGCATTTTTCAAGTGCAGGTACTTCTTCAAAAGACATAAAGTATATATGTTGAATCTTCTTTGCGATGTATTTCGGATCATCAAACACACTTACGACGTTTACAACATCGCTCGCTTCTGTTTCATAAAACTCCGGTCCCATTTGAAACGGATCCCAATTTTTCACAACCTCAATCATTTTGTCATATGCACCCATCTGCTTCCCGCCTTTTCACTTTTTAATGCTTTTCTTTATCGTATCACATCAGCTATTCTATAAGAAGAGTGAGAATTTTCATAACTTAACAGTTTGACAGAAGAAAGGAGCAAACATATGCAACTATTTCATAAAACGGTAAATCGTCGCGGAACGCATAGTACAAAATGGGATACATATAAAAATGAAGAGCTCATCCACGCTTGGATTGCCGATATGGATTTTGAAGTACCAAAACCAATTCAAACTGCATTACAAAAACGCACAGAACATCCTATTTTCGGCTATACACTTCCTCCTGAAAATATTGGGGATATCATTTGTAATTGGACGAAAAGCCAATACAATTGGGAAATACAAAAAGAATGGATTGTATTTAGCGCAGGTATCGTTCCAGCTCTTAGTACGAGCATACAAGCTATAACGAAAGAAGGAGAAGCCGTACTAGTACAACCTCCTATTTATCCACCATTTTTTGAAATGGTCAAAACAAATAATAGACAATTATGTGAGAGTCCCTTATTTAAACAAAATGGCATATATAAGATAGACTTCGAGCATCTAGAAACTCAATTTAATCAAGGTGTAAAACTAATGCTTCTTTGCAGCCCTCACAATCCTATCGGGCGCGTTTGGACGAAAGAGGAGCTAACAAAACTCGGTACGTTATGTACGCAATATAATGTAACCGTTGTCGCGGATGAAATTCACGCCGATATTATTTATAGAGGCCATACTCATACACCGTTTGCTTCTTTATCTGAAGAATTAGCAGCACGCACTATTACTTGTATGGCTCCGAGCAAAACATTTAATATCGCTGGATTACAAGCATCGATCATTATTATTCCGAATGAAAATCTCCGTAATGCCTTTATGTCTATCCAATATAGACAAGGATTCCACGGATTAAATACATTTGCTTATACAGCAATGCAAAGTGCCTATACAGAATGTAATGATTGGCTAAATGAAATTCGATTGTATGTTGAAGATAACGCTCAATTTGCTTGTGAGTATATTCAAAATCACATACCAGCTCTTTCTGTAATTAAACCAGAAGGTAGTTTTTTACTGTGGATTGATTGTTCCCACTTGGATCTTTCTCAAGATGAACGAACAGCATTGCTTGAAGAGAAAGGTAAAATCATCATTGAGCCCGGTGAGAAATACGGAACAGGTGGAGAAGCCCATATCCGAATTAACATTGGCTGTCCTAGATCTGTTTTAGAAGAAATTTTAAACAGACTACACCATACATTCTCATAACAAAAAAGGAGGCTATCCCAAAATGATATTGGGATAGCCTCCTTTTTTCGGTAAATCGATATAATTCCACTTACTATCATGCGGTTTTACAACAAAAGCTATCATTCACGGTAGCTTCTATTTTTTCTTCAGATCCGACGCTTTTTTTACGATAACACCGCAAGCAATTCGGCCACCAGATTTACCAGTTGGTTGCGTCATACCATCATCAGCGTTTTCTGTAATAATAATAGACGCTCCATCTTTTCTATGAATCGTCGTTTTTCCTTCTTCAAGCGTTATATGCGGAGCATCGATTTCTGCTTTAATCTTTCCAGAACCATCCGCCACTACATTCGGTAAATCACCATTTTCCGCACCTTTCGGATTCAAGAGCCCATGTTTTTTATTATCTGGATTAAAATGATTCCCAGATGATTCGAAACTAGGCGCTTTACATTCTCCGATTTCGTGTACATGTATACCGTGTGGTCCTGGTGTAAAGCCTTCCGCTTTAATCGTAATTTTCACTCCACTTGTTTGCTGAGCTACTTTTGCAGTCCCAACTTCATCACCTGAAGCATTATGTAATTTCACATCAATTTCTTTCGGCTTCCCTTGGTCACAACCCGCCATTAGAAATAATAAACAACAACTGAAAAAAAGCCGTCTTTTCATTCAATTCCCTCCAAAATGCTTTCTGCCCTTAGATTGTCCGAGCATAGAGGGAAACATACAAAAATGAATTACCGTTTCTTTTCAGCTAAAAGCTTTTCTTCTACTTTCTGTAATCGCTCTGCTTCTCGTTTTGATACACGAATAAACATACGCCACGTAGCGACCGCACCGATGATAAATAGAACGCAAACAATACCTGGAATAATATACTCCGTTTTATCTTCAGGAAAATATAAAGGCATCATATGAAACACTCCTTATCGGGGAATTTATAGTAAGAATAAACATCAGAATTTTCTGTTTTATCATCTTAAATTATAATTGAAGCCTGTCATATTCTCAAGGGGGCGTTCCGAAAGCGAATGATTTCTTTGACTCCTTCGCGCACTTTCCTTACTATAAACTTGAGGTGAAAAATATGAGAGAAACATTTGAAATTGGTGAAATCGTTACTGGTATTTATAAAACTGGAAAATACATCGGCGAAATTACAAATAGCCGTCCTGGCAGTTACGTCGTAAAAGTATTAGCTGTTTTAAAACATCCAGTGCAAGGTGATTTACATAATGTAAAACAAGCTGACGTACCATTCTTCCATGAAAGACGTGCTTTAGCTTTTCGTGAACAGACGAACATTCCAGAGCAAATGGTGAAGAAATATGAAGGGGAAATTCCGGATTATACAGAGTCACTAAAATTAGCATTAGAAACTCAAATGAATTCATTTTCTGAAGATGATTCACCTTTTGCGGGGCGTAGTCTAGAAACACTTCAGCAATTGAAGCAAGATTACAAACTTTAAAAAACAAAACGACCAAATTACATATTTTGCAATTTGGTCGTTACTGTGTACTCACTTTCTTTAACACTTTCGAAAAATCAACAAGTTCCCCTAATGTCGGAGGTGCTGGTTTGACTAAATACTCTTTATCTTTTTCTACTAACTTAAAAATATTATATGTCGTCATCGCATCATCAAGCGCACAATGATGCTTTCCTGTTCCTGCTTTTCCATACGCCTCAATTGCTTTCCACAGCCCTGTTTGATTTCTCTCTCCAAAAAACTTCTTATACTCAAGCGATAAATCACGACACTGTCCAAAGAATGGAAATTCTACTCCCGCCATTTCACAGTTATGCTTTAAGACTTTCATATCCATATTTCCCCACGTTACAATTGTCGGTTTACCACTCTTTTCATATTCTGCAAGTTTCTCAACAAGTTCATGAAAAGAAATTCCTTTGTCCACTACTTCCTGTTTAATTCCTAAAAATTTTTTACATCGATCCGTTAAAGACGGAAATGTTTTCGGTCTAATATGCGATGAATACGTATCTTCCACCTTACAACCAACAACTGAAACGAGTCCGACCTCAATAATTTCTGGGAAAAAACCTTTTGGCTTTTTTCTATGCTGGGGCATCGTAAACTCAAAGTCTAAAAACAAAAATCGTTGTTCATCCATACGATCCCTTCCTTATCATATTTGTCATTCCTTTCTATTTGACACTCCTACACGAACAAGCTCGAATGCTGATTCGATTTTAAATATTCAGATTGGATGTATCTTATATATATGTCAGATGCCCACAAATATTTTTAAAAATAAGAAAAAATGACCTATGCAGAAAATATGACAAAATAAACCCTTTCATTTACATCCGCCATTTTTCTACTTTATAATGACGTTATGTGTGTTTCATCTAGTTAATTTTTTGACACACTAAGAAAAGTGAATGAAAGGAGATGAGAGTTTTGCACGAAACAACGCAAGAACTCGCAAACTGGCAGTATTATTTCGCTATCGCAGTCTTTTTAATTACATATGCCATTATTATTTCTGAAAAAATTAACCGTGCTGTCATCGCACTTCTTGGTGCAGCATTCATGGTAATTGCAGGGGTCGTTGACTTACACAATGCCTTTACGAAACATATTGAATGGGGAACAATTACATTACTCATCGGTATGATGATACTCGTAAACATTACAAGTAAGTCAGGTGTCTTCCAATACGTTGCCATTAAAGCCGCAAAAGGAGCACAAGGAAATCCAATTAAAATTTTAATTTCACTTTCCTTACTTACCGCGCTCGGTTCCGCATTTTTAGATAACGTTACAACAGTACTTCTTGTTGTTCCAGTTACTTTATCTATTACGCGCATCTTGCAAGTAAATCCTGTTCCATATTTACTTTCTGAAATTATTTTTTCAAATATCGGAGGAACAGCAACATTAATTGGTGATCCGCCAAATATTATGATTGGTTCTGCAAATAAGCATTTAGATTTCAATGCTTTCTTATTCAACTTAGCACCTATCGTGATCATCATTATTGCTGTTACGGCAACAATTCTTTACTTCATGTACCGTAAGCAATTAATTGCTGATCCTGTACAAATTAAAAAATTAATGAGCTTAGATGAAAAACAATACATTAAAGACCCAGTATTAATGAAGAAATCTTTAACAGTACTTGGCCTTACTATTTTAGGTTTCATGACTCATTCCATTTTCCATATTGATGCAGCTATCATCGCCTTAACTGGCGCTACTGTACTTATGCTAATCGGTGTGAAAGAGCATGAAATTGAAGAGGTATTCGCAAGTGTAGAGTGGGTAACAATCTTCTTCTTCGCGGGACTATTCGTACTCGTTGGAGGACTTATTGATATCGGGCTTATCAAAATGTTAGCTCAAAAAGTAATTGGAATAACAGGCGGAGATATTTCTCAGGCATCTATCCTTGTTCTATGGGTATCTGGTATCGCCTCTGCAACAATCGATAACATTCCATTCGTTGCAACAATGATTCCACTTATTAACGATATGGCAGTTGGGCTAGGTTTATCACCTTCTGACGCACAAATCGACGTACTATGGTGGGCATTAGCATTAGGTGCTTGCTTAGGTGGAAACGGAACATTAATCGGGGCTTCTGCTAACGTAATCGTAGCCGGAATCGCAAGTCGTGAAGGACATAAATTCAGCTACATGGAATTCCTTAAAGTCGGCTTCCCAATTATGATCGTTTCATTAATCATTTCTCATATTTACATTTACTTACGCTATCTTATGTAGTAGAAAAAAGCACCCTGCTCAGCAGGGCGCTTTCGTTCTTTTTTCAGCATATCCGAATTATTATAGAACCAAATATATCGACCGCTCGACAACTTTGATACGCCTACTCGTTATACCTCACCGGCTCATTCCGAATAATGAACAAATGAATCGGCAAGAAAACCGAAAATGTGATTGTATGAATGATCGTAAATAGTATGGAATTCGTTCCGTATCTATCCAAAATAGCATAGATAAGATAAATAGACAGTACAAGTGATACAGCTGTTGCTAATATATATAGAATTGGTACGAAATTAAAGATGAAGCATCCAACATATATGCCAAATACTTTCCACCCTGCTTCTTCTTTCAAGAAATCTGGTAATTTATCTTTCGCTAAATCACCCCATATCTTACTATTTATAAACGGAATAAAAGCAAGAACACCATCAGTTGCACCATCATTTTTCGCCATCGTATAAAGTGCAAAAGCCGTTAACAAATACGAAATAATTGCCCAAATTATTATAACAAGCATAAACGCAAAACTAAGAGCAAAGAAACCTGCTAGTACGCCTTGATCTTCCATCTTATCCTCTCCTCTCTCTTCTCAACATATTTCATTACAGTGCAAGTTATGTTTTAAAATTTAACCAAACTCTTTGTATAATAAGAAGAGAAAGATAATGAGAGAGGAGTACATACCTATGCATCCATTTGTAAAGGCATTACAAGAGCATTTTACAGCTCATCAAAATCCCGAAAAAGCAGAACCGATGGCACGTTATATGAAAAATCACTTCCCGTTTCTCGGTATTCAAACTCCTGAGAGAAGACAGTTATTGAAAGACGTAATTCAAATACATACTCTCCCAGATAAAAAGGACTTCCAAATTATCGTGCGTGAACTTTGGGACCTACCAGAACGTGAATTTCAAGCTGCCGCACTCGATATCATGCAAAAATATAAAAAACACATAAATGAAACTCACATCCCATTTTTAGAAGAACTTATTGTCACAAAATCTTGGTGGGATTCTGTTGATAGCATCGTCCCTACATTTTTAGGTGCTATCTTTTTAAAACATCCAGAATTAATTTCTGCATATATTCCAAAATGGATTGCATCAGAAAACATATGGTTACAACGTGCCGCTATTTTATTCCAGCTAAAATATAAACAAAAAATGGATGAAGAACTCCTTTTCTGGATTATCGGACAACTACATTCCTCAAAAGAATTTTTCATTCAAAAAGCAATCGGCTGGGTCCTTCGCGAATATGCAAAAACAAAACCAGATGTAGTATGGGAATACGTTCAAAATAACGAACTTGCCTCGCTTAGTAACCGCGAAGCAATTAAGCATATTAAGCAAAATTACGGAATAAATAACGAAAAAATAGGCGAGACTCTATCCTAGATGGGCACGTTCCTCTATTGAGATTTAAAAAAGAACGTGTTAAAATATGTTCATTATTATTAATATAAGTAGCGATGACGGACTTATAAGTACTTGCATAAAAAGCGATTCAGGGATAGTGAAAGCCTGAAGCTGCGAGGAAACGGCAGTCTCGAGCAATACGTGATAAAGTGGATGCACATTTTGTGTATCAACTAGGGTGGAACCGCGGGCAAACGCTCGTCCCTAGGCGATTAAGCCTTGGGATGAGCGTTTTTTTTATGTTTTTTAAAGCATATATTGCTCGTTTCCAAAGTACCCATCACGTCATCGCAAATACGTTAACTTTCAAAAGGAGGATTTTATTATGTATTCAATGGAACAAGTTGTAAACTTAGCGAAACATCGCGGTTTCGTTTTCCCTGGTTCTGAAATTTACGGTGGTCTTGCAAACACATGGGATTACGGTCCACTTGGAATCGAATTAAAAAACAACGTCAAAAAAGCTTGGTGGAAAAAATTCATTCAAGAATCTCCACACAACGTTGGTTTAGATGCTGCTATTTTAATGAACCCAAAAACTTGGATCGCTTCTGGTCACGTTGGTAACTTTAATGATCCAATGATCGACTGTAAAAAATGTAAAGCTCGTCACCGTGCTGACAAATTAATTGAAGATGCATTAGACGTAAAAGGTATCGAAATGGTCGTTGACGGTCTTACTTTCGACCAAATGGCTGACTTAATGAAAGAACATGAAGTAAAATGCCCAGATTGCGGTAGCCAAGAATTCACGGAAATCCGTCAGTTCAACTTAATGTTCAAAACATTCCAAGGTGTTACAGAGTCTAGCACAAACGAAATCTTCCTTCGTCCTGAAACAGCACAAGGTATTTTCGTAAACTTTAAAAACGTACAACGCTCTATGCGTAAAAAACTTCCATTTGGTATCGGCCAAATCGGTAAAAGTTTCCGTAACGAAATCACACCTGGTAACTTCACATTCCGTACACGTGAATTCGAACAAATGGAACTTGAATTCTTCTGTAAGCCTGGTGAAGATTTAGAGTGGTTCGCATTCTGGCGTGAAACTTGTAAAAACTGGTTACTTTCACTTGGTATGACTGAAGAAAGCATGCGTCTTCGTGACCACGGTGAAGACGAATTATCTCACTACAGTAACGCAACAACTGATATTGAATTCAGATTCCCATTCGGTTGGGGCGAACTATGGGGCGTTGCATCTCGTACAGACTTCGATTTAAAACGTCATATGGAACACTCTAACGAAGACTTTAACTATATCGATCCACAAACGAATGAGCGTTACGTGCCTTACTGCATCGAGCCATCTCTAGGTGCAGACCGTGTAACATTAGCATTCTTATGTGATGCATATGAAGAAGAGCAATTAGAAAACGATTCTCGTACAGTTCTTCGTTTCCACCCTGCTTTAGCACCATATAAAGCAGCTATCTTACCATTATCTAAAAAGCTATCTGAAGGTGCTACTGAAGTATTCGCAGAACTAGCTAAAGACTTCATGGTAGACTTTGATGAAACTGGTTCTATCGGTAAACGTTACCGTCGTCAAGACGAAATCGGTACTCCATTCTGTATCACATACGACTTCGACTCTGTTGAAGACAAAGCTGTTACAGTACGTGACCGTGACACAATGGAACAAGTTCGTATGCCAATTAGCGAACTAAAAGGTTTCTTAGAGAAAAAAATCCAGTTCTAATTATAAAAAAGAGGCAGCTCATAAGAGCCGCCTCTTTTCTATTTTTCACGTTTTTCTTTAATTGCTACTGTACATCTTGATATGCATAGTAAATCATCATTTTCATCAATGATGCGAATATCCCAAACCATTGTCGATTGTCCTCTATGTATCGGTGTTCCAATTGCTGTTACAATTCCATCTTGCTTTGAGCGAATATGATTTGCATTAATTTCTAATCCGAAACAAATACATTTTTCTTGATCAATTAAATTGTATGAACCAACACTTGCCACAGTTTCTGCTAATGCAACAGATGCACCGCCATGTAAAAATCCAAACGGCTGATGCGTGCGTTCATCAACAGGCATTGTAGCAACTACTTTATCCTCTGTCATTTCTAACAACTCAATTCCAAGCGAATCCATTAAAGTTTTTGACATATCGTTTTCAACCTCTCTCACTTTAGATCAAATGTATAATTTTACCTGTTTAATTTCAAACTACCTATAACACTTATATAAGGAGGTTTCACCTAAATGAAACAGAAATTTTGTATACTATTGCTTATGTTCTCCTTGCTGACTATTGTACCAAATTGTGCAATAGCAGCCAAAGCATCCAACCTGACAATCAATGTTAAGACTGTAACGCAAAAAGGTAAGAAACCTTATATAGAATATCAAATTAATAGGCCTTCCTTTCACAACTTTTCTGATTCAAAATTTCAAAATAAGCTGAATTCCTATTACAAAAACTCTACTACTAAATTTAAAAGTAAATTAGAAAAAGAAGCGAAGAAATATTATGAGGAAACAGAAGGATCTAGCACACCTTTTCATCCATACGTTGCAAATGTTGACTATAAAGTAGCTTTAAACAAACCACCTTTCCTCAGCCTATATGTGAATTACTATCAATATACAGGCGGAGCGCACGGACTGTATACGTGGAAGGCAAATACATTTGATTTAAACGAAAAAAAATTATTACACTTAGACGATTTATTTCAACAAGAGGATAAATATAAAGAAATAATTCGCACAGAGATTGTAAGACAAATTAAACAAAATGAAAGCATTTATTTTCCTGATGCAGTCGAAAAAGTAACGAGCACTAAAAAGTTTCACTACTTTTTAGAACCGGATAATCTTGTAATTTATTTCTCTTTATATGAAATTGCTCCTTATTCAAGCGGAATTCCGCAGTTTCGTATTCCATACACATTGCTTAGAGACTATTTAAAGCCTTCTTATCAAAATATTTTGATTGACAACAAGTAAATATTTTCGCTACGATATTGTTAACCTAAACACAACTGGAGGTTAACATTATGAAGAAGCTTCATGTTTTAGATTTAGCATTAGCTGCCATGTTCGTCGCTCTTATGGCTATTGGTGCAAATATTGTATCGTGGGCACCATTCTTACAAATAGCGGGCATTCCATTATCTATGCAACCATTTTTCGCAATTTTAGGAGGTCTTCTTCTTGGGAGTAGACTTGGGGCATTATCAATGACTGTTTACATGCTTGTTGGAGTAGCAGGTGCGCCAATCTTCGCTAACTTCAAAGCTGGATTTGGAGCACTTTTAGATCCTACTGGTGGTTTTATTATCGCATTTATTATCGTTGCTTACGTATCAGGAAAACTAGTAGAACAAAAAGAACGACCAACATTCAGCACCTTTGCAATTGCTTCTTTCGTCGGAATCATTTTAACGTATATTATCGGTACTACTTATATGTACGGGGCAGTCAATATTTTCATGGGTGGTAATATGAGTTATAAAGCTGCCTGGATGATTATGATGTGGTTCGCAGTAAAGGATATTGCGTTTACAATTATCGGCGCTATTATCGCACCTCGCATATACTATGCTGTACGTCGTTCCGCTTATCAGCATTCTCATTCGACGATTTCATAATAAACAAGGAGCTGTTCCTATAGGAACAGCTCCTTGTTTATTATATTAAGACTCTTGCTTCATTTGCTCGTCTAAAATTTTCTTCATCATTACTAGCATATCATCACGTAATTCTGGGTGTTGCAATGCCATTTCAATTGTTGTTTGAACAAATCCTAATTTTTCACCAACGTCATAACGCTTTCCTTCGAAGTCGTAAGCAAATACACGTTGAATTTCATTTAAGCTTTGAATTGCATCCGTTAACTGAATTTCGCCGCCCGCTCCAGCTTGTTGCTGTTCCAAGAACATAAAGATTTCAGGAGTTAAAATGTAACGTCCCATAATCGCTAAGTTTGAAGGCGCAGTACCTTGCGTTGGTTTTTCAACGAATTGACGAACTTGATAACGACGTCCCTCTTGCTCTAACGGATCAATAATTCCGTAGCGATGTGTTTCTGCTTCAGGAACAGTTTGTACACCAATAACAGAAGAAAGTGTTTTGTCATACTCGTCCATTAATTGACGTAAACATGGTTTTTCAGCTTGAACGATATCATCGCCTAATAATACTGCAAACGGCTCATCACCAATGAATTTACGTGCGCACCAAACAGCATGTCCTAATCCTTTTGGTTCTTTTTGACGAATGTAATGGATATCTACCATTTTAGAAGAAGCTTGTACTTTTTCAAGTAACTCATACTTTTTCTTCTCTAATAAGTTTTGCTCTAATTCAAATGCGTTATCAAAATGATCTTCGATAGAGCGCTTTCCTTTACCAGTAACGATAATAATATCTTCGATGCCTGATTTTACTGCTTCTTCTACGATGTATTGAATTGTTGGTTTATCTACAATTGGAAGCATTTCTTTTGGCATTGCTTTCGTTGCTGGTAAAAAGCGTGTTCCTAATCCCGCTGCCGGAATAATTGCTTTTCTCACTTTTTTCATGACAAATACCCTCGCTTTTCATTCTAATTCTCTTAGTAAAGTGCAAATTTATAACACTCGCTCGTAATAATCCTCTACATCAAACAAAACTACAAGAAAAGAGGAGGCTGTTCTCCCCTTTTCCTATCAGTAGTATTCTATTCTATTATAAACGATTCATAATATCTTCTTTAATAGTAAGTAACTTTTGTTCACTATTTTGTAAGGAATCATCTTGTACACCAAAGTAGAATTTAATTTTCGGCTCTGTTCCAGATGGACGTAAACAGAACCAAGAACCATCTTCTAATTGATATTTTAACACATTTGATTTCGGTAAGTGAATCTCTTCCTTATTTCCATCTTGTAACGTTGTAATGATGCTTTCTTTATAATCCTCAACTGCAGCGACTGTTAAACCAGCTACTTCTTTCGGAGGATTCTCACGGAATGTTGCCATCATCTTTTGAATCTGTTCGGCACCATCTTTTCCTTTTAACGTTAACGATACAAGGTCCTCACGGAAGAACCCATACTTCTTAAATACTTCTAGCAGACCATCGTATAACGTTTTACCTTGTGATTTGTAGTATGCAGCTACTTCACATGCAAATAGGACGGATTGCACCGCATCTTTATCACGGCAGAATGGACGGATTAAATAACCGTAGCTTTCCTCATAACCGAATTGGAATTCATATTGTCCGCTTTCTTCATACTGTTTAATTTTTTCGCCGATAAATTTAAATCCAGTTAACGTATCAACTGTATCTAAACCGTATGCTTTTGCGATTGTACGGCCAATTTCAGACGTTACGATTGTTTTTAAAACAACACCGTTTTCTGGAAGCGTTCCGTTTTCCTTCTTTTGTGATAATAAGTAATCAAGCATTAACGCACCTGTTTGGTTACCAGTTAATACTTGGAACTCACCATCGTGATTGCGAACTGCTACACCTAGACGGTCTGCATCAGGATCTGTTGCGATTAACACGTCTGCGCCTACTTTTTCACCGTCGCGAATTGCATACGCAAACGCTGCATGCTCTTCTGGGTTTGGTGATTTTACTGTAGAGAAGTTTGGATCTGGTAACTCTTGCTCTTTTACAACAGTTACATCTGTAAATCCAACTTCTTCTAAACCACGGCGTACCGAAATATTTGATGTTCCATGCAATGGTGTAAAGAAGATTTTCAAATCTTTTCCTACTTCTTTCACCATCTCTTTATTAATAATGACTTTGTTCAATTCTGCTGCATACGCATCATCTACTTCTTGTCCAATTATATGTAATAAACCGTCAGCTTTTAATTGCTCAACATCAGCAACTTCAACTGTTAATTCATTCTCTACTGCATTTACGTAGCTAATTAACTCATCAGCTTCCTTTGGAGGCAACTGGCCACCATCTTCACCATATACTTTATAACCGTTATATTCGGGCGGATTATGGCTTGCCGTAAGAACGATTCCACTTGCTGTATGTAAATGACGAACTGCGAAAGAAAGCACTGGTGTTGGACGTAAGCTTTCAAATACATATGTTGTAATACCGTGTGCACCAAGAGTAGCAGCTACTTCCATTGCGAATTCAGTTGATTTATGACGAGAATCATACGCGACAACAACACCGCGTTTTTTCGCTTCTTCACCTAATTTTTCAATAAACATAGCTAATCCTTTTGTTGCTTTACGAACTGTATATACATTTAAACGGTTCGTACCAGCACCAAGTTCACCACGCATACCACCTGTTCCGAACTCTAGATTTTTATAAAAGCTATCCTCGATTTTCTTCTCATCTTGCTTCATGTTTTCTAGCTGTTCTTTTAATTCTGCGTCTAATTCTGCATATGAAAGCCAGCGACTAAATTCTTGTTTCCAATTCATACTTCCATCTCCTCTCGCCTGTCGTACCTTCATTATATGAAAAAAACAACCTGAATCTCAATATTTTTTAAAATCTAGCAGGATTTTACTATAAATATTTGTATACACTATGGTTAAATACTCCACCAAAGGGAATGAGGATTATGCAAGAATGGGACTTGTCAGAAGAGCTCAAAATAAAAACAAAGCAGATGATTGAAATTGCTGAAAAAGAATTATCAAACATGAAGCATGCAATCGATAAAGAAGATGAATGTATTTTATGTAAAATGGAAGATATTCATCATATGTTAACAAATGTACAGACGTTAGCAGCTACATATTATATTCAAGCATATTTATCACCTTATACGGAAAGTTCACATTTCATCACTACAGCTGTCCAACATTTAAGCGCTCGAAAACACGGTGCTCTTATTATTGTGGAACGAAGTGACGCTCTTGATTCTTTCATTCAAACTGGAACGACATTAAACGCACACTTAACCGCGCCACTACTTGAATCGATTTTTTATCCAGGGAACCCTCTTCATGACGGAGCCGTTCTCATTAAAAATAATCATATTGTCTCAGCAGCTAATATTCTTCCATTAACAAAAAGCATGGAAATCAATCCTGAGCTAGGAACACGTCATAGGGCTGCAATTGGCTTATCCGAGAAAATTGATGCACTTATATTAGTTGTCTCTGAGGAAACAGGGCGTACTTCATTCGCTTTAGGTGGGACGTTATATACGATTTCTTTATAGGACGAATCTTTCACTATGTAGCACTTTTTGGAACTGTAAAATAGTAAATGAAATTATATTAACCGTAACTCCAAATATATCGACTTACCGACAAAAACTTACAATAGTCATACCATATCAATAAGAAAAGGCTATCCCAAAAATTTGAGACAGCCTTTTCTTCAAAAATTATTCTTCTCCGAAACGCTCAACAAGTGTTGCAAGTGTACGCACCATTGCACCTGTTGCTCCAGATGGTCCTAAATCATGTGCTCCTGATGTTTCAGATGTTCCAGCGATATCTAAGTGTACCCATGGTGTTTCTTCTGCAAATTCACCAAGGAATGTCCCAGCCATAACCGCATGTCCTTCACGGCCTGGTGAGTTATTTAAATCAGCAAATTTACTGTTTTTGACACGTTCTTTATCACGTTCAAAAATCGGCAATTGCCAAATTGGCTCATCCGTTTCCATAGAAGCCTCTAACACTTGTTCAAACAATTCTTCATTATTTGTCATCGCGCCTGTTGTATGATTTCCAAGTGCAACAATTACACCACCTGTTAATGTTGCAACATCAACTAAGTAATTTGCGCCAAGTTTCTTCGCATACGTAATACCGTCAGCTAACGCTAGGCGACCTTCTGCATCTGTATTTAATACTTCAATTGTTTTTCCGCTCATAGATGTAATAACATCATCTGGCTTAAATGCTGTACCACTTACAACGTTGTCAGTTGATGGAATAACAGCAATTACATTTTGCTCTGGGCGAAGTTCACCGATGATCTCCATCGCGCCAAGAACAGCAGCAGCTCCGCCCATATCACCTTTCATACCAACCATGCCTTCACGTGGTTTTAAAGAATAACCGCCTGTATCATATGTAATCCCTTTTCCAACAAATCCAATTACATCTTTCCACTCTTCTTTTCCTTTATAAATAAGAGCGATCATTTTTGGCGGTTCAGTAGATCCTTGGTTTACTGCAAGTAATGCACCCATACCAAGCTCTTCCATCTCTTCTTTCTCAAGAACCTTATAATCCATATCGTATTTTTCTGCTAATTCAACTGCATACTCAGCAAGCTTTGTCGCTGTTAATACGTTTGGCGGCATATTTACAAGCGTACGAGCTGAATTCGTTGCACGTCCATGTACGTATCCTACCGTTAATGCTGCTTCAATTTCTTGTGTATCTTCTGCTGTAATAGCCGTAAACTTCTCTAATTCTACACGATCCTTTTTATCTGATTTATACGTTTGTAATTCATATGTACCAAGACCTTGTACTTCTGCCGCAATATGAGCTACATCAATCGCATCTAATTTATCTGTCACGAAAGAATCAAGTAAGATTGCTGCATCTTGTACTTTTGCTGCTTGTAACGCTTTAAACGCCTTACCAAGAGCAGCACGTAACGTTTCCGTTGTATATGACTCTTTCTTACCTAAACCAACAAAATAATAACGTTTAACATTTGTTTTTCCTAAGCTATGTACTTTTGAAATTGCTTTCTTCTTAGTTGAAAGTTCTTTTTCTTCTAATAAAACTTGTAATTGTCCTTCAAACGCTTTATCCAGTTCTTGTACAAAGCTACTCGTTTTATCTTCTTCAAATAAGGCAACAATTACCGCTTCATGACTTACTAATTCTTTTTGTACTTGAAACATGTTCAGACCCCCTAAATTTCTCTACGTCCATTATAACTTTATTTTCGATAAAATGCGACAATTCTAAATTCTGTTATTTCATATAAAGTAAAACTATAATCAGCCCGCACCAATCGGGCGTTTACGGGTAGCAGGGCTCCCACCTACCTTCTTTGCTCCAGCTGAATTTTGAGGTGGGGGTTTTACCGGCCGCAAATAGCAGGATAAAGATGCTATCTCCAATATCTTCTATGGTGAAATAAGACAAGAAAAAAGTCTAGCGTTATTGCCACTAGACTATCTTTGTTTTAAATATTGTCCACGAAACACTTGCATCGTTTCGTCTTGATTTAACATCGTTAACTCTTCTTCCGAAAACTTGCCATTTCCTATTTTCACTATATACACATTTACTTTTTTCTTACCCCATTGGCTATAAACATCTTTCACCGTATCATAATATAAATCGAGACGATTTCCTTTTATAGCACCGCCCTTATCAGCTACAACACCATATCCGTAACCTGGCACGAATAGAATTGTCCCAAGCGGGAATACGCGTAAATCGGCAGCGATTGTGGAATATAAATCCCTTTTTGCTTTAACACCTGAATATGTAATGCCATACTCTGGATGCCCCGGCCTCTTTCCAGTCGACTCTATACCTGATGTATAACCAGTTGCAGTCATTTCTATAACACGATATTTAGACCAGTCATTTGCCTGCTCTAAAGCATTTATCACTTCTTTACTCGGAGCAACTTTTTTCTCAATTTCTGCTGCATGTACTTCTTTTACACTTGTTCCTTCATATGATTTTATAATCTCTAATAAAGAAACTCCTGTGAAAGCCTGCCATGTTACGCATAATGCGAATGCAAGTAAACAAGTCATCATAATGCGAATACAATATCGTTTTAACATTTTTATATTCCACACTCCTTCATCGTTAATCATTCCCTATACGATGAAGGAATATGCAAAAAAATAATCTCCAAATTGATTGGAGATTAAAACATTTGATATCCACTTTTTCGAAGTTTTTTAATTATGATTCCTGCTAAAGCAGCACCTACTAATCCAGTAGATAGAATAAACACATCTGCGTGTCCTAAATGCGATACACTTGTCCCAAATGAAGAAAATGTTTCTTTTGGCTTTGAAAAATAGTCCCATACACTCGCTTTATTAATAATAAGCATACAAATAATCGGATATACAATAACCATTACCCACGTAGCTCGCAAAATCATGTTGAGTAAAAATCCAATTCCAAAAAATAAAATAAAGAACAACATCATTGAAATAAGTAGTACCGGTATACTCACTTCTTCTCCCTCTCCTTCGCATACGCCGTAAACACATGATAAGCCGTATAACCAAATTGCTCTCCTGGATTTAATGTTTTGTCCATTTCAAAATGCGACTCTGCTCTTCCTTCTAATAAATATTTGATGAGTACAGAAGTATTTTGATCATCTGCAATATTTTCCGGATGTAAAAAAGCTACTTCCGACAATTCTTTCTCCTGTACGATAACGTCTTCTCCCTCTGGCTCTAGAAGAAAAATAATCATATTATCACTAATTTCATTATGAATAACACCTGAGCGAATACCAATAATCCCCTTTACATGAGCAACAATGCCTGTCTCTTCCAAAATTTCACGTTTCACAGCTTCATCAACAGTCTCGCCTTCATTAACAAAACCAGCAGGTAAAGACCATTGCCCTTTCAATCCACCGTATTTTTTCTTAACGAATAGCCATCTCCCATCTTCTGTAGCTACTAAGCCACTGACAGCTAACCACACTTTCCCTCGCTTCCCCATGATATAACCTCCTCCATCAAAACGAACAGAATATTCTTTCTTTTTTATATATTATACTATATTTTCAATACGAAAAAAGCAGAAACAGCTCATAGCCGTTTCTGCTTTTTCTACTATATATTAAAAGAACTTCAATTTACCTTTTTTAAGAACTAATAAAGGTCCGCCTAGTAAGAATAAGTAACGGTTGTCGATTACTTTCTTCATGAATGAAGCTTTCCAACCTGTTAACTTTTTACCCATAACAACGCCCATTGCATCGTCATGACCTAATGAACATACAGATCCTTTATTATCAAATGCGAACTTTTTCATTTCACCTTTGCCACGAACTAACACAGTTAAATTGTGTGCAATATTATAACCTTCTTGAATTGCAATCTGTGCTGTTGGTGGGTATGGACGGTTAATTTCTTCGTTGATGATTAACGCTGCATCACCAACCATGAATACATCTTCATGACCCGGAGCGTGCATGTACTCATCCACTTTAATACGTCCGCGCATTGCTTCAAATCCAGACTCTTCCACAATACCATTACCACGAACACCTGCAGCCCAAACTACAGTTTCAGATTTAAGAAGTTCAGCATCATCACCGTTGGCAACGATAATACCTTCTTCAGTTGCTTCCTTAATTGCTGTACCGATGCGGAATTCTACACCTTTTTTCTCAAGTTGTTTTACAGCGTACTCTACTAATGCTGGATCGAAACCAGGAAGTGCTGTTGGAGCAGCTTCTACACAGATGATACGTGCTTTTTCACGTGGAACATCATACTCTTTGCAAAGTTCAGGAATACGGTTTGCAAGCTCACCTACGTACTCGATACCAGTAAATCCAGCGCCACCAACAACGATTGTTACTAACTCATCACGTTTTTCAGTCGCATATTGAGCGAATTTTTCTTCCATATGCTCACGAATTTGACGAGTTGCATTAATGTTAGTGATTGAGAATGCATGCTCTTTTAATCCTTTAATTCCGAACGTTTCTGATTCGAAACCAAGACCGATTACTAAGTAATCATACTCTAATTCACCATCTTTTAAGATAATACGTTTTTCAGCAGCTTTAATCTCTACTACTGTATCTTGTACAAAGTTCACTTTATTTGTATCGATAACGTCTTGAATATCTAGACAGATTTTATCATCTTGTAATGTACCAGCTGCACTCTCATGTAACCAAGTTGCTTGGTAGTGATAGCTGTTGTTGTTTACTAACGTAATTTCAGCTTCACTTACAGATAATGTTTTTTGCAGACGAACAGTCGTAATCATCCCGCCATAACCTGCACCTAAAACTACGATTTTTGGAGTCTTCACTAAATCACAACCCTTTTCTTTATATAATAGTAATAAAAAATAATACCAAGTACTAAAAACTCTATTTGTCAAGAATGTGGAATTTATCACATTCTATATCATAACAAAACGCAGTCAAAAAATCGTACGAAATTTGTCATAGAAATTTAACATAATACTTCCCTATATTAGTCGGTTTCATTCCATAATTCAAGCACCTAGAGAATTATCAATATTTTAAAATAACATAGCGTTTTCAAGGGTTTTTCAGCCTTTTTTTCATGTATTTTCCTTTCGCTATATTTTATACAATTCTAAAACATCTATGCGCAAACTTACTTATTATTCAGTCGTTTTCAGAAGTAATATTAACTGAAATATGCTATCATTTATTTGAAAGTGTCATCATTTGCAGGATTTTCATGTACATATGAACAATATATGAAATCAATATTAAAATTCCATCATCTATAGGGGGAATGAAAATGACAGAAAATCAAAAAGTTTACGACATAACGATTATTGGTGGTGGCCCAACAGGACTATTCACCGCATTTTATGGCGGAATGAGACAAGCAAGTGTAAAAATTATTGAAAGCTTACCTCAACTTGGCGGGCAATTATCCGCACTATATCCCGAAAAATATATTTATGATGTAGCTGGATTCCCAAAAGTGCGCGCACAAGAGTTAGTTGATAACTTAAAAGAACAAATGAAAAAGTTCGATCCAACCGTTTGCTTAGAAGAAGCTGTTGATACGCTTGAAAAACAAGCTGACGGTATATTTAAGCTTGTTACAAATAAACAAACTCACTACTCTAAATCTGTCATTATTACTGCTGGTAATGGTGCTTTCCAACCACGCCGCTTAGAATTAGAAGGCACAGCAAAATATGAAAAGAAAAACTTACATTATTTCGTTGATGATATGAATAAATTTGCTGGAAAACGCGTCGTTGTATTCGGCGGTGGTGACTCAGCAGTAGATTGGACAATGATGTTAGAACCACTTGCGGACAAAGTTACAATTGCTCATCGCCGCGATAAATTCCGTGCACATGAACATAGCGTAGAAAGCTTAATGAATTCCCGTGCAGAAGTAAGCACACCTTACGTTCCAGTTGAACTTATCGGTGATGATACTATTGAACAAGTTGTTCTTCAGCACGTAAAAACAGAAGAAAAAATTATCATCGATGTTGATGACGTAATCGTAAACTACGGCTTCGTTTCTTCACTTGGTCCAATTAAAAATTGGGGCTTAGATATTCAAAAAAACAGCATCCTCGTGAACTCAAAAATGGAAACAAATATTCCTGGCATTTACGCTGCTGGTGACATTTGTACATATGAAGGAAAAGTAAAACTCATTGCTTGCGGCTTTGGTGAAGCACCGACAGCAGTAAACAATGCAAAAGCTTACTTCGATCCAAACGCAAAACTTCAACCAATGCATAGCTCAAGTATGTTTTAATATAGAAATGAAAAGAGCTCCTTTTACATGAAAGGAGTTCTTTTGTTATAAAGATCCCTAATCCAAATTACCTCTCTTTCTTCACAGCTATGTACTTTAGAAAAAAATACCACATACTCCTAAAATATGTTACAATAAAACAGAACATACGTTTCATTCAATGGAGGGAAATTTTATAATGAAAGAACCTATTATCATTAAGAAAGAAGCTTTCCAAGCAATCGGCGTTTCTATTACGACGACAAATGAAAAAGAGGCATCTACTGAAGGAAAAATCCCACAACTTTGGAACCAATACTTCCAAGAACAAATCATGCATCACATCCCAAATCAACAAACAAAAGAAACATTCGCTTTCTACTCAAACTACGAATCAGATGAAACTGGTACATATCAATTTACTATTGGCATGCCTGTTTCTTCATTAGAAGACGTTCCTGAAAATATGACAGCCTTAACAATACCTGCCGCAACGTATGCGGTATTTACAACGAGAAAAGGTCCTGTGTCTGAAGTCATTTGTGAAACTTGGGAATATATTTGGCAATGGTCGAAAGAAAACAAACGTGCTTTTACAACAGACTTTGAGCTTTATGACGAAAATGCAGTAGATCCAAATAACGTACAAGTGGATATTTATATTGCTTTAGCGTGAATGACAAAAAAGAAGATACCCTTTGGTATCTTCTTTTTTGTCGTTAAATAGCCACTGTGCAAATTCATTATTATTGTCTACAATGAGAAAGTGCAGTATAGAAATATTAGAAACTGTATAAAGTGAAACTATACTCAGTGGGGGTTTTGTTCATCCCCCACTGAGTATTAGCCTTCACCAATCGGGCGTTTACGGGCAGCCCGACTCCCGCCTAACTTCTTTGCCCTAGCCCAATTTTGAGGTGGAAGTTTTACTGCCCGCAAATAGCGGGATAAAACGATTGTTAATAGGTTTTTTAGTCTAAATTTGGTACATAGAAAGGAAGCAATATGGAGGAACTACAACAAAATAAATCTGCTTTAGAAGGAAGCGGAAAACCGTTATTAAAAAATACGAACTTCCTTTTTCTTTGGGCAGCTACTCTCTTTTCAAGTTTTGCTTTAGCCTTTTTTACTTTTTCACAAACATGGTACATAGCAAAAACATTAAACCTTGAGGCTTCACTCGGTATTGTTTTCGTGGCTCTTAGTGTTCCAAGGCTCATCTTTATGATTATCGGCGGAGCATTAGCTGATAAATTCCCGAAAAAAAATATTATGTTTTACTCTAATATTATTCGCGCTATTCTTGTCGCAACCATTCTCACCTGGTTCATCGTCGGTGATGTAACACTATATACATTTGCTTTGTTCGCTTTGTTCTTCGGACTTGCTGACGCTTTCTTCTGGTCAGCAGATGGATCTATTCTGCCTGAACTTGTAGAAAAAAGCCGTTTAACACAAGCAAATTCACTTACTCAAATGACAAACCAAGGATCGGTCATCTTGGGCCCTGTACTTGGCGGTATTCTCATTAAATTTACGAACTATGAAACAATCTTTTCAATTACAATCCTGTTACTCATTATCGCTGCGATACTCGTTCAAAAAATACAATTTACAGTACCCGAAAAAAATGAAACAGATAAAGGCATGTTTACTTCTATTAAAGAGGGAATTTCATATGTAAAAGAATCACCATTTCTTTCAACTTTCCTTATATGTAGCGCCTTTTTAAATTTATTTTTAATCGGCCCAATGCAAGTAGGCTTCCCGCTCTTCGTCAAAAACGTTCTGCACGGTGATTCACTTCAGTTTAGTTACTTAGAAGCGTCTGTTGGCGGCGGGATGGCGATAGGAGCTGTCATTGTCGGATTAAAAAACATTAACCGCAGACGTGGTCTATTTTGTATTATCATGATGCTACTGTCTGGTGTATTCTTCCTAGCCATCAACTTTAGCACCGTACTTTGGCAAGCCTTATTAGCTGGAATGTTTTACGGTATTACAATTGCGATGGCTATCGTTCCACTTATGGCAATGATTCAATCAACAGTAAAAGAAGAGATGATGGGACGCGTTATGAGTTTACTCATGCTTTCATCGATGGGATTCATTCCGCTCTCTTACGCATTTACATCGCTTGCACTTGGGATAGGCATTCCAATTGTAACGGTTATGAAAAGCGGTGCAATCGCTGTTATCGTCTTTGTACTATTTGTAGCAATTCGTGTTCCAGTTGTAAGAAAGTTCGATTAGCTACTTGGAGTCATGTATTATACGCATGGCTCTTTTTTAAATGGATCGAATAACGGTATTCCCTTACTTCTCCTTAATGCCGCTCCCCACTCTAATCCAATTTCTAAAAATAAATCTCGCATCGTACTATACAATAGTGCTCCAACATCTTTACGAATTTCTCCGTACTTATACGCTCTCACAACACTTTTCACCCGCCAAATTAAATTTCCATACGCTTCTTCATCAGCTAATATCCCCTCTAATAAAGCACCTTGCTCTAGTAATCCGCTCTTTTTATAAGCAAGTTCCACCTTACTCCAAAATATATTAATCTTCTTCGGATTACTCGTCATCGGCACCAGTGCGTATATAAAAGGCTTCGGTATATCGTGACGACAATACGTTTCATCAAGCTCGTACGTTACTTTTCTTTTCTCTTTTATTTGTGGAATGTTTTTAGAAAGAATTGTTTCCCCCTCATTTTTTTGCTCGTTTCCACTACAGCCATCTGTACGATCATCACTTTCACATGCGGACATTTTCATACGGTCATCCATGCGGTCAATTGCAGATTTAAGAAATACATATAAGTTTGCACTATATCCCCCGCGCTTATATCTTTCTTTTGTCGCAACACGTTTTATAATTCCTAGTTCCTCTAACTTTGCAATCGAGCGGCGTACCGTACGAATACTCTTTCCAACATTTGTAGCAATCGTCTCCATTAACGGACAAGCAACTCCCACTGTTTTCTGTTTCTCATTCACTGCATACTTTCCTAAAAAATGAATAATGATAGCATCCGTTTTATTCAATTGAAATCGATAGCACTTCAAAACTTGTTTTTGATATGTATTAAACTCTTCTTTACTTCGAAATTGACTATATGGTTTCATTAAATTATATAAGCTTCCCATTTTTATCACCTCACTTATAGGTAAGAAATAGGCAGAGAAATTGGCGTGATATTTAATATTTTTTATCCCGCATTAACGGGCAGTAAGACTCCCACCTCCAGATTCGGCGAATGCGAGGAGGTTAGGTGGGAGATCAACTGCCCGTAAAAGCCCGATTGGTTCAACTAATAATCAGTGGGGGATGGACAAAACCCCCACTGATTAAAGTTTCATTTTATTGGAGATGAAAATATGATTGTAATTAGCGCTTGTTTAGGTGGTATCGCTTGTCGTTATGACGGTAACGATAATCTCGTTTCAAAAATAGAAGAGTTATTACAAAGGGAAGATACCATCCTTGTTTGTCCCGAAGTATTAGGCGGTTTACCAACACCACGCCCTTCTGCTGAAATTATCGGCGGTAATGGCGATGATGTTTTAGATGGAAAAGCAAAATTAATGACGAAAGAAGGACAAGATGTCACGGAGGCTTTCGTGCGTGGTGCTTATAAAGCATTAGAACAAATAAAAGATTTAAACCCAGAATATATAATTTTAAAAGAACGCAGTCCATCTTGTGGTAGTTCTACTATTTACACAGGGGAATTTAACGGCAATAAACAAACCGGTTACGGAGTGACAACTGCTTTATTTAAAAGACACGGATTTAAAGTCATTTCAGAAGAGGATTTTGAAAGTAAAAAAAGGAATTGACCCTGTTCGTCAATTCCTTTTTTCTGTCTTATTTCGCACCTAGTTTTTCTTTCACTTTCGCTGGAAGCTCGTCTTTCTTCACTTCTTCCCAAGCTGTTACACCTTTTTTATCTGAGTGGTATACGCGTAGAAATGCTTCTTTACGAAGATTTTTTTGCGCTATGAATTCTAATTCTTTCTCTTTACCGTCTTTATCAAAACCAGTTAGCTTATATTCGTAATCTTTATACGGCTGACCATTATCAGCTTTACCATTATATTCTTTTCCATCTACTGTAATTTGAACGTAATACTCATCTTTACCCATACGGTTTAAATCACAGCCAACTAACAAACTTGCGAATACAACTAAAATACTAAAAAGTGCAATATATCTTTTCAATTCCTTCACCTCATATGTTTTTCTTATATTGTTATCTTAAAGCCTAAGCTTTAAAGAAGAAATTCAAAAACATGACATGAACATTACACTTTTGTAAGATAGTAAATTAAAACTTTAATCAGTTTTTTTTCATTGAAAACGTTATTGACACTCATCTAGCCTAGTCATGACAATCTATTAACGCCAATTTTTCCACTTGTCACGAATCTTATCACGTAATTTCCTTATACCGCTTATTACACCTTCTATTACGCACTCTATTATGATATCAATTATAAGGTAACTTACGAATCTAATTATAGGTTTAATCACATATCTCCTTACGAATTCAAAAATATCGTCAATCTTGCGTCCCCTTCTTCTTGCATATATTCGTTATCTTTGTCTTTTCTTTTTCTTTTTAGCGCAAAAGAAAAGACCTTCCTAACGATTTGGTTTCATCGCTAAGAAGGTCTTTATATGCAACCTACCCATTCAATTTCCACTTAGAATAAAGGGATGAAAAAACTTAGCAATCTTCTGGCTTACCAGCATTCGACGCTGTACGGAAAGATGATCCGCATCCACATGATGCGATCGCGTTTGGATTGTCGATTGTGAATCCGCCGCCAAGCATAGATTGCTTATAGTCAACTTTCACTCCCTTTACAATCGGAGCACTTTCTTTATCGATAACAAATTCAACACCGAAAAACTCAAGAACTGTGTCGTCTTCTTTTGGTTCTACTTCAAATCCTAAGCCGTAAGAAAGACCACTACATCCGCCGCCATGTACAGCAAGGCGCACGTACTTCTCTCCATCTTCAGCATCTTTTAACATATCTTTAATTTGAAAAGCTGCTTGTTCTGTTACTTCAATCATGAAATACACCATCCTTTCTGTTCTCATTCTATTATACATCTTTACGCTTCTATCTTGTACTCATACACTCCGCGGCAAATTATTTCCGCAGGTCCTTTCATTAATACATTTCCTTCTTCTGTCCATGCGATCATTAAGTCGCCGCCTGCTAAGTGAACCGTAATTTCTTTACCGTGTTCCATTTTCCCATTTAAAATTGCCGCAACGACAGCTGCGCATGCTCCTGTCCCGCAAGCTTGTGTTACACCAGATCCTCGTTCCCAAACGCGGAAATTCATCTCTTCATCATTCAAAATCTCGATAAATTCAACATTCACTCGCTCTGGGAACATTTCATGCGTCTCAAGAACCGGTCCTAACGTTGTAAGAGGCGCGTTTTCTACATCATCAACAAAAATAACCGCATGTGGATTCCCCATTGAAACAGCTGTAAATGCATAACGGTGATTATTGTATAAGAAGTTTTCACGAATAAATGGTGTTTCTCCTTCACCAAGCATCGGTATCTCTTCACGTGTTAAACGAGGTGCTCCCATATCGATTTTCGCTAATGTAACTTTGTCATCTTCTACCGTTACTTCTGCCGTAACAATACCAGCTAACGTTTCAATTGTGAAAACTTTACCTTCTACTAGTTTATGCTCATACGCATATTTCGCTACGCAGCGTAAACCATTTCCACAGCTCTTTCCTTCTGAACCATCGTTATTAAACATGCGCATTTTTACTGGTGCCACGTCAGAAGGACAAATTAAAATCATTCCATCTGCACCAATACCGGTATTAATATTTGAAACCTTTTCCGCTACAATTGCTAAATCTTCTTCTCTAATTTGTTCCTCAAACATATTTACATATATATAACTATTTCCAAGACCATGCATTTTTGTAAAAGAAAATCGGCTCATTTTTATTCACTCCAAAAATAATTTATTATTTCAAGTATAAAATGCATGCTTTTAGAACACAATATGAATGTCCCCCGTTTCTCATATTTGACAGTGTTTTGGCAATAAGCCGTTCTTACACAAATCGTGTAAGAAAAAAGCCCTTCTAAAAGGGCTTTTTTTTTCGAAATAAACACTCCTAATAAAGTGAAACTTTAATCAGTCTGGGGACGGGCAACAGGGCTTCAACCTAACTTCTTTGCTTCAGCTGAATTTTGAGGTGGGAGTCTTACTGCCCGCAAATAGCGGGATAAATGAAAAAAGAAAAACGTTGCCTGTTTGCAACGCTTTAAAACATTGGATTTTCATCCATATAATCATATACATTATTTACAAGTTCTTCTACTGTTGCACCTTGTACCACTTCACCATTTACAAGTGCAAATGGACCTTCAAAACAGATGCCACAATATCCTAAACAACCATATTCCATTACGTCTAAATTAGGATCTTTTTCTAATTTTTCTAAAGCTGCTTGCGAACCGCTTGCAAGGTTACCTACACAAAATTCGATTAATGGTTTAATCAAAACTCTCTCCCCCCTGTATCTCTAAACAAATTACCATTTACTTTATATGGTATGTGCATACCTAATTTGCGAAACGGATAAGTAACCCTCTCTACTTGTTACCATTCCACTTTATTTATAAGAAGAAAACTAAGCTGTTTCTTGTTGTTTTCGTTATATATTCTAAACTATTTAGTTACTTCACTATTTCACTTCATAATAGATGGTCTTCTTTATATAACATACTACTCATAATGAAATAGTAAATAGTAACTAGAAAATGAAAACCACTTACTTTACTTTTCTTCTTATTGTACAACAGAGTATTCATTCATGCATTGTTATTTGTTCACAAATTCGATATAATTTGATTGTGTAAAGTCAAAATATTTTATTAATATAAAATTGTATGATTAGGGGATATTTCAACAGAAAAGGGGTAATCCATCATGAAACACCTCGTACTACTAGGTGGTGGCTACGGTGGAATGAGAATTCTGCAGCGGCTACTTCCAAGCAACCAACTTCCAGATGATGTACAAGTGACATTAATCGACAAAGTACCATATCATTGCTTTAAAACTGAATATTATGCATTAGTTGCGGGTACAATTTCAGAAACGCATATTCGCATACCGTTTCCTGAGCACCCACGTCTCAATATTCAATACGGAACAGTAACAAATATTGACCTCGAAACGAAAGCCATTCATCTCGATGGCGGTGAAACGATTCAATATGATGATTTAATTATCGGGCTTGGCTGTGAAGATAAATATCATAACGTTCCTGGGGCAAAGGAATATACACATAGCCTACAATCAATTGAACAAACACGTAAGACATATGAACAATTAAATAGCTTAGAACCAAATGCAACAGTAGCTGTCGTTGGGGCTGGTTTAAGCGGCGTTGAAGTGGCAAGTGAACTTCGCGAAAGCCGTTCAGATTTAAAAATCTATTTATTTGATCGAAAAGATAGAATTTTATTCCCATATCCAGAGAAATTAAGTAGATACGTAGAAGAATGGTTTGTAAAACATAAAGTTACCATTATACGAAACTCTAACATTACAAAAGTGGAACCAAACATTGTATACAACCATGATGAACCACTTGAATGTGATGCAATCGTCTGGACAGCTGGTATTCAAGCAAATGAAGTTGTTCGAAACCTTCCAGTAGAACAAGATGGTAGCGGACGGGTTGTTTTAACGAAATATCACAATATTCCAAATAACGAGCACGTTTATGTCGTAGGAGATTGTGCAGCACTTCCACACGCACCATCTGCTCAACTTGCTGAAGGTCAAGGAGAACAAATTGTCCAAATATTATTAAAACGTTGGAATAATGAACCACTTCCTGATGAACTGCCTGTTATTAAATTAAAAGGTGTTCTCGGTTCTCTCGGCAAAAAACATGGATTTGGTTTACTAGCAAACCAACCATTAATGGGACGTGTACCGAGATTATTAAAATCCGGTCTTCTTTGGATGTACAAATATCATAACGGTTAATACTTTAAAGGCTGCCTACATAGTAGACAGCCTTTTTCTATTCATTTTTTGTAACTACTCAGTCATTCTATGAAAAACCGACAGAAAAGCATTTTTTTAAATGGTCGAGAGGGACTGGCTATGTATAGTATAGGATCGGTCAGTGCCTTTTCCTGCCACGCGCAAAGTTTTAAAACAAAGAAAAAAGATGTTCCTTCTAAAGAGACTTTATTTTTCTATTTTTCTCTCTTTTTGATACGATATAACTAGAATCAGAAAGGAGCAATTTATGTTTATATTAAAAGACATCATATATAAAGATATTCTACACATTCCTTATTTACAGATTCAAAAAGAAAAAACAACTTGTATTATCGGTGAAAGTGGTAGTGGTAAAAGCACATTACTTCGCATGCTAAACGATTTACAATCACCAACATCTGGCACAATTGAATATAACGGAAAATCTATTTTAGATTATCCTCCCATTCAATTACGCCGTGAAGTTGTCATGCTCGGACAAACTCCGCCTATTTTTGATGGAACAATTAAAGATAATTTATTAATGGGACTTCGATTTTCTGAAAAGCCATTTCCAAATGACGACGCCCTGCAAGGCGCATTAACGACTGTTAGCCTAGATAAAAAATTAGAAGATAACGCCTCTTCTTTATCAGGTGGCGAAAAACAAAGACTTGCTTTCGCTCGTATTATACTAATGGATCCGCCCGTCTATTTATTAGATGAGCCAACTTCGGCACTAGATGGTGACACAGAACGCCGCGTTATGAAACAATTCACTCTACTGGCAAGAGAAAAGAAAAAAACAGTTATCTTCATCACGCACTCGCAACAACTTCCAGAAGAAATCGCAGACGATATTATTGAAATTAGTAAAACAAACGGTGCAACTAGAAAGGAAGTGCTATCAATTGAAAGGCGTTATTGAACTACAAATTTGGCAACTTGCAGCTGCATATATTTTCATCCTTATTTTAATCGGGCTTGTGAAATTAAAAGGAATACCGCGTGAGAAACAAATTACAATTGCTACATTACGTATGACAATTCAGCTCGTACTAGTCGCATATGTTCTTACATACATATTTGAAAATAGTAATCCGTTTTATACAATAGCTCTCATTACTTCTATTACTACCTTTGCGATTTTCAATATTTATAAACGAGTTAATATTCCAATGTCAAAAGAATTAAAACGAGTAGCCGCCCTCTCCATGATCGCTGGATCAATTGGCCCTCTTCTACTATTTATCTTTGTCATTATCGGACACGATCCTTGGTATGCTCCGCAATATATCGTTCCTATTGCCGGCATGCTAATCGGTAATGCTATGACAGGTATTTGCCTCGGGGCAAACACCTTTTTAAACAGTATGAAATCACAAAGAGACCATATTGAAGGTGCACTTATGCTTGGCGCAACTCCAAAACAAGCAGCTGCTCCGCTCATACGGGACGCTTTCGATTCTGCTATTTTACCAACAATTAATTCCATGGTCGGAATGGGAATTATAAGTCTTCCAGGCATGATGACAGGACAAATTTTATCCGGTGTATCACCATTTACAGCTATCCAATATCAAATTGCGATTATACTTGGCATTTCTGGAAGTACAGCTTTCTCTGTTATTATCTTCTTACAGCTTGGGTATAAAACGTTCTTTAATAAGCGGTGCCAGTTGAAAGAAGTTGAAGTACAATCATAAAAAAGACGCTCTGCAAGTTACTTACAGAGCGTCTTTTTTCTTTGCTAATCTTACGCTTTCTTAACGAACTGTGATTTTAACTTCATAGCTCCGAAACCGTCGATTTTGCAATCAATATCGTGATCTCCCTCAACTAGACGGATACTCTTTACTTTCGTACCAATCTTTACAACTGAAGACGTTCCTTTTACTTTTAAATCTTTAATTACAGTAACAGCATCGCCATCTTGAAGAACGTTTCCGTTCGCATCTTTTACAACTTTTGCACCATCATTACTTTCAGCTTCCGCTTCTTGCCCCCACTCATGGGCACATTCTGGACATACGAAAAGAGCGCCATCCTCATACGTATATTCTGAATTACATTTTGGACAATTTGGTAAAGTAGCCATAAATTCATTTCCTCCGTTCATTATTTATACGTAAAAATCAAATCGAATTTTTACATGTCGATAAATAAAATTTGTATAGCATTTCTTTATACTGCCATAGTCTCACGTTATTGACAAGCCTACCTCAAATTCTCATTTTTTATTGTATTTTACAAAATTTCAATTAGTATGGCGTTTGTTTACTAATGTTTTTCTCTTCTTGTTACATATCCTTTCTCATAAATAAAAAGAAGAATCTTCATTAGACTCTTCTTTTTGCGATACATCATTATCTATTTATATTAATACCAGGCATTTTCTTCAATATAAAATTGATACTCTTCTGCTTCTTCTTCATTTAACTTTTTATCGTTTAAATAAATTTCTTTCCATTTTACTATTAAATATATTAGAATACTCATATATAAGACATTTAATACACTATGTTAAACATCTTGTATATTCGCAAAAAAGGATGTATCAAAATCATTTTGAAACACCCTTCTCCTATTAAACTACTATTGTAATATGACCAAACCTAAAATCTCGACTTAAGAGACTTCACAAATTAGCTCTCTACTATTTCAAACATATTTCCACTTACACAACTATCCCACATTACCCTTCACTTTCTCAATAACATCTTCTATACGCTTAGCTATACATTCTGGCTCCCAATCTCCCTCACCATGCATAGCTGTATAAACCGGATAATTCTCATCATTACTATCTACAAAGATCGGGTCTCCGAGATAGGAATCTATCCCAATTACAACCCATCCCTCTTTCCAATCTCCCTCTTCATTTCCGACTAAGCTTTGCCCTTCCTCATCAAAGCTATAACCAAGTTGTCCTTCTTCTATTTCTTCACTATTAAATAATTCGATTGTCATCGGTTCAAATTCACACTCTAACTCAATTTCATTATCCTCAGCGCGATCTACATGTGCTAAAAGTTGTTTAATTTTATTGTGGTTAATCATAATATCTTCCCCCTCTATTGCGCAGTATTTTAATTAACTATAATATACAAAATAAAGTTTATAAAACTATTATTTGAGGTGACCAAATATGAAGACTACACTTTGGGCAGAAGATGACTATTTAAAATTAGCACCTATTAACGACGAACTAATAAAAAAAGCAGAAGAAGTACTAAACGTAAAGCTCCCAGAATCGTACATAAATCTTCTAAAAGAACAAAACGGAGGAACTCTTCGATTAGATGCTCATCCTACTTCAGAGCCAAATTCTTGGGCAGACGATCACGTTAATGTTTCTGGATTATATGGCATTTCTTTTGATGAAAATGAGTCTAGTATTTTAGAGAGCCATTATTTAATTCAGGAATGGGACATGCCTGAGAATATCGTGCTTTTATCTGGTGACGGACATACGTGGATTGCACTAGACTATCGAAACGTAGCTGAAAATCCTCCAGTTATATTTATCGATAATGAGTTTGAGGAAATTATTGAATTAGCACCTAATTTTGAAAGCTTCTTACAAAACTTAACTACATACAATTATGATGAAGATGAAGAGTAAACCTATCTCTAAAGGAGTGCGCAATAGTGCAAGATTTCATTATAAAGTGAAACTTTAATCAGTGGGGGTTTTGTTCATCCCCCACTGATTATTAGCCTTCACCAATCGGGCTTTTACGGGCAGTTGATCTCCCACCTAACTTCTTTGCTCCAGCCGAATTTTGAAGTGAGAGTCTTACTGCCCGTTAATGCGGGATAAACATCAAAAAGAACAGTCTATTGCATAATGTTTCACATGAAACTATCCATATTTTAGATTATCTTTCGACTTCTCATTCCTTGCAAAGTACTTTTTCATTATATAAAAATAGTAAAAGCATCCTTTATATGAAGGATGCTTTTACTATTCACCTACCACTTCCCCCTACACTCTTCAATTACATGCAGCAAATACCGCTTTGTCATATCAGCCCGTCTCCACCTAGAGAGCTTTCGCTTTCCTTCTGGATTATGCCGCATTCGCTCTACTTCCCTTAATAAAGGCTCCCACTTATGAGAGTAAAGTTCCAACATGTATTGTAATCCTCTATCTTTTGAAACAATTGTTTTATGATCTAACGTATATAAAATGCGTCCCATCGTAACGACAGCTGATTCTACCCACTCTTCTATGAAAAATAAATATGGTTGCTTCGCTTTTTCACTCCAGTACTGTTCTACGTTGTATTTCATCGTATTTACTACATCATCCCACCTTATTTGAAACGAAAGATCTTCAGCTTCTTTCCCGGTAACTGTAATACCTTGATTTTTTAACGTCCACCATGTGACCGCGTTAATATCCCAATGACCAATATCAGCCTTACCATCTGCACAATACACGTACTCATTTATTTCATGATTGTATTTCCCTAAGTCAGCAAGCGGAATATACATACCGTCCATTCTTTTACCTAACGTACTTTTACTAATTTTTTTATGCAGTTCTATAATTTGTTGTTTTTCAGCTTCATTCACGGAATCACTTATTACCGTAACAAAATCAACATCGCTCGTTTCTATATGAAATGCTCCTAGCGCGATTGATCCGTAAATATATACCCCGACTATTTTTTCATCCGAAAAAATTTCTTTTAATTCTACTATGTACTGCTCCATTAATTGCTTTACTTCTTCTGGTAAAGCATGTTTTATTCCATTCTCCACATCTATCCCTCCATAAAAAAAGCCTTCGCAAATTCGCAAAGGCTTCATGCTTTATAAATATTTCTCGATTTCTTCATAAACATCCTTCAAACGTGGATTTCCTTCTCCAACGATTTCACCATTTACAAGAACGACTGGATAAAATAGATCTTCCTCCACTACTCGCTCTGCGAATGCTTTTTTATCTTCATCTTCTTGTTCTTCTTGAAAATCAATATACTCAAACTTAAATTTATTTTCTTGTCCTTCATATTTACGACCAATCGCCGCTTGTAACCACTCAAACGTTTCTGTTGAAGATGGCATTCCAACGCAGCTCGCACAAATTACTTTCGTCCCATACACTTGCACATTAACCATTTCTTCTCCCCCACTTCTCGTTCTAACAGTATATTCAGATGTCTTATTTCATAAGCACATCATTTTACAAATTTATTCTATACCCCTATACTGAAAAAACACGTTGTACACATGATACAATATTTCGACAATAAAACAAGAAGAGAAAAAATAGATTTTCCCCTCTATCTTGATTATAATAAAACTGATGAAAGGAGTCGATAAAAATGGAAAACCCACATATGGAAGAACAAGTACTAGAAGTATTAGATAAATTACGTCCATTCTTACTTCGCGATGGCGGAGACGTTGAATTAGTAGACATTGAAGAAGGTATCGTAAAATTACGCCTTATGGGTGCTTGCGGAAGCTGCCCAAGTTCTACAATCACACTAAAAGCTGGTATCGAACGCGCATTACTTGAAGAAGTACCAGGCGTTATTGAAGTAGAACAAGTATTTTAATTAAAAGCGGAAGCGGCTCGTCCAAAATGTGAGGAGGATGGAGCTTCTGACATAGAGGCGCTTTTTGCCTCGGCGGAAGAAGCGAAGCCACCGAACATTTTAGCCGCTGGAGCTAGATAATATCTAAAAGTGGAAGCGGCTCGTTCAGAACAGAAGGTCATTGGAGCTCCTGACGAAGAGGCGATTTTTGCCTCACAGGAAGGCGCGAAATGGCCGACTGTTCTAGCCGCTGGAGCTAGACATTATCTAAAAGCAGAAGCGGCTCGTTCAGAATCGCTTCCTAGAAAGAGACCCAAATGGGTCTCTTTTTTTATTCAAATAACACTTCCCCTTTAACATCATAAAACAAAATTGGAAATCCTTCTCAAAAAGTGCGATAATTAATACTATAGAATCGTTCACACATATACAGAAAAAAACATAGGGGGACGACACATGCCAAGAATGGGGAACACTTTCTTAACAATTCAAGAACTAGAAAAGAAAAAAGAGTATTTATTAGACCTTTCATCCGTTATACCAACATGGAATGCAAGTTATCAATTTTTATTTAAAGAAATCCAGCAAGAATTATTGAGTAAAGTAAATGAAAAAATCGAAAGACATCAATTCATTTTAAATATATGTGCAGATCAACAGGTAGGGGCATAATGTATTACATACAATTGTGATATATAAAAAAGAGACCTCACCCGGTCTCTTTTTTCATTTTAAGACAGCCAATCTAATTTCCTAATGCCTAACTTATCAACAGGTAAACGAAATGACTCGTAAAAATGATTCATAAATTGCTCAGTGCGCTTCACATCATGTAAAATGATTTCTAAACGGGCTCTATATATGCCTTTTTGTTCTTCGTTTCCTGTTTGATAATATCGTTCAATCGTTTCAAAGTAGTGAAGCGGGAACAGAAGCCTTGCGAATAATAAGCGCCAACCAAATGAAGAGAGCGAATAATTACGTTCATAATCTGTAATGAATTGAACTACCGTTTGCTCCCAATCTTTCTTTTTTTCTATCATCATATAGCGAATACATTCTGCTATATCTCTACTTGGGTGATCATATACCCAATCAAAAGGAAGTTTTAAACGCTTCGTTTGCTGCCATAATAAAGGTGTAAATCGTTCTTGGCAAATTGTTGCTGCGTCAGTTATTTGTGGTGTATCGTCCATTTCTGTATCGACAACATATTGAATTGCATTTTCTGCAACTCCTAAGTAATACGGGAAGGATTCAATAAACAATTGATCGAATACGTCTGAAGGATGGTTCATCACTTGCGATTGCCAAAACCTTTCTAATTGGTCGAGCCTTTTTTCCCATAATGCTTTCCATTCACCAATGCGGCTTAATTGCTCAACTTCTTCTGGAAAGAATGCGCCACGTTTATGGAATATAGAAAGCTCACTTCCTAATGATGTAGCATGTCGCTCTAACATACGCATACCTTTTAATAAGCAGTAATTTTTTTCTTCTATCTCACTTACATAGTAGCCGTGTATAGTCGGAACGAAAGTCGAAACAGTTATATCCCCTTGCTGGTTCATATAATCACTGAGCTTTTTCATCTCTACAAGTACTTCTTCCTCCATTTCTCCAATTGGAACAAGTACATAAATTTTGTTGCGAATCCAAAAGCTTTTATAGGGGCCAAGGGGGATTAATTCTTTAACATGCATGTGATAATGCTCATAAATATGCTGAATCATCGCAGTCGCCACCTATGGTTTTTCTTTATATATATGAGCTTGTGCTCGCCTTTCATTCCTATGCACATGATAAAGCAATGAAACGTATACAAATACTAAAAAGAAAAAAAGGTGATAAACATGAAAGACTCAAATCAACTACAAGAAAGAGCATTACAACTATTACAAGAGCGCGGTGTAACAATTGACGATATTGCTGATCTTGTTCATTTTCTTCAAAAGAAATACCATGCAAATTTAGAGATGTCAGAATGTCGTTATAACGTTGAGCGTGTACTATCAAAACGAGAAGTACAAAACGCTCTTATTACAGGCATTGAACTTGATGTCCTTGCTGAAAAAGGAATGTTAAGTCAGCCGTTACAAGATATCGTAAAACGCGATGAAGGACTATATGGAATTGATGAAGTCATCGCACTTTCAATCGTTAACGTGTACGGGTCAATTGGCTTCACGAACTTTGGATATATCGATAAATTAAAACCAGGTATTTTAGAATACTTAAATGATAAATCAACTGGAAAGGTGCATACATTCCTTGATGATATCGTTGGCGGAATCGCTGCCGCTGCTTCAAGTCGTTTAGCGCACCGTGCTGAGCATTCGGAATAAGGGGTCTAGGCCGTCAGTTTCACACTGACGGCCTTTCATATTCCATAAGCATGAACTCTCTTCCACGGCTCAAAAAAAGAGGTCCTACTTGAAATCCAATGTTTTTATACAGCCTAATCGCTCTCTTATTGAATGTCGCTACACTCAGTCGAAACATTTTCGAATTCAATTCCTCAGTAGCAAATGCTATTCCCGCTTGAAAAAATATTTCCCCCATCCCTTTTCCTGTTAACTCCGGCTTCATTCCAAGCCCAATATCTACTACATCTTCTCCCCTATATAAATTAGCATCTCTTCCCCCTGGCACTTGTGCATTTTCTCCAAAACAAAAATAGCCGATGAATTCTCCATTCTCTCCGCAACAACCGTAATACGTCCCATCTAGAAACTCTTCTATTACTTCAGCATCTCCCGAAAAGCTATATAACGTATAGGGATTTTCATACTTCCACGTATTTATTTCTTTCGCTTCTTCTTCTGTTAACTTATGTATATCCATTCATCTCGCTCCTTATCAAATACTCTACTAATCTATATGTATTTACTCATTCATTTTCCAAACTTGATTCTCCTCTAATCGTAATATGCATAGTTACATACGCACACCCCTTTAAAAAATGCTAAAATTTATTTGAATCGCTGTTGTTACACTTCTTGATTAAGAAAGACTGTTAACCGGAAAATTAACGTCTTATCAAACCCAAGCAATTGGCACGTTTTGTCATCATGAAAGACACTCGAAAGAGTGTCTTTTTTCTATACCTGAGCAGGACCTGCTCATTTACAAAATTAATGCATAAATTAATATAACTCTTAAACCCATTATTCCCTTTCTATACGTTGCAGCGTTCGTTGCGACAGATTCGGATAATAAAAAGCACTCCAGCCAGAGTGCTTTTTACTTTCAAACAAGGAGGTTACATATATGGATAGTACTCTTGTATTTAACTTTGGCATTGGTATTGTTATCATTTTATTCGTCTTCTTTGTACTTTGTATGAGCGGGATATAGTAATCTTTTATGCTGATAACTCCTTTAAAGTATCACTCAATTTAAACTTTCTTAATTGTAATGAAGCAATCATTGCTGCTCCTGCTCCGAGTATAATGCTAGCTAGTGCCAATATTAAAACTTGATTATACGGAATGATAATAACCGTTAACTCTAAGCTTGATAACACAATATAACTAAATACAATTCCACCTAAAACCCCAATACAACCAGCTATCGCTCCAAGTAAAGTGCCCTCTAATAAAACAATCCGTCTCATTTGCTTCGGAATAGCTCCTACCGCACGAATCATACTAATTTCAGCACGTCTTTCATGTAAACTTGAGACAATCGCATTCATTAACCCTATACCAGAAATAATGAAAACAATTACAACTAACAAGCGAATTAACATCATCATTTGCGATAATAACTGCTTCTGTTCTTTTAATAAATCATGGCTATTAATAACTTCTACGTTCTCTTTATTATTTGTAATTTGTTTTACTTGCTTCTTAATCTCTTCAAATAATTGATTAGAATTTGTCATAACTTGAATTGCTTCATAACCTTGCACGTGAAACTTATCACGAACCCATTGTTCATTTACGAAAATGTCTAATCCTCTTCCCCTTAATCCTTGCTCAATAATCGAAACGACTTTAATCGTTTGTTTTTCTTTCCCTTTTCCTTGTACTTCAATCGTATCATGCAACTGAATCCCTAATGTTTTAGCAGTTCTCTTCGTAACGACTCCCTCACCATCTTGTAATGGCTTATTTAAATCTTGTCCTGTAATCACTTTCGCTTTTGTTACTTTTTGATAAGCAACAATATCATTCCCCACAACTTCTATCACATCATATTCAAAATCATCTTTCCTCACATTTTCATACCACTCTTGATCCGCTTTTTTAAAATCATAATTTATAAGCTTCGCTGTAAAGTCAGTAACATTTGCTACGCTCTCTTCTACACCATCAATTTTTTTAACCTTCTCCATCCAACTAAATGGTAATACTTCAGTACTTTGCGACTCTATTGGAATTCTTATTACTAAATCAGCTGGTAAATGTTTTTGTAACCCATCTTTCATGCCTTCGTAAATAGAGTTTATATACATCGTTCCAACAAGTGCTAACATAAAACCAAATGCTAGTATAGCAACCGATACAGCTGCCTTATTTCGATAACGAATTACATTTCGGCTACTAATCGTCGTTTCAATTCGTAATATCATTTGAAGTGGTTTTGCAATCACTGGTGCTATCATCCGAATAAATAACGGAATCGCAAATAACAAACCGACCGCAAATAACAGCGCACCTATCGCACTTGGATTAAAACCGATATATCGCTCTAATACGTTACCCGCTAGTCCAATAACAGTACCAATGATTAAAATGCTACCACTAAAAGCACTCCACCTTTTTTCTTTTTTCTCATTACTAGGAAGACCTGGCCTAAGCGCTTGAACTGGTGGAATCTTTCTAACCATAAAGGCTGGTATAATAGCCCCTATGATAGACATAACAATCCCTAGTAAAAACGTAATGAGTAAAATCTCGCCTGAAATCGAGAATGATTCTTTCACTGCCCCCTCAATATTCACCCATTTATTAATAAATGATGCGGCGATTGTTTGCGTACCTGCTCCAAGAATAACTCCTGCTAGTGATCCGGTTGCCCCAATACATAAAGCCTCTAATAAAACGACTAATATAATTTGATTTGGATTACTACCAAGTGCACGTAATAATGCCCATTGCTTAAATCGACTTCTGACAGATAAGAAGAAACTTCCCATTATTAAAAGGGCTACAACAAATAAGGCAATACCACCTAAACTAAAAATTAATGGCTTCATTACATTTAGTCGTTCAAATGCCTTATCTACATAAGTACGTTGGTCCACCTTTATATTTTCAATCTTTTTATGTACATCAAAAGCAATTGCTTTTTTCACATTTACATCTTGTACTTTCACTTGAACAAGATTGAATTGATTTGGTAAATTTAATTCTTTTTGAAGCCAATGGATTGGAAAATAAGCACTATGCCCCATTGACGCCATTAACGGTGGATTTAAAATACCGACAACTTTCACAGCCTTTTCACCATGCTGCGGGAATGGCAGTTTAATCGTATCTCCTACCCGTATATTTTCACGATCTGTATACCCTTTTGTCAGTGCTACTTCAGCACCTTCTTTCGGATATCGTCCTTCTAATATTTTATAAGAATGCATTTCTGGAGAATCTTGCTCAACACCCCAATAAGATGGCTTTCCCGATAGTTCTTTATAATGTGGAAAAGGATACGGTATAAGTGCTTTTGATATTTTTTCAGCATTTTCTAAGCCATCTATTCCTTTTAAACTTTCATTATTTAAATACATGTCATTTTTTATATAGCCAAATTGTAAATTATAATCTCCATACCGACTTACTACTTGTTCCTTCACACTTTGCTCTACTGATTGATTACCTAGTAATAACATCGTCGCTAACATAACACCTAAAGCTGCACCGAGGGCAATCAACATATTCCGCAACCAATTTTGTTTCATCGATTTTATCGCATACTTAATTACCCATCGCATCACCTTTACCTCCTACTTTAAAGTGATGATTCATAATCTCTTGAATTTGAGTAACTTGTTGCGGGATATTTCGAAATTTCCATCCTTTACTTTCAGCATGCTCATGAATCACTTCACCATCTAATAAGAAAACAACTTTATCAGCATGGGCCGCTACGAATGGATCGTGCGTTACAATGACAGCTGTTTGCCCTAATTCATCACATGCATTGCGAAGTGCCGCAATAATATTTTTGCTATTTTCTGAATCCAATGCCCCTGTTGGTTCATCAGCTAATATAATAGCTGGCTCATTTGCAAAAGCTCTTGCTATCGCAACCCTTTGCTGTTGCCCACCTGATAACTGTGCTGGTAAATGCTTTTCTTTTCCTTTCAATCCAACGAGCTCTAATAAACGATTTGCTGTCACCGTTGCCTTCTTTTGCGAAACATTATCTAATAGTAAAGGCAACCTACATTTTCCTCCGCATTAAACACTGGAATTAAATTAAACTGTTGAAAAATAAAACCGATTTTATGCCTTCTAAATAAAGCGAGCTCTTTTTCTTTTAACGTTGAAATCTCTGTACCATCAACCGATGGAATATCTAATCCACCTAACAGCTGAAGTAAGGTCGTTTTACCCGATCCACTTGCCCCCATAATACAAACAAAATCTCCTTTTTGAATTTGAAGATTAATATCTTTTAAGATCTTTACTTTACTATCCCCAATATCAAATGATTTTTCTAACCTTTCAATTTCAATAATATTCATCCCAATATCCCCTTCTCTCTATTTACCAATCTATATATTCTATTCGGAAATGCAAAATCCCTACTATTTTGTATTTTTTTGTCACATACTAACATTTATATTAATGGGCCGTAAGACTCCCACCGATTAAAGTTTCACTTTATTTCTCACGTCAGAAAAGTTTACTCTCGCAACGAAAGTAATCATAATAGTTACACGAATACATAAAAACTATTCACATATCCACAATTAGGAGGAAGAACAATGAAACATGTGATCGTTTATGCACACCCGAATACAGAAAGCTTCAACCATGCAATTTTAGAAACTGTAAAAAGTGAATTAGAAGGAAAAGGTCATGAAGTACGCGTTCGTGATTTATACGAATTAAACTTCAATCCAGTATTAGGTGCTTCCGATTTCATCTCATTTTCCCAAGGAAACACACCAGAAGATATTAAAGAAGAACAAAAGCATATCTCTTGGGCTGATAGTATTACATTCATTTACCCAGTTTGGTGGGCGGGTCTTCCTGCTATTTTAAAAGGATACGTTGACCGTGTATTTAGCCACGGCTTCGCTTATGCTTACGGTGAGAATGGTATTGAAAAGTTATTAAGCAGTAAAAAAGGATTGTTATTATCTACGATGGGAAATTCGAAAGAAGTATACACAGCAGGCGGTATGTTTGATGCAATGAAAAAAACAACTGATGCTGGTATTTTTGAATTTACAGGCATTGAAACAATGGAACATACATTCTACACAAGTGTTCCTTCTGTGGATGACAGTGTGCGTAAACACTATCTTGAAGAAGTTAAAGACGTTGTGAATCGTGCATTTTAATAAAAAACTCCGGTTATAACAACCGGAGTTTTTATTTCATCATCAATTTCGGAATATATCTTTGAAGAATGCTTTCTAATTCATTCATATCTTCCTGTCTAATAAGTAAATTCACATTATCATTCATTTTTTCTCGCCCGCGATATAAAAATATATTTTCCTTTGGATTTTCCCATGTTGATGTTTTATAGCCTTTTAATTCTTCGTATGAATAAAAGTTCAATCCGTCTATTACACCTTTTTCATATATTTGTACACTTTTAATCAGATGGATAGCTATTAAAGTCATAAAACAACTTACTACAGCATAACTACCTGACTGAACGAGAAACTGTTCAATTGTACCAATATCACCACTTACGTACTGAGCATATGTATACATACATTGTCCGATGAAATACGCCGGTCCAAGTGATGCAATCCAACGCCGTTTCACCCGAGGATATGTTGCAATAAGTTTTCCCGCGCTTTTTTTCATTGCATTTATTTTATATATCTTCCATAGAACAAAGAACAAAACACATAATGCAAAAACAAACATAATGCATGACATCCAGTACACTCTTATTCCCTCCCCTTTTATATCAATACATATAAATTCTACATTTTATATAACTACAGTACATATGCAATTATGCATAAAAAAACAGGCAACCGCTCCCGGTTACCTGCATTTCATTACATCTTCTCAATCCACTCCGTCAAGTTGTGCACAACTTGCGTCGGTTGTACTTCATATTCTGTTAACTTGTCCACAGTTGTTACTCCAGTGTGGACAAGAAGGGTATGCATACTAGCATTTATCCCCGCTAAAATATCTGTATCGTAGTTATCCCCAACCATTAAAGCTTCTTCTTTTCCTATGCCAAGCACTTTTAACGCTTGTTCCATAATGATTGATTCTGGTTTACCAATAAAGATTGGGTCCACACCTGTTGATACTGCAACAACTGATGTTAATGAACCGTTACCTGGTAATAATCCGCGCTCAGTCGGAATTGCGATATCCCCATTTGTTGAAATAAACGTTGCACCGTTACGCACAGCAAGGCACGCTTTTGCTAATTTTTCATATGTGATATCGCGATCTAAACCAACAATGACGAAATCAGGATTTTCATCCACAATTTCAAATCCCTTTTCCACAAGAGCAGCGTGTAAGCCCTCTTCACCAATCATATATACAGTCGCATCTTGTTTACGCTCATAAATAAAGTTCGCTGTAGCCATACTCGTTGTGAATACTTGCTCCGCTTTCGCTGGAATATCGAAACGAACAAGCTTTTCTGCAACTTGTTCTGGTTTACGAGTTGAGTTATTTGTAACGAATAAATATGGAATACCGCGCTCTCCTAACGCTTTTACGAAGTCGCTTGCTTCTTCAATTTGCTCTTCACCGCGATACATTGTACCGTCTAAGTCAATTAAATAGCCTTTATACATCTGTTTGTCTCTCCTTTTATGCTAACGTTCTCATCTATCATACCACTCTTATATTAACCCCTTTTTCAAAAGAAAAAAACGCTTTACCTTAAAGCGTCCCATAACGTTCATTTTTTCTCTTTTATTTGGTACGAACAATTACAATCGCCCACGCACATGTTCGTTAGCGCTTTCACATTTGCACCTGCTAATAACCGCTTGTACATATCTTTTTCATCTTCACACACTTGCGGGTATTTCTCCGCTATTTCCTTTAACGGACAGTTTTGCTTTTCAAGTATGAAAGAGCGTTCCCCATCTCTCTTTATTTGAACCATATAACCATTTTTCTCTTGCATAGCAGCTATTTCTTGTACTTTATAGGCTAAATTACTTTGGTTACTTATCTTCTTTTTTAACTGTTCTTCCATTCGTTTCGTTCTCGCTTGTAAAACGTAACGAAGTATTTTTTCATCGCCCATTCGAGCTAAATCATCTAATATTTCAATAGCAAACTGCTTATATTCTTTCGGGAATGTATCTTCTCCCTTTTGACTTAATCCATACAAATATGTTGGGCGTCCAACTTGCTGCCTTACCATCTTTGAATAAATTAGCTCATCATTTTCTAGTTTACTTAAATGTCGACGAATCGCCATCTCTGTAATTTCTAAAGCTTCGGCTAATTCTGCTACAGTATGCTCTCCTTTTATCTTCAGTAATTGTACAATCTCTTCTCTCGTAGTACGTGCTTCCCCCATAGCTCACCCTTCTCCCTTTTCTTTCTCCTATACAATATAAGATCCCCAAAGGAATTCCCGGGGATCTTATAAGCACAATTATTCTGGTACAAATGCAGATACAGGTCCTAATTCCTTTTCTAAATAACTGTGAATATTCGCTGGGTATTTCTCTACCACGGCGATATGTTTTTGAATCGTCTTATATAATTCATCGTGATTCATTTGAATATAATCTTGCGTAAGCATTTTTCGAAGAAGAATAATTTCTTTAATATGCGCTCCCTCTTCTCCACTTATAACTCTCTCGTCCATTAAAATATCAATAATATCTTCGTAACTTCCTGGATCGCGCATAATAAATCCATCAATCATCGCATTCCCTACATCTAGTATACAATCGATAATAAGATGCGCCATGCGCTCTAATGCGTAAAATTCAAACTCGGTTTCATATGTCTTTTTCTCTTGAAATGTATTTGTTGCTTGTTCTAAACATACTAGCATTTGTTCTATTTTTTTTCTGTCTACGAAGTACATGAATGTCACCTACCTGGAAATTAAAGCATTTACATTTTAATTGTAACGCTTTCTTCTGAAAAAATCGACAATTTTTCGAATTCACCTTTTCCTCGTTATTTGTTATAGTTATATTTGTATGATTTTTGAAATTGGAGGAATGCAACCTTGGAACGTGAACTCGCACTAGAAATTGTCCGTGTAACAGAAGCAGCAGCCTTAGCATCCGCACAGTGGATGGGCCGCGGAAAGAAAAATGAAGCAGATGATGCAGCAACTACAGCTATGCGTGATATGTTCGATTCAGTAAACATGGCAGGTACAGTTGTAATCGGTGAAGGAGAACTTGATGAAGCACCGATGTTGTATATTGGTGAAGAACTAGGAACAGGTAACGGTCCAGAAGTAGATATCGCTGTTGACCCATTAGAAGGTACAAACATCGTTGCGAAAGGCCTTGCAAATGCAATGGCAGTTATCGCAATCGCAGATAAAGGAAACCTTCTTCATGCTCCGGATATGTACATGGAAAAAATCGCGGTTGGTCCAAAAGCAGCTGGTAAAATTAGCTTAGATGATCCAATTGAAAAAACAATTGATATTGTAGCAGAAGCAAACAATAAAAAAATTCGTGACCTAACGGTTATCATCCAAGAACGTGAACGTCATCAAGATATTATTGACCGTGTTCGTGCAAAAGGTGCACGCGTAAAACTATTTGGTGATGGAGATGTTGGTGCATCAATCGCTACAGCTTTACCTGGAACAGGTATCGACTTATTCGTAGGTGTAGGCGGAGCTCCAGAAGGCGTTATTTCTGCAGCAGCTTTAAAATGCCTTGAAGGTGAAATGCAAGCTCGATTAGTTCCAATGAACGAAGAAGAAGAAGCTCGTTGTCGTGAAATGGGATTAGAAGATCCTCGTCAACTTCTTATGTTAGATGACTTAGTAGCTGGTGATGACGCAATCTTCTCAGCAACAGGTGTATCTGCTGGTGAATTATTAGACGGCGTGAAATTCCTTGGCGGAGATTTAGCTGAAACATATTCTATCGTTATGCGTTACAAAACAAGAACGGTACGATTTATTAAAACACATCACCATTTAGATCATAAACCACATTTAAACTTAGATATTTAATAAAGGAGCCATGTGTATGGAAGAACGTTTCTTTCTGTACGACGATACAGTCGCTACAAAAACTCGTTTCGTTAGCTTTATGGGGGAAAATGAGCGTCATGATTTAGCGCTTTTATACTCCGATCGTCATTACGGCAAAACGATTGTCCTTGATATGCAGAGCAATAAATTTGCTATCATCGGTCCTGACGATTTAAACGAACAAGGCTACTTAGAGCATGCATTTTCGATGTCTGAAGAAAATGCAGAAGAATTACGCTCATTTTTATTTGAACTTATATAATTTATCTGGTGCACCAGCTATGTTAGCTGGTGTTTTTTCACAATTTATATTTTGAATTTTCAATCTTATATGTTATACTTATGAACAAATCTATTTGGATAGAAAGGACGTTATCTACGTATGCCAACATTTACTTTGTAATGGACCAGCAATTGGATAGCATTACTCTCAAAAAAGCACCGTGCTTTTTCAAGGGAGTAGTTTGCCCATTCCCATTACAAAGGAACGTAACGCATCTGTAGTATGATGTTTACGGAGGTTCCTCTTGGGGGAACCTCTTTTTATTTTTGTCTACTTCTTATGTCTTCATACTACAAGACATCCAAATAGCTGTATTACGTTCCTTTACCAATATATAAGAGGTGAAGGAAAATGCAGAAAGTACAACTTTCTTGGAGTTTATATGAAAACGAACTAGCAACAATCGAAAAATATTGTAAAAATTGCAGGCGTACTACCCTTTTTACTGATACGAATATTCGCAGGCATAACGCAAACGGAAAAAACATATACCGATTTGCCATTTATAAGTGTCCGAAAGATCATACGTGGAACCAAAAGCTTCACATTTATAAATCATTTACTGATCACGTCGAAACTGTCGATATGACTCAGCAAGAACAAACTGAAACAAGTACTACCATTTCCATTACACAATACAAAGAAAGTGGTATAACCGAAATAACGATCATATTAGACATAGTTTTCGGTTCCCACCGGATTGATAAAGTGTTATCCACATATATTTCAGATTGGAGCCGTGCACTCATTGTGGATAAAATTAAAAATGGGCATATCCAACTAAATGGACAACAAATGAAACCAAACAAAACTCTTTCTGAAGGTGATTACATTTCAATTTGTTTGTAAGGAGGACTCCCATGTTAACGGTGAGAAAAGGTACGATTGATTTATTGAATGACTTAGATGTAATGTATATAGCATGCAAAGAAGCACTCTTACAGAACCAAATTTATCAATGGGATGATTCTTATCCTACGCGAGACCATATTTCCTATCATTTAAAACAAGGTGAACTGTATTGCCTGTTTGAGCATGATTCACTCGTTGGTGCTGTCGTGTTAAACGAGTGGCAATCTCCAGAATACGAACTAATTGATTGGTTAGAAACAGACGGACGCTTTCTTATCGTCCACTCTTTTGTCATCCATCCGCTCGCGCAGGGCAAAGGATATAGCAAAGTACTATTATCCTTTTGGGAAAACGAAGCAAGGCAGGAAGGTTGCAAAGGAATACGCCTAGATTGTTTTACAGGTAATCCCGTTTCATTAGGCCTATATGAAAAAAACAATTATATTTGCCGAGGTGCTGTTTATTTCAAAAGTAAACAGCCTCCTCATAATTGGTATAACTGCTATGAAAAAATCCTCTTACAATCGTAAGAGGATTTTTTCATTTCTTCACTTTTCGTAATACGAAGTGTGCACAACCGAAGTTACAGTACTCGTATAAATACTCTGATAAAGTACTAATTTTCGTATCATATGTCGAACGTTGATTACTATCATCAAAGAATCCACGCAATCTAAGTTGCTCATAACCCCAGTCTCCAACGATATAATCATATTTATTTAAAATTTCTGCATAGCGCTCTTTAAATGCTTCTTCACTAAAACCGTCACGAAAGTTTTTAATTACTTCGTACTGAACATTATTAACGCTCACCGTAGTATGAATCTCTTGCTTTTGCTCCATTATGAACTTCCTCTCTAAGCATTCTTCTTTTTATCGTATCACAAAGCATAACAACCAACAATTTCAAATACAAAAAATTGAAAATTAGTGCATGCTATGGAGAAGGAGGTGATACATCGTGAAAAAGCAAATTATCCTCTCTCTTCTCACTCTTTCCTTATTTGCAGGCTGCCAATCAACTAATAAAGCCGAAATGGAGCGTGAAGAAGGAAGTCGTGTTCTTGTTTCCAACAAAAACGACATGTATCATACGGAAAACACAAATACACGACTCACGAGAGTCGGTTATTCTTCTAAACAGAAGCATGAAGTATCTAATAAACAAGTAGGCGCTATTAACCGTGAGAAAGTCGCCGAAATGATTACGAGCATGACAGTCAAACTTCCTGACGTTACAAACGCTGCTACGCTCGTTACCGATGATGAAGTATTTGTCGTATACCGTGCAAACACAACGGATCCAAAACTCGTAGCGGATCAAGTATATAAAGCTGCTTTGTCCATCGTCCCTCGCTATTATAAAGCATATGTATCTACAGACCAAAAGTTGATTTCTCAAATTCAAGGGCTTCAATCTGGCGCGTTAAATGATACAGAATATACACAGAGCCTTGATATGCTAAAGCGAGAAATGAGCAAAAATCCTCATTTGAACAATACGGGGGATCAAACTTTGAATGATATGATTAAAAAATAAAGAAGATGGAGAAAACCTCCACCTTCTTTATTTTTGACTATTTCTTACGATCCGCATAAACCGCCATCGCATCACACATAAACTGCGCTAACCCCTCACCAAACTTATCGATATTTTTCGTGAAGCGCTCATCGGCGACGTACATTTGACCGAGTCCCTTAAAAGCATCTAATGAATATTCTCCGAAGTTTTGCAAGTAATCGTACCATACCCCGATTGCTTCTTGTGCCTCTTTAGAATTTGGTGCGCCGTGTCTAAGCGCCGCCAAATTTCTATAAATAGTATTAAACTCTTCTTGGTTGTCTTTTGACATACCTTTCGCGTATTCATTCGCTTTATCTACAGCTGCGTCTCCCCATCGTTCACGCGCTTCTTCTTCGTACGGATTATGGCTGAAATCGAAGCCTTCAAATTTCTCTTTATTCGTCATTTCAATCTCTCCTTTTGTATGCTGAATTGTTTTATCAATCGTCGCAATCACTTTATCTAACCTAGCACGCTTTTCAAGAAGCATTTTCTTATGAAGCTGTAGTGCTTCTTCGTGGTCAAATGATGGACTCATGATAATTTCTTTAATTTTCTTTAAAGGGAAGCCTAGCTCTTTAAAAAATAAAATTTGCTGCAATGTCTCTAAATTTTCATTGGAATATAGACGATATCCAGACTCTGTCGTCTCGTCTGGGGTTAATAACCCAATTTCATCGTAATGATGCAGTGTGCGCACACTAATTCCAACTAAATTAGCTACTTCTTTTACCTTCATTGTCATGTGTATCTCCCCCTTAGTACATACGATAAAGTATGACGCAACGTTAGAGTCAATAAGTAAATTCATTTTTTGTTAAAAGTTTCATCTCTCCCATATTTCATGCATAATAGATATGTACATATATTAGAAAGCGGTGAAAGTATGGTTTCAAATACTGTAATTGCCAGCATCATATTTCAACTCGTTGTTTCGGTTCTGGTCCCAATTATTGTACTCGTTTATTTCCGTAAAAAATATAATATTAATTGGAAAGTGGTCGGCGTTGGTGTTCTTATCTTTATTGGATTTACCCAAATTCTCGAAACACCGTTCCACCTATTTATGCGTGGTAATCCAGCAATCGCTCCATTTTTAGAAAATCCGTTTGTCTTTGCAATTTATGGCGGACTAACTGCTGGTATTTTTGAAGAACTAGGTCGTTTCGTTGCCTTTTACTACTTACTGAAAAAATATCGAGATTATAAAGACGGTCTTGCGTACGGAATTGGACACGGCGGTATTGAATCGATTTTAGTCGGCGGATTCGCGGGGCTTCAAACTCTTACCTTTGCAACATCTATTAATAATGGTAGCTTCGCTCAAATGGTTGAACAATACCCACAGCTGAGCCATATTAAGGACTTGTTAATAGAGCAACCTGCCTATTTATACTTACTCGGTAGCCTAGAAAGAATTATGGCACTCGTGCTGCAAATTGCCTTCACAATGCTTGTCTTATACGCTGTAAAACAGAAGAAATATATTTTCCTTATTTACGCTATATTATTCCACGCATTTGTAGACTTTTTCGCGGCACTTTACCAAACAAAAACAATTAACATCTTTGTTGCAGAAGGAATTACTCTTCTCTTCGCGATTGGTGGTTTCATTCTTATTCGTAAAATGAAAGAGAAATTAGTAAGTGTGCCAGAGTAAAAAATAACCCACCAGTTGGTGGGTTATTTTTTATATGGATTTTCGTAGTGATGATAACTTTTCCCCCCTTGCAGCTCCCTCTTTGTTTCCGCATCTATAACGATGTACTTATGAAACTCATCTACTTCATCTTGAGAAAAGGAACCAAAAAAATAAAGTGAAACTTTAATCAGTGGGGGTTTATCCACTGATTATTAGTTGAACCAATCGGGCTTTTACGGGCAGTTGATCTCCCATTTAACTACTTTTCTTTAAAACTGAATTTTGCGGTGGGAGTCTTACTGCCCGTTAATGCGGGGTAAACTTGGCGATCAGGGTGAATAAAAAAATCTTGAAACACCACGCTACTCCGACAACCCACGGCTGTTTTTTGTCTGAAAGAAAATTCTTCATCGGGCACTTCTTTAAATAAAATCTTTTTCCGAACACTATATGCTGCATTTTTATATTCTTTATACACCTTTTTATCTAACTGTTCGTAAAACACATCCTCACTCACAAATGGCTTATTTCGATTGCTTGGATTGTCTAATTTTTGATTTGATTGTGCATATGTTGTGGACAATTGCGCGAGAAAACAAATACTGAATACAATGCATATCATTTTTTTCATAATTGCACCTCAAATTTTCATTATCCACATTACTTTTCCACATACTTAGATCACTATTCCATTTCCAATAAAAAGGAATTATTTCCACATTTGTCGAAGTATATAGCGTCAACTTGAAAGATGGGGATGAATTATGAAGAAAATTATTTTAATACGACATTGTTCCGCAACTGGACAAAAACGTGATGCCGAATTAACGTTTGCCGGAAAAGATCAAGCTAACACCCTTGCTGCATTCCTCTTAGAAAATCAGCTACAAATAGATCATATTATTTCGAGCCCATTTGTCCGAGCTATCGATTCCATTCGGCCCTATGCGATTCAAGCTAACCTATCTATCGAAGAGGATGAACGATTAGCTGAACGTATATTAAGCAACGTTCCGATGGATGATTGGATGCAAAAACTAGAATCTACTTTTACAAACATAGATATTGCCTTTTCAGGCGGAGAGTCAATAAAACAAGCAACGGACCGTGCTATATCGCTTATCCAAGACGTTTTAAAGTTAAACCATACTACAACACTACTCGTTACACATGGAAACTTACTTACGCTCATTTTAAAGCACTTTGATCGTACGATCGGCTTTAGTGAATGGAGAACTTTAACGAATCCTGATGTTTACGAAATTACAATCGATGAACAAAGTTTCATAAAACGATTATGGGAAGCATCGTCCAAGTAGTATCCCTTTCCAAAACACTCAGTTGACGCCACGAGAAGAGACTGTATTAACAATAGAGAGGGGTATCATTCCATATGTATGAAGATGTACTTTCTTTACTACATAAAACAAATGCTTCTTATGAAAAATTTGAACACGAACCAGTACTTGACTATGAAACAGATCGTATCGTTCGTGAAAGACTTGGTTTGCAAGGCACTCCAAGTAAAAGCTTATTTTTAAAATCAAAATCCGGGGAGCATTACGTATTCTTTACGTTAGAAGGCACTCGCTTCAACCGAGGAGAGATGAAGGAAATAACAGGAGAGAGCTTATCTCTCTGTTCTCCTAATGAGCTAAGAGAAGAGACTGGTTGCACTCCTGGATGTGTAGCTCCTTTCGGTTATTCACAAGATGTAACGATTATTGTGGACAGTTCAATTTATACTTACGATAAAATTTTAATTACACCTGGTGTACCTGAATTTACAATTGAATTATCCACAGAGGAATTAAAAAAGATTTTATCCACATGTCAAAATAAAGTTTTAGAGTATAAGAAAAAAGAGAGCTAATGATTAGCTCTCTTTTTTCATTATTTCGCTTCTGCTGTTTTTTCTTTTGCAGAACGTACTTGCTCGTCCGCATGATAAGAAGAACGTACAAGTGGGCCAGCTTCACAGTGGCTAAATCCTTTGCTAAGTGCAATTTCTTTTAGCTCTGCAAATTCTGCTGGTGGGTAATATTTAATAACTGGTAAATGCTTCTTAGATGGTTGTAGGTATTGTCCAAGAGTTAAAATATCCACATTGTTTGCACGTAAGTCATCCATTGCTTCAATTAAATCTTCTCTCGTTTCACCTAAGCCCAGCATAATGCTCGATTTAGTTGGAATATCAGGCTGCATTTCTTTTGCTCGACGTAAAAACTCTAATGAACGGTCATATTTTGCTCTAGCGCGAACTCGGTTAGATAATCGACGTACTGTTTCAATGTTATGGTTCAAAATATCTGGTTTTGCATCCATTAACATTTTTAAGTTTTCTTCTACCCCACCCATATCAGATGGTAATACTTCGATAGACGTGAATGGATTTTCACGACGAACAGCGCGTACTGTTTCAGCAAAAACAGCTGCTCCGCCGTCCTTTAAATCATCACGTGCAACCGCTGTTATAACAACGTGCTTTAAGCCCATTTGTACTACAGAATCTGCTACGCGTTCTGGCTCTTGTAAATCAAGCTCAGTTGGTAAGCCTGTTTTAACCGCACAAAAACGACAAGCACGTGTACAAACCGCACCTAAGATCATAAATGTTGCTGTTTTCCTTACAGCCCAGCATTCATGAATATTCGGACATTTCGCCTCTTCACAAACTGTATGAAGATTCTTAGAACGCATCATTTTCTTTAAGCCTGTATAGTTTTCATTCGTGTTTAACTTAATTTTCAACCATTCGGGCTTGCGCTTATACTCTGTTTGTTTTGTCATGGTTATCAACTCCGCACAATATGAAATAGTTTACCGTGTTCGCTTCTTTCAATGTAACATATCTATTCTAACGTATGAAAGCGATTTGCTCAAATGAAGATTCTAAGATTTTTTCCAATCGTTCCCTATAATGAAATACTCCGTATATCCCACACTAAAAAGAGTGATGTTGTGAAAGGAGTCTATTTCATGCTTCGAAAAATTTCTCTTTTGCTTTCGATTTGCTTTCTTCTCCACCAAAACATCGCTTACGGTGAAGATAATCAGCAAAGCATATATGAAAAGCGCATGGCACTATATAAAGAAACTGAGCAATCTTCCGGTATTCCGTGGTATTACTTAGCCGCAATGGATCAATACGAAAGAAACATACGGAGCGTAAGAAAAGATATACCGAAAAAACCAGATGCCATCATTTCCCTTTATTTCAAACCTGAAATATGGGCTGGACCTGTTAATAGTAATGATACTCTCCCCCATACAATTTCTCTATTTGGCGGAATGGGTTTAGATGGTGACAAAGATGGATTTGCAAATGCAAATAACGACCGTGATCTTCTGCATACAGCAGCAACTATTTTAAAGAAACAAGGAACGTCGGAAGACCGTATTAACATTATGCTTTGGGAATATTATAGACGTGCAAAAACAGTTGAATTAATTACAGAATACGCCCGAATTTATAAACATTATGGACGCATTAATTTAGAAGGTAATGCTTTCCCTCTCCCGATTCGCAGTGACCATAGCTATCGTAGTACTTTCGGTGCTGGTAGAAGCTTTGGCGGCAGGAGGATTCATGAAGGAACCGATATTTTTGCTGGATATGGCGTACCAGTACGATCAACTTGCTATGGCGTTATTGAAACAAAAGGATGGAATCGTCTTGGTGGATGGCGCATTGGTATTCGTGACCTTCATAATAATTACCACTATTACGCTCATTTAGGCGGGTTCTCTAAAGAAATACAGCTCGGACAAATTGTCGAACCAGGAAAAGTAATCGGATTTGTCGGTAGTACCGGCTACGGTCCTCCTGGTACAGCTGGAAAATTCCCGCCCCACTTACATTTCGGCATGTATAAAGACAATGGCTATACAGAATGGGCTTTCGATCCATACATGCATTTAAGCCTTTGGGAACGAAAAGAACGAGCAAATACAAAACGATAACCGTAGCAAATTGCTACGGTTATTTTTATAAATATAAATCAATAGAACACTACTGACTAATTATCCGTTTTCTTTTTATCTGGTACAACAACTCCCCCGCTTCCGTAATAAGTAGGCACTTCACCTTGAACGATGCGCGTCGCAATCGGAATGTTTTGCTTCACTTTAATTTCTTTCGTGCGTAACGGAATCATAACTTGTAACGTCACTTCCACTTCCATAATAATTTTGATCGCTGTATTATTAATTCCTTGCGGCTCAACTAATTGTTTAATATCCGTATTCACATGACCAATTGGCGTAAAATTAATCGGAATATCTGGTCCTATATTACCAAGAAGCGCATTATCAGTTATGCGTCCAAAAGGAACTGACATAGATACCCCATTCTCTTCAAAAATACCAAGTGCTTTCGTATCCCCTTTTTCTACTTGTTGTAAATATTTTTCTATGTATGCAGTAGTCGATGTTAATATTTCATTTACTTGTTTTGTATTTAAATCAATTGTAGATACTTTCCCGTTCCTATCCGTTTGTACTTTCATTAATGAATCTACATCAAACCCTTCATTAATCCGGTCTTTTACCGCTTTCGTCATAACTGCTGTTGCCATTTTATGAGTCTCTGTTTCCCCATACTTAATTAACGTTGGCTGAATACTTTTATTTACAATCCATAAACCTTGAACTACCATTACGATAAAAATAATAAATGAAATAAGCAGTATATACCGAAAGGAAATCGGTCCCCTTCGAAACCGCGAATTTTTCGAACGAAATATGCCCATCAGAAAACCCTCCTTCTTATATTATTTCTATGCAAGAAAGAGGGATGATATATGCTTATCTCATTTTTAATAGTGCATCTTTTCCGATTGTGCCTACCGGAATACCTAAAGCTTCGGCTCCAGTCGTTACTGATTCCAGCGGTGCTTCAAGAAGTTGTTCAATCGTTCTTACACCAACCGCACGGCCAGCAATAATTCCTCGATCACCTAACTTCTCATTTAGAAGACCTACATCTAAAGCACCGCACATAATATATCCTTTATCGCTCATTACAGCTAGCAAATTTGTCTTTGGAAGTTTTACGCTAACAGCAATGAACGTATAGTTATCAATTATAATTGGCTCTACATTAACCATAGTTCACACTCCTCTCTTTCTTATCTTTATGACAAGAGAAAAATGAGTGTTACAAGTTAACTAGCCTATAGTTTGACTGAAGATGTATAAGTTATCAACATGTCTGTTAATACATCTCTAAGCAATTCCGGCATATAATATTGTTTGTCAGAAAGTGTGGATAGCTCTGGGTATAAGTATCCGAATGTAAACATATCAATCGTTCCTACCGTATATATCCGGTCTAATTCCAGCGATTCGCCGTTAATCAATACATCTTCTAGTAAAATTTTATTCCCTGGAATCGTATCTGGAATCACTTCCAAACCATCGTAAATCATTTTCCCCATTACTTTTCCACGAAATCCGAATCCTTTCACCTCTAGATTTTCCATATTCGGACGGCGCGCTTTCAAAATAACTTCTCTTAACGTTTTCCCTGGTACTTTTAACAGACATGGATTAATTGGATGTGGACAAATCCGATGAATATCTCCGCGCGTCACAACACCTTCATTTAATCCCTCAAGAAGTACACCAGCATTCACCATCCCAACATCCGCATTACACCACTCTTTAAGTGCACTTGCCAACATATGAGAAAACGTCGTCTCCTTAAACCAATCAACCGGCAATGATTCTTTTAAATGAACGACAGGCTCGGCCATTATCTGTTTACTTTCTTCCTTTAGCATTTCAATTGTGGATAACGGCTCGCTATAAGCACCTAACCGTTCTGTCTTAATCGCTCTACCGTCTTTTTTCAACAGTCTCTTCGTCTCTTTATCCACAGTAAGCTGAACGTGACCAACGTAATGTCCCCACTTTTCACAACAGCAAAGCAAAGTATTATCCACAAGAACGCCACGCTCAAATAAATGATGCGTATGTGCCCCTAAAATAACATCTATATCATAATGCTCCGCCATATACTCATCCATACTTTTTCCAAGATGAGAAAGCACAACAGTAATATGAGCTGTATCCTTAACTTCTTCTAAAATAGACTCTAAATGGATGATTGGATCTTCAATATGCCAATCTAACATATGATAAAACTCTGGATAAGCTACCGTTAATCCAATAAAGGCAATCGTAATCCCATCTGTCGTTGTATGTAATTTATAAGGCTGCGCCCACGCCGGACGTACACCCTCTTTTTCAAATAAGTTCGCTACGAGCACCTCAAACCCAGCATCATCATATAGACGATTCAAATGCTCTTTCGCCAATGTAATTCCTTCATTATTTCCGATCGTTACATAATCATATAACGCCTCATTTAATAATTTTGTATTCCCAAGTCCATTTGTCGCTTCCGAAATACTATGAAAACGATCCACATGATCGCCAATATCCACAGTTAAAACAGTCTCTCCCGCTTCCTGTCTTCGCCTTTTCTCCCCTTGTACAAACCGAGAAATTTGCGGCCAATTTTCAAAATGACTATGTATATCGTTTGTATGATAAAGGTGGATGATTGTTTCTTTATTTATATTCAGAGAAAAAACCTCCTCTCAGTTCCTTACTGCCATTTACGCTATACGTACGCAATAATCCTGTAAATACTTTTCGTCTTTTCTTGCTATTCTACATTGTACTCGCATTATAAGAAAAAGCCAAAGATTGCCCTTTTAATATGGAAAACTTTATATTACTTTTTCTAGTCTGTTGATTAGTTTGAGGGGGGAATTTTTGTGAAATGATTCTAGTTGGTGGGGGAGGAGATTTGTCAGTATCTTTGTCTTACTTCCATATAGGTGCTCCTCTCGTATTTAAATGTTGAGGGGGATATGAGGGATTTCTTTTGTCTTACTTTGTCGACAAATCGATATTCCTTGTCGAACCGCTGATATATTGAAATAATCGCCGATATATTTCATTAAACACCCACCCGGGTATCTTACAGTCGAACCCGAATATACAACATAAAAAAGCGCCCTGCTATGCAGGGCGCTTTCTTCATACATATATTATCCAGTTCCAGCGGATAGAATGTTCGGTGGCTTCACTTCTTCCTATGAGGCAAAAAGCGCCTCTACGTCAGAAGCTCCATCCCCCTCACATTCTGAACGAGCCGCTTCCACTTTTAAATATTAACCAATAGAACCTTCCATCTCAAACTTGATTAGACGGTTCATTTCAACTGCGTATTCCATTGGAAGTTCGCGAGTGAATGGCTCGATGAAGCCCATTACGATCATTTCTGTAGCTTCTTGCTCAGAAATACCGCGGCTCATTAGGTAGAATAATTGTTCTTCTGATACTTTAGATACTTTCGCTTCGTGCTCAAGTGAAACGTAATCGTTTTTGATTTCGTTGTAAGGAATTGTATCAGATGTAGATTGGTTATCCATGATTAACGTGTCACACTCGATGTTAGAGCGAGAGTTTTTCGCTTTTGGTCCGAATTGTACGATACCACGGTAAGTTACTTTACCACCATGCTTCGCAATCGATTTAGAAACGATTGTTGAAGACGTGTTTGGTGCTAAGTGAATCATTTTCGCACCAGCATCTTGGTGTTGGCCTTTACCAGCAATCGCGATAGATAATGTTAAACCACGAGCGCCTTCGCCTTTTAAGATAACTGCTGGGTATTTCATCGTTAATTTAGATCCGATGTTACCGTCAATCCATTCCATCGTTGCGTTTTCTTCACAAACCGCACGTTTTGTAACTAGGTTGTATACGTTGTTCGCCCAGTTTTGGATTGTTGTATAACGGCAATATGCATCTTTCTTAATGATGATTTCTACTACCGCACTATGAAGTGAGTTAGTCGTGTAAACAGGTGCTGTACAACCTTCTACGTAGTGTACGTGTGCGCCTTCGTCTACGATGATAAGCGTACGCTCGAATTGTCCCATATTTTCAGAGTTAATACGGAAATACGCTTGAAGTGGTGTATCAACTTTAATACCTTTTGGAACGTAGATGAATGATCCACCAGACCAAACTGCAGAGTTTAATGCAGAGAATTTGTTGTCTGTTGGTGGGATTACTTTTCCGAAATGCTCACGGAAAATATCTTCGTTCTCTTTTAATGCGCTATCTGTATCTTTGAAGACGACTCCTAGATCTTCTAGGTCTTCTTTCATGTTGTGGTATACAACTTCAGATTCGTACTGTGCAGATACACCAGCTAAATATTTTTGCTCAGCTTCAGGAATACCTAATTTATCAAATGTCGCTTTAATTTCCTCAGGTACTTCATCCCAAGACTTCTCAGATTTCTCAGATGGTTTTACGTAGTACGTAATTTCATCGAAATCTAAGTCGTTTAAGTCGCCGCCCCATTGTGGCATTGGCATTTCATAGAACTTATCCAGTGATTTTAAACGGAAGTCTAACATCCACTGTGGTTCTTCTTTCATACGTGAAATCTCTTCAACGATTTCTTTTGTTAAACCGCGTCCAGCACGGAAAATCGAAACGTCTTTATCCTTGAAACCATATTTATAATCGCCGATATCTGGCAGTTGCTTCGCCATGTTGGTGTGTCCCTCCTTATATAACCTCGTTTTTAGGAACCTTTAACATTACTTATCTTCGTTTAAGCCCTTTTCTAACGCTTTCCACGCTAATGTTGCACATTTAATACGTGCCGGGAACTTGCATACGCCTTGTAATGCTTCAATATCTCCTAAATCAATGCTGTCATCATACTCTTTTCCTAGCATCATGTCAGAGAAAATTTTAGAAAGCTTAAGGGCCTCTTCAATTTTCTTTCCTTTTACTGCTTGTGTCATCATTGAAGCTGAAGACATTGAAATTGAACATCCTTCGCCTTCAAACTTCGCTTCTTGTACAATACCCTCTTCTACTTTCATCGTAAGTTGAATACGATCGCCGCAAGTTGGATTGTTCAAGTTAACGGTAACACTATCTTCTAACACGCCATGGTTACGAGGATTTTTATAATGATCCATAATAACTTGACGATATAACGTATCTAAATTATTAAATGACATTTGTGAAATACTCCTTTGTCTTGATTAGTGATTCAACAAATGTATCAATTTCTTCTTTTGTATTATATAAATAGAAGCTCGCACGTGCTGTAGAAGAAGCTTTTAGCCACTTCATAAGCGGTTGTGCACAGTGATGTCCTGCGCGAACCGCAATGCCTTCTACATCTAATACAGTTGCTACATCGTGAGGATGTACGTCTTCAATATTAAATGTAACTAGACCAGCGCGATGCTTTGGACCATAAATTGTAACGCCATCTACTTCTGATAGTCTCTCTAAAGCGTATTGCGCTAATTCATGTTCATGCTTTTCAATATTATGAAGACCGATTTCTTCTAGGAAATCAATTGCCGCACCAAGTCCGATTGCATTACCGATAATCGGTGTACCTGCTTCGAACTTCCACGGAAGCTCTTTCCAAGTAGACTCTTGTAAGTCTACGAAATCAATCATTTCACCACCAAATTCAATTGGTTCCATATTGTTTAGCAATTCTTTCTTACCATATAATACGCCGACACCTGTTGGTCCGCACATCTTATGAGCAGATAATGCGTAGAAATCACAGTTTAAATCTTGTACATCCACTTTCATATGAGGTGCACTTTGTGCTCCATCAACGATCATGATTGCACCGTTTTCATGTGCGATTGCTCCGATTTCTTTTACAGGGTTAATCGTTCCAAGTACGTTAGAAACGTGCATGATAGAAACGATTTTTGTATTCGGTGTAACTGTTTGACGAACATCTTCTAAAGAAATTGTACCGTCTAGTTGAAGCGGAAGGTATTTTAAAGTTGCACCAGTTTTCTTCGCAACTTGTTGCCACGGAATGATGTTACTATGGTGCTCCATGTAAGAGATGACGATTTCATCGCCTTCTTTTACATTATCAAGACCATAGCTAGCTGCTACTGTATTTAATGCAGTTGTCGTTCCGCGCGTGAAAATAATCTCTTCCATTGATTTCGCATTAATAAACTTGCGAACTTTCTCACGTGCACCTTCATACGCGTCGGTAGCTTTCGTACCGAGCGTATGAACACCGCGATGCACGTTAGAATTATATTCTTTATAATAACGTTCTAACGTTTCAATGACTTGAATTGGTTTTTGAGAAGTTGCTGCACTATCGAAATAAACAAGTTGTTTGCCGTTCACTTTTTGATCAAGAATTGGAAACTGTTTGCGTATTTCATGAATATTCATTAGCGAACTTTCCTTTCAATTACCTCAACAAGCTGTGCCTTTACTCCTTCAATTGGAAGCTCATTTACTACAGGTGCTAAGAATCCATGGATGACTAAACGTTCTGCTTCGCGTTTTGGAATCCCACGGCTCATCAAGTAGTATAATTGGTATGGATCTACGCGGCCTACTGAAGCTGCGTGACCTGCCATTACATCATCTTCGTCGATTAAAAGAATTGGGTTTGCATCACCGCGAGCTTTCTCATCTAACATAAGAACGCGAGAAGATTGTTGTGCATTTGATTTAGATGCACCGTGTTCAATCTTACCAATTCCGTTAAAGATAGATGTTGCACTATCTTTTTGTACACCGTGTTTTAAAATCCAACCTTCAGAGTGTTTACCGAAGTGAACAACTTTAGTTGTAAAGTTTTGTGTTTGGTTACCACGACCAATTGTTACTGTTTTTGTATCAGCATATGATCCGTCGCCCATTAAGTTCGTAACGTTCTCTGAGATTGTATTTCCGTCATTCATAAGGCCTAGAGCCCAATCAATGCGGCCGTCGCGTCCAACAATTCCGCGGCGGTTAACGTAAGTTGTTACGTCTTTTGCTAATAGATCAACCGCACCGAATTTCACTTGTGCGCCTTGTTCCACGATTACTTCTGCTACGATATTTGCAATACCTTTAGCATTTTCATTTGCAACGTAGTTTTCTACATATGTTACAGTACTGTTCGCATCAGCTACGAATAATACGTGGTTATATACGTTAGCTTCTTCGCCGTCTACTAAGAATACAGCTTGAAGTGGAGTTTCAAGAACAACGTTTTTCGGAACATATACGAATGCACCGCCGTTGATTAATGCAGCATGAAGTGCAGTTAGACGATGCTCGTCTACTTTCACGCCGTCTTTCATTAAGTACTTTTGTACTAATTCAGCATGCTCTGTTGCAGCTGTTACGATGTCTGTAAAAATAACACCTTTTTCTTTTGCTTCTTCTGCTAAAGAAACGAAAGCAGTTGTACCAGTACGTTGTACTAATACGCTGTTATTTTCATCGATTAAGTTTTTCACTGCTTCTGGAAGCTCTGTTAAAGAACTTACAGGCTCTTGCTTAGCAGCGTCGCCTTTTCCGATAAAGTCCCATTTTTCAATTTTCGTTTTATCAGGCGTTGGCATTGGAAGTTCAGTTGCTTGTGCAAGAGCTTGTAAGCGGAACTCAGTCAACCAAGCAGCTTCGTTTACTTCGCTTGCGCGCTGACGGATTGTTTCTTGATCGAAAGGTAATGTACCGATTGTCATGTTTATGCTCCTCTCTTACGCTTCTTGCTCTGCTGTTTCGTCTTCAATACCTAATTCTTTTTTAATCCAGTCGTAACCTTCAGCTTCTAGACGTTGTGCAAGCTCAGGGCCACCAGATTTAACGATACGACCGTTCATCATAACGTGAACGAAGTCTGGAGTGATGTAGTTTAATAAACGTTGGTAATGCGTAATCATTAGGCAGCCGAACTCTTCGCCGCGCATTTGGTTAATACCTTTAGATACAACTTTTAATGCATCGATATCAAGACCTGAGTCGATTTCATCTAAGATTGCGATTTTTGGCTCAATCATCATTAATTGAAGAATTTCGTTACGTTTTTTCTCTCCACCAGAGAAACCTTCGTTTAAGTAACGTTGTGCCATTTCTGGATCCATTTCTAGGAATTCCATGTTTTTATCTAAAGTACGGATAAATTTCATAAGAGAAATTTCATCGCCTTCTTCACGACGTGCATTAATTGCAGAACGTAAGAAGTCCGCGTTTGTTACTCCGCTAATTTCACTTGGATATTGCATTGCTAAGAATAGACCTGCTAGCGCACGCTCATCTACTTCCATTTCTAATACATCTTCACCGTCGATGATGATGCTACCTTCTGTTACTTCATACTTTGGGTGACCCATAATCGCAGAAGATAAAGTTGATTTACCTGTTCCGTTAGGTCCCATAATTGCGTGGATTTCTCCACCTTTTACTTCAAGGTTTACACCTTTTAAAATTTCTTTGCCATCGATTGATACGTGTAAGTCTTTAACCGTTAATGTAGAACCAGCCATCTCAATACCTCCATTAATCCTCTATATACATTTTAAAAATTACTAAAACGTTCATATTCTCATTTTATTCTCATTCTAATCTTATATCAAATAAAATGATATCGCAAACACTAAGAAAATGTAACAATTTTTTCACAAATGTATATAAGTATTTCCTTTACATCCTCTTATGATACACCTTTCTTCTTATATATATAAAGAAAAAAGGACTGGGTTATTCCCAGTCCTTCCCAGCACCTATTCATTTACTGGAAGTACAGCACCTTTATATTCTTTATTGATAAAGTCTTGAATTTCTTTTGAATGCAATACGTCTACTAACTCTTTAATTTCTTTTTTCTTCTCGTCACCTTTACGAACTGCGATAATATTTGCATAAGGAGAGTCTGATCCTTCAATTGCAATTGCATCCTTTGTTGGATTTAATTTCGCATCAATTGCGTAGTTTGAATTAATAAATAAAGCATCACCTTCATTGTTTTCGTACAGCTTGGGTGAAAGTCCAGGTTCTACATCTGTTTTAAACTTTAAATTTTTCGGATTTTCTACAACATCTTTTACTGTTGCTTTAACAACATCTACACCGTCTTTTAATTTAATAACGCCGCCTTTTTGTAACAATGCGAGCATACGGCCACGCTCCGCTACGTTATTACTCATAATAACTGTTCCGCCATCTGGAAGTTCTTTTAAGCTTTTATATTTCTTAGAATAAATGCCCATTGGCTCTAAATGAATTTTTCCTGCATTTACAATTTTGTATCCTTTTTCTTGAATCTCTTTATCTAAATAAGGGATATGTTGAAAATAATTTGCATCGATTTCTTTATCAGCTAATGCCTTATTTGGTAAAACATAATCCTGGAATTTTTTTATCTCTAACTTAATGCCCTTTTTCTCTAATATTGGCTGTGCCTTTTCTAAAATAACAGCGTGCGGTATATTAGAAGCGCCAACGACAAGCTTATTCTCATCTTTCCCCCCGCAAGCAGCTAATGTAAATACAGACAGTGCTGTAACAACTGACAATAGAATCTTTTTCATATGATGTCCCCTTCTCCCCTATAGTTATGTAGTAAAAAAAGGACCGGCATACACCAGCCCTTTTTCCGCAATTATTCTTTTACAGGAACAACTGCCCCTTTATATTCTTTAGTAATAAAGTCTTCAATTTCTTTAGAATGCAGTACTTCTATAAGAGCTTTAATCTCTTTTTTATCTTTATCGCCTTTACGAACAGCTACTACGTTTGCGTATGGAGAATCATTTCCTTCAATTGCAATCGCGTCTTTTTCTGGGTTTAATTTCGCATCAATTGCATAGTTAGAATTAATTAGAACCGCATCGCCTTCTTTATTGTTATACACTTGTGGCAATAAACCAGGCTCGATATCTGTTTTGAACTTTAAGTTTTTCGGATTATCCGCAATATCTTTTGGAGTTGCTTTAACTGGCTCTACTCCGTCTTTAATTTTTAAAATGCCTTCTTTTTGTAAAATTGCTAAACCACGACCATGATCAGTAACAGAATTACTCATAATAATTGTCGCCCCGTTTGGAAGTTCTTTTAAGCTCTTATATTTTTGAGAATACACACCAATCGGTTCTAAATGAATTTTTCCTGCTATTTCAAAATCATATTTCTTATCTTTAATCTCTTTTTCTAAATACGGAATGTGCTGGAAGTAGTTTGCATCTAATTCCTTATCCGCTAACGATTTATTCGGTAATACGTAGTCTTGGAATTTTTTAATTTCTAACTCAATTCCTTTTTTCTCAAGTAACGGTTTTGCCTTTTCTAAAATTTCAGCGTGCGGTACGTTAGAAGCACCAACAACAAGTTTCTTTTCATCTTTATCTTTCCCGCCACAAGCAGCTAACCCAAAAATTGAAGTTGAAATAAGTGCTGTAAGTAATAATTTTTTCATTTGAAATATCCCCCTGTTTTCATTATCTTTTATCTATTCGAGTCGTTAAACTATCACCAATCCACTGAATTAAAAATACAACGAGTAATACACAAATTGTCGCAACGATTGTTACATCGTTATTTCCACGCTGGAATCCCTCTAAGTAAGCAAGTGTTCCAAGACCACCAGCACCAACAACACCTGCCATTGCTGTATAGCCTACTAAAGCAATTGTCGTTACCGTAATACCAGATACTAAAGCTGGTAACGATTCTGGAATTAACACTTTCAAAATGATTGTGCTTGTTTTTGCTCCCATTGCTTTTGAAGCTTCAATTACACCTTTATCAATTTCACGAAGTGCGATTTCAACCATTCTCGCGTAAAATGGTGCCGCTCCAATAATTAAAGCTGGCAGCGCTGCACTCGCTCCGAGAATTGTTCCAAGAAGAATCTTTGTGAATGGGATTAATAAAATAATTAAAATGATGAACGGTATAGAACGGAAAATGTTTACGAACGCTCCAATCACCGTATTAATCGCTTTATTTTCCCATAAATTATCTTTCGCTGTCATAAAGAGTAATAATCCTAAAATAAGTCCTAAAACAAATGTGGCAAGCGCTGCGATTGCCGTCATATATAACGTTTCACCAGTTGCTTCTAACATTTGATTCCAATCAATATTTGCGATTAACTTATCCATGTGCAATCACCTCCAGCTCTACTTGATCTTGATGAATCCCTTCTATTGCTTGCTGGATCGCTGTTTCTTCACCATTTAAATGAACGACTAAACTTCCGTAAGATCCGTTATTCGTTTGCGCGATATTTCCTTGCAAAATGCTAACTTCTATATCACCGCGCTGCATTAACCTTTGAAGTACCGGTCTTTCTACCGCTTCACCGACAAACTGCAAACGAATTACTTTTCCATCTGGATACTTTTCTATTAAACTTTCAATCGTTTCATTCGTATCTTCAGAATCAGTTAACTGCTGTACAAATCGTTTTGTAATGTCTTGCTGTGGATTACGGAATACGTCAAGTACTGGACCCGTTTCTACGATTTTCCCTTTCTCCATTACAGCAACTCGATTACAAATTTTGCGAATAACGTGCATCTCATGCGTAATCAATACAATTGTTAAGCCGAGACGCTTATTAATATCTAACAATAAATCTAAAATTTGATCTGTCGTTTCCGGATCAAGAGCTGACGTTGCTTCATCACATAAAAGTACTTGTGGATTATTTGCTAACGCTCTTGCAATCCCGACGCGCTGCTTTTGTCCACCACTTAGCTGAGATGGGTACGCGTCTCCTCTTCCTTCTAATCCAACAAGATGAATTAACTCATCGACACGTTTTCTTCTCTCCGCCTTATCGACACCTGCAATTTCAAGTGGGAATGCGATATTTTCACGCACAGTTCGTGACCAAAGTAAGTTGAAATGCTGAAAAATCATTCCGATTTCTTGTCTTGCCTTACGAAGTTCATTTCCAGTAATCGCTGAAATCACACGATTCGCAATTGTAATTTGGCCAGAAGTTGGTTTCTCTAACTGATTAAACAATCTGATTAACGAACTTTTCCCAGCGCCACTATATCCAATAACACCAAATATTTCACCCTTATCTACTTTTAAGTTGGCGTTATCTACAGCAGTGACATCACCGCTTTTTGCCTTATATATTTTCTTTACATTTTCTAATAAGATCATGATGTTCACCCCTTTTTTAAATAAAAAGCGCAAGCGGCTCGCTTAGAACAAGAGGGCGTTGGAATCCCAGACGTAGAGGCGCTTTTTGCCTCATAGGAAGGGATGAAACGACCGACTGTTCTAGCCGCTGGAGCTAGATTTCATAAAACTTTGGATAGACTCCGCATTTTTTTATTTTTCATGCGTGTAGTCCATCGTTATAGCTCCTCTTATTATTTGAATGTCCTCCGCATTCAAACAACAAAAAACCTTTCCGCTTCTAGAGAAGCAGAAAGGTTTATATGCGTATATAACAACATTATCCCTCTCTCTCATCTCTCAAAGCATTTGCTTTGCAGGAATTGGCACCATTTCAACATAAGTTGACGGTTGCCGGGCTTCACAGGGCACAGTCCCTCCACCTCTCTTAATAAGAGAAATCAGATTAAATTTTCGTCTGATTTAAAATTTATGAAATTGTCTATATTTTATGAATTGAATTGTATCAATATCCACACGCTCTGTCAACAGAAATTTTCGTAAAAAAAGAAACTTCAGAATTTTAAGCACCGACTGACATCGGTTTACATATATGAAACATCGATTCAACTAATAACATCGTTCGATACGTTCCAGAATATTGTACCCGTCCATCACTCATTAAATTTTGCAACCTCATATTTCCAGTCACTAATTTTTGTACATCCTCTTCCTCTAAACAAACGATTTGTTCCGTTCCTCTCGCCTCTTTCAAAAGTTCTATATAATCTCTTGAAATTTGTAACGAACAGCATTCATCTCCAAAACGAAAATTAACAGTTCTTTCTCCTTGCCTTAAAAGCGGTTCTAAATGATATTGACCATTAGCGTAATTTACAAATGATTGAAGCAAAGAATATAATTTCATCCTAAACCACATCCCTCATATCACTTTCTATTACATACCATTCCCTCTTATTAAAGGACAATCCTGTTATTTTCGCTCGACAAATACTGTATCTATCACGCATGTCGACATATTTCCCAAGAAATATGTCGAGGCGGCAAAAACTTTGCCGCCTACTTTAATTCCGTATATAAATATTCAACCGAATGAAATGCATATATTTTCTTCATCAGTATCCCATTTTCAAAAATAAGTAAACACGGTACACTTTCTATCCCATACTCTTTCGCTAAATGCGGGGCATAATTTAAATCTAACATTCCAATTTTCAAATCTTCAATCGTCATCTCAACGACCGTTAACATCTTCTTTGCCAATTGGCATGTTCCACACATTGGTGTATACACATATAACACTGTTTTTTCTTCATTTCCTATTAGGGCTGTAGCTTCGGCACCTGTCCAATCAATCACTTCTATCATTCCTTACCGTAAATATTCTGTATAAACGTCAATGTCTGCTCCCCATAATACATTTGCTAAATGTGAAGAAGGTGCAGTCGCCACCTCGCGATACGAGCGATCAATATAAATATGCTCTGCTTGCGGAAATTCTTTTCGGAATTGTTTCCTTAACTTTTCTCCTGCATCATCAGCATCCACTAGCACATATACGTCCTTATCAAAAAATTGATCAATGAGCTCATCCATTTTCGACAAACCAATTGTACCATTTGTACAAACAATTTCCACTGGTTCACGAATAATAGATTCAATCTTTCTTCTATCCGATTTACCTTCTACAATAATGACTTTTTCCACATAAATCATATGTCATCACCCGATCACCATATACTATACAACCTTTAACTTAGTATATAGTATATTCGTTATTTTCATGTTGTTTCCTGTTTATTTTTGCAAAAGAAAAGCGGAAGCGGCTCGCTCAGAACAAGAGGGCATTGGAACTCCTGAACTAGAGGCGCTCTTTGCCTCAAGTGAAGGAGTGAAATGACCGACTGTTCTAGCCGCTGGAGCTGGACAATAACGAAAAGCGGAACCGACTGTTTAGCCCTGTTGGCTAAGGTTCTTTCGTACAGAAGACGCTTTTTGTCTTCTCGTACGGAAGGTTCTTAGACATGAAGGGCTAGGAGGTGGAGCTAGACAATGAAAAGCGCAAGCGGCTCGCTCAGCATGAAGCCTCCATGAAAAAAGTTTTTCAAAAACGTTCTCCTACATAATAATTAATATATATGTTTTTAAATTCATTATGTACACAACATAAAAAAGGACAGCACAAAGGCTGTCCTTTTTCTTCGACTATAATTAGTCTTGGTTTGTCATTTCTGCATATTTTTCTGCAGTTAATAACTTCTCAACTTGGCTTGCATCAGAAAGTTCAACTTTAACCATCCATGCACCCTCGTATGGAGATTCGTTAACTAGTTCTGGTTGGTCACTTAATTCTTCGTTTACTGCTACAACTTTACCACTTACAGGTGCGTATAATTCAGAAACTGTTTTAACAGATTCTACGCTTCCGAATGGCTCGTCAGCTTGGATTGTTGCACCTACTTCAGGAAGTTCAACGAATACGATATCGCCTAACTCACCTTGCGCAAAATGAGTAATACCGATAACAACCGCATTACCTTCTGTTTTTACCCATTCGTGTTCTTCAGAGTAACGTAAATTATTTGGAATGCTCATGACTGTACCTCCAGTGAATGTATTAATTATGTAAAAATACCTTATTGGTACTTTTTCCACACACTTTCAAACTGCTCTTCGTTAAAACCAAGTGTTACACTCGTTCCATCTGTTACAATTGGACGTTTAATTAACATGCCATCAGATGCTAAAAGCTCATACATTTCGTCTTCGCTTGCATCCTTTAACTTATCTTTTAAACCAAGTTCGCGGTAACGCATTCCACTTGTATTAAAGAATTTTTTTAATGGTAATTCACTTTTCTCATGTAAATTACGTAAATCTTCTTTTGACGGTGGATTTTCAACAATATGAATCATCTCATATGCTACATCGTTTGCCTCAAACCATTTCTTTGCTTTTTGACATGTGCCACATTTTGGATATGAATAAAATGTTACTGTCATAAATTCACCTACTTTTTTACTAACCTTTACCTTTATCATATAGAAAACATTTTATTATTTCAAACGATTATTCGCTAAACTTTTACTTATTTCGTGATAATTTTTAATAATCCTGCTAATTTTTCTTATTTTTCCGCCATTTATTAAGAAAAAATAAATATATAATTTTTTAAAAATTTTTTCTCATCCCACGCCGAACATATATCTTAAACAAACGTTTGATTAATTTCATATTTTTCTACCTCAACCTTCGGAATACGTAGATTCTTTTATACCGAACATATACCTTAAACAAACGTTTGATTAATTTCATGTTTTTCTACCCCGCCCTTTGGAATACATGAATTCTTCCATACCGAACATACCTCTTAAACAAACGTTTGATTAATTTCATGTTTTTCTATATCACCTTTGGAATACATGATTTTCTATACCGAACATATATCTTAAACAAACGTTTATCCCGTATTAACGGGCAGTAAGACTCCCACCTCGAAATTCGGCAAATGCGAGGAAGTTAGGTGGGAGATAACTTCCCGTAAAAGCCTGATTGGTGCGGGCTAATAATCAGTGGGGAATGGACAAAACCCCCACTGATTAAAGTTTCACTTTATTTAAAAAATAAGAAGTCCTTTTACAGGCTCCTTCATCATCGACTTAAATAGTCCGAAATGGTTTGAAATACTACTATATACATATTATGAATACTTTCTTCTGTATTTCCACCATTCGATAAACCTACTCCCCATTGTTGCCCTTCGCCACTTCCAATATTTGCAAAACCTTGCGCGTACATAGCATTTACATCTTTTGGTGCACTGTTATACTCTATATTTTTTGTAATAAAAGTCGAATATGATTTATCTTGTAAGCCAATAAAAAACACTGGTTTCTTTAACGATAAAAATAAATCTTTATACTGCTCTTTCGAAGCTTCTTGAAAGTGCTCTTTCATTATTAGAAAACCATCTACTGCTCCAGATTCCTTTTTCAGTTCTTCTAACTTCACTTTTTCAAACTTTATATTTCTAAACGTATCTTTCGGCTTTTCACCAACAACTCCAATTACGAGTGCTCTCCCGTTGTATTCTAATTTCTCTCCTTCTTTATCCTTTGCACACCCAGTACTCACTAGGCATAACAATATAAAAACTAAGAAATAAAATGAACGCTTCATATAGCACCCTCCCCCTCTTTTAAGTCAAGTGACAAAAATGTAAGGTGAATTCAAGAAAATGTAAGTAAAATCGATAGCCCAATTGGATTTTCTATATTATAATCAATTGAATTTATTTACATTACTAAAACATAGGAGATTATCATGAAGAAATTTAAACTTTCATCTCTTCTTCCGTTAAGTTATATACTTCTACTCGTACTCGTAAGTCCCCTTTACGATGTATTAAATAAATCTACTGTTCACGCAGTAGATGTCACAACTGTAGTAGATGATTGGATTCCATTTGTGAAAGCATTTATTATTCCTTACTTACTTTGGTTTCCATACTTATACGGTGCACTTATTTATTACTGTTTTGCTGATCGAAAGCAATATTATGTCACTTTAAGTAGTGTAATTCTTGGAAAACTTGCTTGTTTTTCGATTTATTTTTTTTGGCAGACAACTGTACCACGCCCAACCGTCGTTGGAACAGACGTATTTTCCGAACTAGTCCGCTATATTTATAGTATTGATCAACCAGTAAACTGTTTCCCAAGCATTCATGTCCTTACGACATTTGTAATTATGTTAGCTGCCTTTAAGCGTAGAGAACAGCATACTTTGGAATATTACATCCTTACTTTCTTCGGTACGCTTATTATTTTATCAACATTATTTACGAAGCAGCATGCATTTGTAGACGCCATTTCTGGAATGACGCTTGCAAGCGTACTTTACTTCGGCGTTCAGTTGTTATTAGCAAAAGAAACCGTACGTGTTCCAGTAAAACAAAATCAAAAAATGTAAAAAGCAGACTGTGGCTTCCAGTCTGCTTTTCTCTATATAAAAGGAGATTTTCAATTTAAGATTGCGGTACAGTCATATCACCAGAATGAATACGACCTGCTTTTTTAAGAGCAATGTACAGTATATAAGAAACAGCTACTGGAATGATGATATAAGTGATTACCATCGCTGGGACAACTTCCCACCCTTGACTGGAAATTAAATTAATTGGTGCGATAAGAGAGCTTAATCCAAGACCTGCAATTTCTTTTCCTGCTTCCAGTTGGAAAATTAGTGCCGATACTGGGCCAACTATTGCACTGGCAACGACAGTTGGGACGAGAATCATTGGATTTTTAGTAATGTTCGGTAACTGCACTTTTGGAGTACAAAGTGCCTGGGCTAATATGCCACCTAAATTATTTTCTTTCGCTGAAATAACAGAGAATCCGATAAATTGAGCAACACATCCTGCAAGTGCTGCACCGCCTGCAACACCATCTAAGCTAAGCGCTATCGCTAACGCAGCTGATGAAGCTGGAGAGATAAGTAACAATCCCCAAACTACAGCAATCACAATAGAAGCGATAAACGGGCTACCAGCTGAACTATCTTTAATGAATGCTCCAACTGTATTTAAAACTGGGCTAATATTTTGAGCTAACCAAATACCGACTAAACCAGAACCTAATATTGCTGCAAATGGAACGAGCATCATATCTAAAGCAGTTTTTCCACTTAATCGTTTACCAATATAAACTGCTAAAATCGCTGTTAATAATGCACCGATTGGTTCACCTGTTTTAATGATGAGACCAGCTTCAGTAATTGAAATGGAACCTGCTCCAATTGCTCCAGCTACCATTGCTGAGAAAATTACGAGTCCGTTTGCACCGAGCATAAAGGCAATCCCGGCTCCAATTGCTGGTGCCATAAGTGATTTTGCAACAACTCCGATTGTAATAAGTAATGGGATATCAACAATTCTTCCTATATTTTCGATCAGTAAACCAATTCCAAGGGATACGAAAATACCCTGTGCGATTCCGGCAGAAGCTTTAAACACACGAGACATTATATATTCCTTCATTTGTTTCACCTTCTCCTATAATTTAGTAACCAATTGTTTTCATATAATCGCGTAAAACATCGTTTGATTTTGCAAAGCGACTTTCTTCATCTTCTGATAAGTTTAGTTCTACCACTTCTCTTACACCGTCTCTAGTAATAATTGCTGGTACTCCTGTACAAATATCGTATTCGCCATATTCACCATCTAAAATAGCTGAAACAGCGATAACACGGTGATCATCATTGAAAATTGAGCGCGCAATATAAGCTAAAGAATTTCCGATTCCGTAATAAGTAGTTCCTTTGCGCTTATAAATTTCCCATCCAGCTTTTGCAGTCTTCTCAACAATTTCATCTAAATCTATTTCACCAAATTGGTCTTTTTTCTCTTCTAAAATTTGTAAAATCGGTTTTCCACCAACAGTTACGTGAGACCAAGCAACCATTTGAGAATCACCATGTTCTCCTAATGAATACCCATGAATACTACGAGGGTCTACATGTAACATTTCAGATAAAATTGTTCTTAAGCGAGAAGAATCTAGTGATGTACCTGTACCAATCACACGATTTCTAGGTAATCCAGATAGCTTCCACACTTGATATGTAATAATGTCAACTGGGTTCGATGCGAGTAAGAAAATGCCATCAAATCCACTTTCCATTACGCCGCCAACAACACCCTCCATAATCTTAGCGCTTGCTCCTAAAGTGTCTAAACGACTTTGTCCAGGCTTCGGCGCTGGTCCTGCTGTAATAATGACAATGTCCATATCTTTGCAGTCTTCATAACTTCCTGCATATACTTTTGTTCTTGTATTTGTAAAGTTAATGCAATGTGATAAATCCATCGCTTCTCCAACTGCACGTTCATGATTTATATCAATTAACAATAGCTCTTCGCAAATCCCTTGGTTTACAATGGAATACGCACAGCTTGATCCAACTAATCCAGTACCGATAATTGCAATTTTTCTTGTGTTTCTATTCATAGCAATCTCTCCTAATTGATCATGTAGTCTATTTCTTTCGTTCTTTACACCCCTAATTATAGAGGTTCTCACGATAGAAACCATGGATACTTTGTGAAATATCGAGCAAAGTTTTTGTCCTTTTTGTGAATTGTTATATTTAATTTTCGTCATATTTGTTACAACTGAAAAAATATTTATTATGTATTTATTGACATATACCAAACAAAAAAACGAGCGAATCCATTCGCTCGTTTTTTTCATCACACTATTCCGCACTTAATTGACTTTTCAATTGCTGCACAATCATTGGATTAGCAGGTGCTGCCGGCTTATAATAACTTTTTTGCTTTGCATATTCATACATATTACGTTGACGGGATTCATCTTGATTACGAATTTGAATTAACGTTTGATGTAACTGTTCATTATCAGACTGAGAAATATAATTTGCATAACTTGTTAAACTTGAATTTAACCCTGCTAAATAATCATTTACCATATCTTTTTCATTCATTTCTCTTTTCCCCCTATCCTAAAAAAGTCATTAATTGCTGTTTCGTATTTCGTGCATCTTGCGCATCCTTTTGTAGCATTTGTTTCAACTCTGGATCTGTACAAGCCTGTGCATACTGGTCCAATTTGTTAATAATCGTCGCATGTCCACCAATTAAATGACGTAAATTTTCTACTTCAAGCTCTGTTAAGTTTTGCATAAAATACTCCTACCTTTCTTTGTTCATTCACGATTTAGTATTTATTTCTTTTAGGATTATATGCACTAAAAAAACCTTAGAATCGCTTCTAAGGTTTCCTCTTATTCATACTCAAGCTGCAACACCTATAATTAACGAAAGAATTAAGAACACAACTACCACTTGTAATTTTGCCTCCAGCAAACCGCAGCCTACTATACAAAAAGCATGATCAGTAACAAATTCACGTTTTTTTGCTTCCTATTCAATCTCTCATTACATGTAATCCTTTAATAAACGTTTCCAATAATACATGTAAACTTGTATCTAAATCTAGCGGCAAACCAAATCCACCTTGCTGTTCAATCGACGCAAATCCATGACAAATACTTCTGAATCCACGTGTCGCATGAAGTGCATTCTCTCCTTCTAAGCCGTATTGTTGTAAAACATGAAGACAAAGCTTTACAATTCCGTCACCTGCTTTTCTTACTTCTTCATCTCGTAAAAAAGTTGCTTCATACAATCCAGAATGTTTGCGTACGAATGCTACATACGCTTCTCCTAAAGCATGAACTGCTTCATCCATACGTTTACCCTCAGCCGCTTCTTCCAGTCTGTTATGCAGCTGTTTTATTCCGTACATACCGAGATTTTTCCGTACATCTTGTAAACCTTTCACATGATTATATAGCGAGGGTGAACGTACTCCTAATGTTTGCGCTAATGAAGCTAACGTTACTTCTTGTATTCCATTTGTATCTGCAATCTCTGCCGCTGTTTCTACAATTTTCTGTAATGTAAGTCCGATTCTCGGTGACATAAATTAACCTTCTTTCCTACTTTCTATATTCCGCTTAGCTTCCTTAATAGCAAGTTTTATGACAGTGCCTGGATCCTTTATCATTTTCCCATGTCCTGCCGCAAGTAAGGAAGGCTCATATTCGCTTAGCTTCTCTGCACTTTGTAATGATATTTCTTTGCTCCACGTTGCCATTGCAGGAAACGGAAAGCAAAATTTCATTTGCCCCGAAACAGCCATACCCCCTCTTGTTTGGAAGGCATCCCCGACAATAAGAGCTTTATTTCGTACATCAAGAAGCGACATGGATCCTGGCGTATGTCCCGGTGTCATAATCGCAAGAAGCGATCCAACTCGGTCGCCATCTTCCAATAAAACATCAGGTACCGTTTTTACCTTTTTAGGTACACCGCCTTTTATCGGTATATTTGGTTCATTCTTTTGTAACGACGTATCTCCTTCTAACAGCTTTGCGTCCCGCTTAGAAATATAGACTGGAACATTAGGAAGTACTTCCTTTAATGCGTCTAATGCACCAATATGATCATCATGCGCATGTGTTAATACAATCTTAGTAATGGGTTTCCCTATTTTCTCAGCCGCCTGTAAAATTCCTTTTGCGCTATATGGCAAAGCCGCATCAATTAAAGTTAAACCATCTTCTTCCTCGACAAAGTAACAATTCACAGGAAACACTCTTGGCAAAAATGACAATTGATATACCGTTTTTTCATGTATCACTCTCATATTTCCAGCTCCCTTTTCACGAAAACTAATACCATTAGTTTTATTATACTAATGGTATTAGTTTTTTGTCACTAAAAATTTCATTTTTACAAAAAAAAGAAAAGTAGCCGTTTATACGACTACTTTTCTTTACAGCTATTAAACTGTATAACGCTCATCTTCTAAAATTTTTGCAGCAATTTCACGCTTCTTCGGAATTACGTTAAGTGGTGTGTGGCGAGTTAATTTACGTAATGATGATAACATCATGCGCAGCATGTCGCCATTTTCAACTGCGATAAGTGTTTCTTTCGCATCTGCTTCGATTTCGTTGAATGCTTCTTGGCAGAATACTTCAGTGTATAACACTTTTTGTTTATTCTTTTCAAGACCAGTTGTTTTAATTGCTTTTTCTGTACGAAGAAGAGCTGATTCCATTGCGTAAAGATTGCTTACGATGTCAGCGATATTCACAAGAATTTCTTGCTCTTTATCTAATGCTTTACCGTATTTTTGAGCTGCTAATCCAGCTACCATTAAACCGATTTTCTTCGCGTTCTTTACTAAATATTTTTGAAGTGCTAATGGCTCATCGCCTACTTCTTCTGGCATCATCATCATTAACTCTTCTTGTAATTTTTGTGCTTTTTGTAGTAATGGTAATTCACCTTTCATCGCTTTACGTAAGAACGTACCTGGTACGATTAGGCGGTTAATTTCGTTCGTTCCTTCGAAAATACGGTTAATACGAGAATCGCGGTACATTCTTTCAATCTCGTACTCTGCCATAAATCCGTAACCACCGTGAATTTGAACACCTTCATCTACTGTATAATCTAACACTTCAGAACCGAATACTTTATTTAAAGAGCACTCGATTGCATATTCAGCGATAGAAGCTGCTACTGCTTTACCGTCTTTTACTTCTTCTTCAGATAATGTGCTCATGCGACTTTCGAATAAACCTACTGTACGATATACAGAGCTTTCAGCTGCATATGTTTTCGCTGCCATATTCGCAAGTTTCTCTTGAATTAATGGGAAGCGAGCGATTGGTTGTTTGAATTGTTGACGTTGATTTGCATATTGTGCTGAAATTTCTACTGCACGTTTCGCAGATCCAACTGTACCAACACCTAATTTATAACGACCGATATTTAAAATGTTGAACGCGATAATATGGCCTTTACCGATTTCACCAAGTAGGTTTTCTTTCGGTACTAACGCATCTTCTAAAATTAACGTACGAGTTGAAGAACATTTAATACCCATTTTCTTCTCTTCAGGGCTTGTAGATACACCAGCATAGTCTTTCTCTACGATAAATGCTGAGAAGTGCTCACCGTCTATTTTTGCATATACGATAAATACGTCAGCAAATGCAGAGTTTGTAATCCATTGTTTTTCACCATTTAATACGTAATGCGTACCTTCTGCATTTAAACGTGCAGTTGTTTTTGCACCTAATGCGTCAGATCCTGAACCTGGCTCAGTTAATGCGTATGCCGCTAATTTTTCACCAGTTGCAAGTAGTGGTAAATATTTTTTCTTTTGCTCTTCGTTACCGAATAATACGATTGGTAACGATCCGATACCAACGTGAGCACCGTGAGTGATTGCAAAACCACCAGCGCGCGAGAATTTCTCTGCGATTAACGCTGAGCTTACTTTATCAAGACCAATTCCGCCGTACTCTTCTGGTACGTCAGCGCCTAGTAAACCAAGTTCACCAGCTTCTTTTAAAAGACGCACAGAACGATCAAACTCGTGTTGTTCTAAATATTCAAGCTCCGGAAGAACTTCATTTACGATAAAGTCCTCTGTCGTTTTTGCAATCATTTTATGCTCAGATGAAAAATCTTCTGGCGTAAACACTTGATCAATTGTAATTTCCTCTACTAAAAAGCTACCGCCTTTAACCGCATTTCCTACTGTTTTTTCCATAAAAATTTCCTCCTTCATATTTTCATAAGCCGCTTTTCTCATTTTGAAAGAAGCTGGCTCTCATTTTTTTATAAACCTTTGTTGCTTCCATTCTTTGCTTTAGCGCCCTCACATTCTGAGCGAGCCGCTTCCACTTTTTTTATAGTAATTCAAACACTCCCGCTGCTCCCATTCCGCCGCCGATACACATTGTTACGATACCGAATTGTTGGTTGCGACGTTTCATTTCGTGAATAAGAGATAGTGTTAGTTTTGCTCCTGTACAGCCAAGTGGATGTCCAAGTGCGATTGCACCGCCGTTTACGTTTACTTTTTCTTCATCTAGACCAAGTTCACGAATAACTTGGATAGATTGAGAAGCGAATGCTTCATTTAGTTCAAATAGACCGATATCAGATAGCTCTAAACCAGCTAATTTTAACGCTTTCGGAATTGCAGCAATTGGGCCGATTCCCATTACTTCTGGTGGTACTCCAGCTACTGCGAATGAACGGAATTTTGCAAGTGGCTTCATGCCATCGCTCACTGCTTTTTCACGATCCATTAATAGTACAGATGCTGCACCGTCACTCATTTGTGAAGAGTTACCAGCCGTTACAGAACCGCGAACGTTAAATGCTGGACGTAATTTACCTAAAATGTCTAGCGTCGTCTCTGCTCTTACACCTTCGTCTTGTGCGAAAATGATTGTTTCTTCTTGCAGTTTGTTGTTTGATCCAACCGAGCGTAACGTCACATCTACAGATACTGTTTCATCCGCAAAGTTCCCTGCAGCTAATGCTTTCGCAGCACGTTGATGACTTCTTACTGCAAATGCATCTTGTTCTTCACGAGAAATTCCATATTTCACAGCAACTTGCTCTGCTGTATGCCCCATACCCATATAATATTCTGGTGCTGCTTCTACAAGGCGACTATTCGGACGAACAACGTGTCCCATCATTGGAACTAAACTCATTGATTCCGCTCCGCCTGATAATACAGCTTCAGAGTGACCAAGCATAATGCGCTCTGCTCCGTAAGCGATACTTTGTAAACCTGAAGAACAGTAACGGTTAATTGTAATAGCTGGAACATCGTAAGAAAGTCCTGCTAGCCCGCCGATATTACGAGCCATATTTAAACCTTGCTCTGCTTCTGGCATCGCACAACCGAAAATTAAATCATCGATTGGTCCTTCATAATTCGCACGCTTTAACGTTTCTTTTACTACTAACGCCCCTAGATCGTCAGGACGAACTGTTTTTAATGAACCCCTCTTTGCTTTTCCAATTGGTGTTCTTGCTCCCGCAACAATGACAGCTTCTCTCATGAACGATATCTCCCCTCGTTATTAGTTACGTAATGGTTTTCCTTTTACAAGCATGTGCTGCATTCTTGCTTGTGATTTCATCTCACTTACTAAGCTAATAAATGCTTCACGTTCTACATCTAATAAATACTGCTCATCAACTTCTGTTCCGTACGGCACTTTTCCGCCCGCAATGACATATGCCAGTTTCTTCGCAATGTGCAGATCATGTTCAGAAATGTAACCTGATAAATGCATTGCCTCTGCACCAAGTACAAGCGCTGCATATCCTGTCTCACCAACAACTGGTATCTTTTTGCGGATAGGTGCTTTATAACCTGCTTCATATAAAGAAAGTGCTTTTTGTTTCGCATCATATAGTAAGTGATCACCATTCACACTAATACCGTCTTTATCGCCTAAGAAGTTGTTCGATACAGCTTCTTGTGCTGATGTAGAAACTTTCGCCATCGCTACAGATTCGAATACTTTATTCGCAACTTTTTGTAAGTCAAATTCTACACCGTTTGCCATTTTGTTTAAGTGTTTAATGTATAACTCTTTGTTACCGCCTCCGCCAGGGATTAAGCCAACACCTACTTCTACTAAGCCCATATATGTTTCGCTAGAAGCTTGAATGCTCGCTGCTGGTAAACAAACTTCTGTACCGCCGCCAAGCGTCATACCATATGGCGCCGCTACAACTGGCTTAGAGGAGTACTTAATTTTCGTCATTGCATCTTGGAAGTTTTTTACAACCCACTCAATTTCAAAGTAGTTGTCATCTTGTGCTTCCATTAAGATCATTGCAAGGTTCGCACCAACGCAGAAGTTCTTCGATTGGTTTCCGATAACAAGACCTTTATAATTTTTCTCTACTTCATCAACAGCGTAGTTAATCATTTGCGTAATATCCATACCGATTGCATTGCTCTTCGAATGGAATTCTAAGCAAAGGATACCATCGCCTAAATCAATTAAGCTCGCTCCGCTATTTTTCTTTAACACACCGTTTTTCTCTTTTAACTGCTTAAGAGAAATTGCTTTTTTGTTACGTTCGATTAGCTTATATTCACCATTGTCGTAATAGTAGCTATCGCCGTTATCATGTTTATAGAAAGTAGTGAAACCTTTCTCTACCATTTCTTTCACCCAAGTAGGAACAACTGCGCCGTTTTCTTCCATCTTTTGAACAGACTTTTCAACGCCGATTGCATCCCAAATTTCGAATGGTCCTTGCTCCCATCCGAAGCCCCATTTCATCGCTTGGTCAATTGCAACGATATCGTCAGCAATTTCTTTATGAAGTTTTGCAGAGTATAAAAGAGTTGGTGTAATGATGTTCCATAACAACTCTCCTGCGCGGTCTTTCGCGTATACAAGCGCTTTCAATTTATTCGCTAATCCTTTTTCTTGCTTACTTAACTCGATAGATGCAGCTTTTAATTTTTTACGCGCTCCATATTCCATCGTTTCTGGATTTAATTCTAAAATTTCTTTTCCTTGTTTTAAGAAGAATCCTTGACCTGTTTTGCTTCCAAGCCACTTTTTATCAAGCATGTCATGCATAAAAGCAGGTACTTTAAATACATCACGCTCTTCTTCTTGTACATTTTCATATACGTTATTTGCAACGTGTACAAATGTATCTAAACCAACAACATCTAATGTACGGAACGTTGCGCTCTTCGGACGACCAATTAATGGACCTGTTACAGAGTCAACTTCTCCAATGCTATAGCCACGCTTAATCATTTCTTGAAGCGTTACAAGCAATCCATACGTACCGATGCGGTTTCCAATAAAGTTTGGTGTGTCTTTTGCGATAACAACGCCTTTTCCAAGAACGTCTTCGCCAAATAGTTTCATGAAGCTTAATACTTGTGGATCAGTTTCTTTCGTCGGTATTACCTCTAGAAGTTTTAAATATCGTGGTGGGTTAAAAAAGTGTGTTCCTAAGAAGTGTTTCTGGAAGTCGTCTGAACGACCCTCTGCCATTTTTTCAACGGAAATGCCTGATGTATTTGAGCTCACAATTGAGCCTGGTTTACGAACAGCATCTACTTTTTCAAATAGTTTCTTCTTTATATCTAAGTTTTCAACTACTACTTCAATAATCCAATCTACATCAGCTAGACGCTCAAGATCATCTTCTAAGTTACCTGCTTCAATCAGTGCTAAATTTCCTTTCACTGTCAGAGGAGCTGGTTTTTGCTTTAATAGTTTTTGCACAGCCGTATTACTAAAACGATTTCTCACACTTTTATGTTCTAATGTAAGTCCCTTCGCCTCTTCTTCTTTCGTAAGCGCAGGTGGTACAATATCAAGCAATAATGTCGGAATACCAATATTAGCTAAGTGTGCCGCAATCCCTGAACCCATTACGCCTGAACCTAGAACAGCAGCCTTTTTAATTTGGAACATCCATTTCTCCCCCTATTCTTGAATGAATGCTCATTCAATTTTTCGACATAAGTCGCAATCAATGAGTGAGCCTCTACTAATAAATATATGATACAGTTTGAATTTTCGCAATATATTTATTGATAAAATTTTCTGAAATAAATATATTTCTTTCATTTGGCTATGCTATACATGTGTATTTTCTTCATCAAAATGCACTTTTCCTTTTTATAATCTGACGAAACTGGAGGAATATATATGGCAAAACTTAAGAAGAACCCTTCAAAAGCTGGAATTAGCGCAGCAAGTGTAACTGGAAATGCAGGTCCGCATAATCACGGTGTTGAAAAAGGGCGTCAAAGTAATAACCAACAATATAAGAAGCATAATATGGGCGAAAAATAACGCTATATTTTTGGGCAGAGGACGTGGCATAATGATTAATGGCTGCTTTTTCTGCCCAATTTATTTGTACATATGGAAAACAAAAGAGGGAACGACGATGAAACGAACAATAATTATGATTGTAATGATTGCCACACTATTTACAGGGATGATTTTCTTCTCTTATGCACAAAGGCAACAAGTTGTAAGAGCAGATCAGCCTAACATTACTGGGCAATACGGGATTACAATCGATGCAGACACAGGTGAAATTTTGTATGGAAAACGGGAAGATGAACGCTCTTATCCGGCTAGTATAGGGAAAATGATGACTACCTTACTCTTACTAGAAAATGTGAAAGAAGATGAAGAAATTACGGTTACAGAGAATGCGATTAAAACGGAAAGTCAAAGTAAGAAGATTAAGCTTCGCGCGGGTGAAAAATTAAAACGTGATGAGGCATTAAAACTTATGCTTATTATTAGTGCAGACCCAATCGCTGAGTCAATTGCAGAACATATCGCAGGATCAAAAAATGAGTTTGTGAAAATGATGAACGCTAGGGCGAAGGAACTTGGGACAAAACATGCGACTTTCAAAAACGCAAGCGGTGCTGATGCACTTGGAAATAAAGTATCACCATATGACATTGCTATTATTACGAAAGAAGCCTTGAAGTATCCGATCGTTTTAGAATATATGAATTCAATACATACAACACTACATACTTCAGAGCGTTCTCCGAAAATCGCAAACTATGGACGGGAAGAACTATATGATGATTCATATGCGATTGGAAGTAAAAGCGGTTTATCAGCACTCGGAAAATACACAGTCGTAACAGTTGATGAAAAAGACGGTAAACGCGTCATTAACGTCGTGTTATCTTCTACTCGTACGCAGCTATATCCTGATACAAAGAAAATGGCGCACTACGCATTTCAGCAATTAAAATAACCAAGGAGTATTTTCTCCTTGGTTATTTTTTGATCATACCTTTTAATACGAACGCAACGTTTGCTGGACGTTCTGCTAGACGGCGCATGAAATAGCCATACCAGTCGTTTCCATAAGGCACGTAAACGCGCATTTTGTAACCTTCTTTTACTAGCTCAAGTTGACGCTCTGTACGAATACCAAATAACATTTGGAATTCAAATTGATCCCTTGGAATGTTGTGTTCTTCCGCAAGTTTTTTCGTATATTCAATAATCGCTTCGTCATGCGAAGCAATTGCAGTGTAATTTCCATTTAATAAGTGCATTTTAATAATTTTTTTATAATTGTCATCTACATCTTTCTTTTCCGGGAACGCTACTTCTTCAGGTTCTTTATAGGCCCCTTTTACAAGACGTAAATTAGGATTATAAGCGTTTAAATCTTCAATATCTTTTTCTGTACGATATAAATAAGCTTGAATAACAGTACCAATATTATCGTATTCAGATTTTAATTGTTTAAAGATATCAATTGTTTTTCCGCAGCGCGTATAGTCTTCCATATCAATTGTAATAAACACACCATTTTCTTTTGCAGCTTCTAAAATACGGCGCATATTGTTCATTACGATTTCGTCAGAAATATCTAATCCCATAGAAGTCATTTTTAAAGAAAGCTGTGAATTAAGACCTTCTCTTCCAATTGCACGAATCGCTTCAATCGATTCGCTAGCCATTTCATTTGCTTCCGCTTCGTTATCAACGAATTCACCTAAATAATCGATTGTTACACAAAGACCTTGCTTATTTAATGCTTTAATTGCAGCTGTCGCTAATTCAATCGTTTCCCCTGCGACGAAGCGACCTGCACCAAAGCGTAAACCGTACTTTTTAGCCAGTTTTGTTAGCGCTTTATTTTTAGATAAGAAAAGAAACGAATTTCGCATTAATTGTTCCATGTAATTCACCCCTACGACTATAATTTATCTGTTTTTTACCCCTCTTCAAAATTATATCACTGTTTAAAATTATTTGATACAAATAATTATTTAGATAATTTATAAAATACTATCAAAACATTTAAAACTCTATATTCTCGTTTATAAATATGAAGAAAATATTTTTCGACATTCAGAAAAAACGGGTTTACTAGGGAAAAAATGAGCATGCCGAAAATATTCGACATGCTCACAAAACCATTTATATTTCATGTAAATTATATAAGGATATTAATAACAAAAACTTGAGGTAACATTATCTCAAGCCTTCTTACTTCTCATTTCGCTTCTCATCATTCAGCTTTTTAATATTCGTAATTAACTGTACCATCTCTTCTTTTGCATCTGGATACGTCTCATTCCAATGTTTCACTAAAGCTGGCATCGTCTTAGCCATATAAGAATAAAGTGCCCATTTCTGTACCTGCTCTTTTCGCTCTTCGTTGCTCTCTCCAAGTAATAGTTCCGTGTATTTCTCTAGCAAGTCATCAAACTGCTCATTAAACTTTTCACTCATCTTATTTTCCTCCTATATGAAAAAAGCAGCGAAGATCGCTGCTTTTTCTTATAATTTTGATCGAACAGAGTTTAATTTCTTCTCCATCGTACTTACTTTATCACGGCGATCATCGATACGAATTGTTGTCGCAACGCGCTGTGCACCTTTCGTGTATGGAACTTCATGCATTTGTTGAATGACTTCTAAAATGACAGGAAGATCTCCTTCAATTACTGTATTCATCGGTGTTAATTGATACTTCACGCGATCAGCATTTTTCTCTAGTACCTTTTGTACTTCTGCTACATATTCACTAACACTTGGATTACCTGTTCCTACTGGAATAATCGATACATCAACAATTGCCATAATAATCTTCCTCCTATTACTGCTTCTTATATATCCATTGTCTATTTTACCGAAATTCTCATCATTTTACTAATACGTTACTCTTCTACTTTAAACTGCTCAACCAATCTTTCTAAGTCCTGCATATTCTCTGTCAAACTTTCCATCGTATGAGCTACTTTTTCTAAATGATTCACTTGTGACTCAGTTGCTGCATTTACCTCTTCAGAAACAGCCGCACTCTCTTGACTCGTGCTACCAATTGTTTGCATAACTTCTGTAATTTCTTCTTGCTCGTGACCTATGTTATTTACCTCTTCTACAATTTTTTCAACTGAGGTACTAATAGTATTTACAACTGACATAATTGTGCGGAATTCTGTCTCCGCCTCTGTCGTAACTTTATTTTGTATATCCGCAATGTCTTTCAATTTACTTACAACTTCTACAACTCGTTTTACTTCTAACTGCACATCGCTAATCATTATTGTAATCTCACCCGTTGCCTCTTTTGATTGTTCAGCTAATTTCCGAACCTCTTCAGCAACAACAGCAAAGCCCTTACCTTGCTCACCTGCACGTGCTGCTTCAATTGAAGCGTTTAAAGCCAGTAAATTCGTTTGATCCGAAAGACCTTTTATAAGTTCTACCACATTTTGAATCGATCCAACCCTTTGCTCTAACTTACCGGACGCTTCTTCCGTATGAACAACGATAGAAGATGATTGTTCTCTTGTACGAACTAAATTACGCATCGTATTGAGTCCCTGCTTAGATGCCTCTTCAGCTTTGCCAGCCACTCCTTTTATTTCACCAACGGAGTTATTCATTTGTTCCACTGACTGCGCCATATTCTCGAGCTGTTCTGAAACTTCATCTACACTATTAGCAAGAGTAGACGCGCCTCCGCTCACATCATCCATTGCACCTGATACTTCTCTACTAGCTGCTACAGTTTCATTCGTTAAATAATGCAGATTGTGAGTCGATTTCTGTACTGTCGATACACTATTTTTAATTTTACTTACCATTTCATTCATTTGCTCAACCATATCATTAAAGTGAGTCGTAAGCATACCAACCTCATCTTTACTTGTCACCTTCATTTGTAGTGTTAAATCACCTTCCGCTACTTTTTGAACGTGATTTGTTAATAGTTGTAATGGTCTTGCTAATCTTCTTGAGAATAAATATGATGCTACTATTCCAACTAATAAACTAATACACGCCATTATAATAACTGTATTTCTCGTACTACTTAACAATCCATCAATCGTTTGTTTCGGATAAAAGATTCCTATCTTCCATTTCATCGCATCAAATGACTGACTATAAACAACTACATCTTCACCTTTTAATGTAGTGACAGCATATTTTGTTACCTCTTTATTTAAACTCTTCATAAGTGGCTCTTTAGAAACATCTTTCCCTACTTTTTCTGGATAAACAAGAGCCATATTTTTATCATTTATAATAAACATTTCTCCGTCATTATTGTATTGAATATTGTGAAGCAATTTCTGAATTGTTCCGAGCGATACATCCATCGCAACAACGCCTAATACAGATCCATCTTGAGCTGTAATTGCTTTAGAAACCCCTACACTTAACTTTCCTGTCGCAATTTCATAAGAAGGTTGTCCCCAATGAACCCTTTTCACATCAGCCTCTGAATCTTTATACCACGTTCTTGTCGTTGGATCATATCCTTCTGGCACTTGCCCACCTTCAGCAAGATTGGCACTTAATGTTTTTTTATCTTTCGTACCAATATATAAATCTAAAATACCGGGATGATTCTTTTTATACTCTGCAAACTCTTTCGTTAAAAACGCTTCCTCTTCTGGAGTAACCCCATCTTGAATCATATTACGAATCATCTCACTGTTCGCATAATACCCCATATCTTCATCAGTTCTTTGAACAAATGTCGTAAGTTGCTCTGTCACAAGGTCCATCGTATTTTGAGAATACTGGTCTAAGGAACGCACTTCCTTTTCTTTCTGTAATTGATACATAGCTGTACCTAATATTACGAACATCATAGAAATAAGTACCGAAAATACTACTGTAATTTTTAAACGTAAACTTCTCAACATCTTCCCTCAAGCATCCCCTTCTCGATGAAATTCAATCATACTAATCACTATATTAAGTATAATGGATAAATCAGAAAGCTCAATCTATATAGTTTAAAAACTTAAAATTTATTCTCATTTCAATCAACTTACTTGTTATCTCAACACTTGTGTAAAAACAAATAGTTCATTATCCTTAACATATAATCTCATTCGTTCGGAGGGAACTATGCTACAAAAATTCGGTTTCTCACAATATGAAAGCCAAGCTTATGAAGTTGTCGTATCAAGCAATGACCCATTAGATGCAACAACTATCGTTAAACATTCAGGTGTTCCAAAAGCAAAAATATACGAAGTGTTAGCACGACTCATTGATAAAGGGATGGTAATGGATTCTGTTTCTGAAAAGAAAAAATTGTATACAGCATTACCACTCAAGCTAGCAATTGAAAAGTTAACGACAGAATTCCAATCTAATATTAAAGAACTTGAAAATAATATTTCTAAAAAATCATTTACAGATGACCGCGTTTGGAGTTTAAAAATGCAGTCTTCTATTAAAGTACAAAGTAGGCAACTTGTAGAAGATGCGAAAGAATCCATACGCATCTCCGCATGGAACGATACCCTTTTAGAATATCTTCCTTTACTAGAACAAAAAGCAAAACAAGGCGTCCAAGTCGAGTCCCTCATAGTTGGAAAAGTGGAAACTGACTTAGAAAACATGCATTTTTTAATCCCAGCTCAAGAACCTAACGCATTAGAGCGTTATTTACTACTCATCGTTGACGATAGTGAAATTTTATTTGCTGGTGTAGAGCAAGAATCATGGCAAGCGATGAAAACAATGTCACAACCTTTCGTGAAGTTCTTTACGGAGTTCTTCTATCATGACGTTGCACTTGCGAAGATTACAGAGAAGCACCATGATCTCTTTATGCAGGATGAGGAAATTAAGGAATTGTTGATGAAGTTGAGGTATTAACAAATCCCAAAATCGATTCTACCATTTGAATAGATAATATAATTTTTTATACAAAAAAAGCTGTACCAAACGGAGTTTTACATACTCATTTGGTACAGCTCTTTTTTTACGCTTTCGCTAATTTAATTTTATGTAGTTGGTTTTTCGGATGGTTTTGATTTGTAAATACAGAGCGTTCATTTTACGATTTTTTTTGCTCCTTTATCTCCATCAAAAGCTCAATAATCTTCTCATTTTGCTCTACTTGTTTCTCAGAATTTTGATAGATGAAACGAATCCATCTAAATACAAAAATAATAAGAAATAATGGGACTAAAGAAATTAGAAAACCAATAATTGAAAAATTAGACTCCATATACTATCACCTCGCTATATACTCCCTTCTCCATTTCTCTACTAACCCCTGCAATTTTTCACACAAAAAAGAACCTATCAAATGATAGATTCTTCTTTCGTAAGCTGATTCGAGCGTCCTCTCGTAATAGAGAAAACCGCACAAAGCAGTGCCAATATAATGAAAACGCCGCCTACCCAAGCGTTATATATAACAGATGATTTCTCAATAACAACTCCGCCTACTGTTGAACCGAGCGCAATTCCTAAATGAAGTGCAGAGTTATTTAAACCTTGCTGAATACCAGCTGATTCTGGTGCAATTTCAATTAAATAGTTTTGCTGTGCTGGCGAAATCGCCCAGCTCAGCATACTCCAAAGCCCCATCATAATAATGAAGAGCGGGAATGAGAATGTCATCATCGGCAACATAAAGATTGCACATGCAAATACGATAATGATGGAAATAATACTTTTCTTCGATCCCCATTTATCAGCAAGCCAGCCGCCAAGGCCACCTCCAAGTACCGCTGCAATTCCGAAAATGAAGTAAAACACACTAATCCAATTTGCTTCAACATGCATCACATCTTTTAAAAACGGTGTTAAATATGCGTATAGCGTTAAATGACCTGTTAAAAATAAAAATGATGTTAACTGTGCGCTTACAATTTTTTTATCCTTTAACGTAGCAATTTGTTCTCTTATTGATAATACCGATGTCGCTGGTACTTTCGTTAAGAACAACGAAATACAAGCAATCGCCATAACCGTTAATATTGAAATTAATACAAATGGTGCACGCCATCCATATGCATTTCCGAGCACAAGACCGAGCGGTACTCCAAGTACGAGTGATCCACTAATACCCATGAAAATGATTCCAATTGCACGCGCACGGAAATGCGGCTCTACTACACTAGAAGCAAGTGTTACCGATAGTGCAATAATAAGCGATCCACTCGCTGCACAAATTACTCTCGAGAACATTAACATCCCGTAATTCACACTAAATGCCGAAATGATATTTCCAATTAAGAAAATTGATAATGCCACAACATACAATTTCTTTCTTTCAAACTTGCCTGTTAATGCTAATAAAACTGGCCCTGATAGAGCGAATACTACTGAAAATATTGTAATAAGCTGACCAGCTGCACTAATCGACACACCTAAATCATTGGCAACTAAATCAAGCGTTCCTCCTATAATTAGCTCAACCGTTCCGACTACGAAAGCCGCAATAGCTAAAATATATACACGAAAATTCAAGTCTTCCCCCACACTTTCTCTTTTGGTTACTACCATTATAGTAACCAAAAGAGAAAGTGGACGCAAGTACAATTTTTTTACAGCGAAAAAAGCAGGCGTATTATACGCCTGCCCTTCAATCATTAAACTCCAGTTTCTTTCTTCTTATTTAAGTACCAATACACCGGAAGTCCAGTAAATACCATTCCAATTGATAAGAAACAACTTACCGGATCGTTAATAATCGCACTTCCAAGTACAAACAATGACCCTAAAATCGCAACGATTGGTACAATCGGGAATAACGGTACACTATATGCACGCTCTTTATCCTTGTTACGTCTTCGTAAAATGAAGACACCAATAAACGTCATTACGTAGAAAATATAAATAATGAATACGGAAATCTCAGATAGCTTATTCGGATCACTAATAAGCATTAAAATAATTCCTAAAATGATTTCAACAGTAATCGCATTTGCTGGTGTTTTAAATCTCGAATTTTCTTTTGCAATAAACTTAGAAAACGGAAGGTGTCCACGCTCTGCCATCGACATCGGAATACGTGGGAACGTTAAAATCTTTCCATTTAAACAACCGAAAATAGAAATGATAATACCGATACTAATAATTTTCCCGCCATATTCTCCAAGTAACATACCCGCAGCTGTCGCTGTTGCATTTTCTCCAAGGTCTACAATTTTCGCTGCTGGTAATACATTTAATAACGCTAAGTTAATTAACACGTAAGCAGCTGTTACAATTAAAATCCCAACTGTCATTGCCTTCGGTAATAACTTTGTTGGGTTCTTCATTTCTCCGCCAATAGAAGCGAGTAAAATCCAGCCATCATAGGCAAATAAAGTTGCTAAAATTGCCATCCCGATACTTTGATTTTCTGATATCGGTACAACTACGTTGAAGATATCACTATTCCCTTTCCAAAACCCTAGCACAACAATTAATATAATTGGAATCATCTTCCCAACTGTCGTAACCGTTTGGACGATGCCCCCATATTTTGTTCCCAAACTATTTATAACGCCTAGGAACACAACTGTTCCAATTGCGATTGGTAAATTCCAGACTTTATCTAAATAGAAAAAATTGATCATTAAAGAACTAAAATACAAACCTAACGTTCCAATAATAGCTGGTCCATAAACAATTGTTTGCATCCAGCCAGATAAATACCCCCAAAAACTTCCGTAAATCTCCTCTAAATACGTATACAACCCACCATTTTTCGGAATTTGCGCTCCAATTTCGGCTACTGTTAAACCACTTGCTAACGTCAACAGACCACCAATTACCCAAGCAAGAATAGCCATATTAGAACTCCCTGAGTAATCTAATACGCTCCCTGGTTTCATAAACACACCAGACCCAATAATAGTTCCTACTACGATAGAAAGTGCTACTGTTAAACCAATTTTGTTTTTCTCATCATGATGCATGCTGCGTATCCTCCTTCCAATTCTAGTGTGATGCAAAAATGAAATAAAAAAACACTCCTCCCTAAAAAAGGGACGAGTGTTGTATTCGTGGTTCCACCCTTGTTTCAATTAGTAAAGTGACACACTTCACCAATTTCTCAAGTCTAAATAACGGTTTTTGCCGGCATGCAATTACTAGATATCCGTTCACTGCTGCAGTTCAGAGGTGGTAATCGATTTTCCCGTATTAGGAAGCTCACAGCCAAAGGCCTCCCTCTCTGATAATCGTAAAAAACTGATCATATCCTCATCATCACTTCTTGATGTCGAATTTTGTAGTTGTTTCCCATTATATTGAATTGTTATAAAAAATCAATATATTTTTTATATAACATAAGAAACATTTCTCTTCTTATATTATAACAGAAGTTCCGACACTTCTCTAATTCCCTAAAAATGGTACAATCCATGTAGGAGGTGTACTAATAATGATTGCTATTTTTTGTATCATCGCTACGGTTCTTTCTTTTATATTCGCTATCATGTATCGATATAAGTATCCTGGTTATAGCATTTTAGCGGTAGCTATTATACCAGCTGCTTCCTTCTACGTATTAGGTAAATACCAATATACTGAAGTGTTTATCGGTTTTGCAATCTTCTACTGCATCTTTGGATACATACTAACAATGAAAAGAATTTCAATGAATCATTAAAAGGGACCGATTTCTGCTTACAGAAATCGGTCCTCGCATTTGTCGTATGTACCTTTCGGTTGCCCACACGAAAGATACTACATAGTTCAATTATTTATCATCTTTTTTCATAAAAAATTTATGATTTGGAAGATCCACATTTAAATCTGCTAATTGTTTCTTTTCCTTTTCTAGAATCGCTTTCGCTTTTTCTTTTGTCACCTCATCTAAGTTTGCAAAGATGTCTTCATGCTTCCCTTTCTCTGGAAGATTCACACCTAGTTTTGTCAATTCTTCTTTCGCTTGCTCGCGAGTTAATTTCCCGGACTTTTCTTGCTCAAAAATAGACTTCGCTTTTTCTTTTGTCGCCTCATCTAGATTCGCGAACATATCACCGTGCTTCCCTTTCTCTGGGAATTTCACACCTAGTTCTTTCAACTTCGCTTTCGCTTGCTCACGAGTTAGTGTTCCAGACTTTTCTTGCTTCAAAATTGCTTCCGCTTTTTCTTTTGTCGCCTCATCTAAATCCGCGAACATGTCACCGTGCTTCCCTTTCTCTGGAAGCGTTACGCCTAATTCTTTCAATTTCTCTTTCACTTGCTCATGCGTTAATGCTCCGGACTTTTCTTGCTCAAAAATGGACTTCGCTTTTTCTTTTGTCGCCTCATCTAAATTCGCGAATATATCTTTGTGCTTCCCTTTCTCTGGGAATTTCACGCCTAACTTTGTTAATTCCTCATTTGCTTGTTCGCGAGTTAATTTCCCGGATTTTTCTTGCTCTAGAATCGACTTCGCTTTTTCTTTTGTCGCCTCATCTAAGTCCGCAAGCATGTCTTTGCGTTTCTCCTTCTCTGGAAGTTTCACACCTAATCCCCCTAACTGTTTCTTTGTATCATCCATAATCGTTTTTACTTTTTGTTTTGTCGCTTCATCTAAATCCTTCTTCGCAGTTTTTGTAACTTGCTCGGCCGCTGGAGTATTCGTTGCCGCAAACGCTGGTATGCAAGCTCCTCCTATAATTCCAAATGATAAAGCACCTGCAATTGCTACATACCCAACTGTTTTCTTCTTCATAGGAAATTTCCTCCTTCATATTTCTAAAGCATGTACACTTTCGTATACAATGCCAATAGTAATGTTGGTTTCTTAAAATTTCCTTAACGATTTAAATAAAAAACACCGCTCATCACGAGCGGCGTTTTTCTAAGCTTTTTGTAATTGTAATTCTTCACGTTCCATTACTTTTCTTAATACAATTGTTTGTGTCATTGTAAATAAGTTACCTGTAATCCAATACAGCACCAGTCCTGATGGCGCCGCAAATCCCATAAATAGAATCATTGCAGGCATCATAATTTGCTGTATTTTCAGCATTTGAACTTGTTCTCCAGGCGTTACATTTGATTGGAACACCTTCATTTGAATAAATGTTGTTAACGCTGCGATAATCGGTAATATATGATATGGATCTGCATGTCCTAGGTTCACCCATAAAAATGAAGATGTACGAATCTCTTCAGTTCGGCTAATCGCATAATACAAAGCAGAGAAAATCGGCATCTGTATAAAGATTGGCCAGCACCCAGCTAACGGATTCCAACCGCCTGATTTCATTAGTTCTGACATTTCTTTTTGATACTGCTTTTGTTTTTCAAGATCTTTACCCACATCACCATATTTCTGTTTCAGCTTCTGTAATTCAGGTTGCATTTTTTTCATTTTCGCTTGGCTACGATATTGCGAAACAGCTAATGGAATCATTGCTGAACGAATAACGAGCGTCATGATAATGATGGCAATCCCGAAGCTAGCTCCAGGTATATGATGAGCAACAAATTGAATCATAAATGAGATTGGATATACGAAATAATGGTTCCAAATTCCCGTACTATGTGAATCAATTGTGCCTGCATTACTGCAGCCAGATAAAACAAAAACAAGTAATAATGATAAACTAATGAGCCTAGCTCGGTATGATTTTAACATGTTCATTCCTCCAATGTTTCGTAATTAATTAGCGAAACATTGGTGTATACGGACCTACCTCGTCACTCTCTCCACTCGATTCTTGTCTGCGGACAGAACGAATCATTCCATATTTATAAAAAATAGAAAATAGCGGTACATTTCTTGTACCCTCTTCACACGTATCTACTAGTTTAAAAGCTCTCTGTCTACCGCTCGATGCTTGCTGACGCACAAAGCGAGAAACGTTAGCAAGAAAAAAGACTTCTAATACACAAAGCGCTGTCGTTACAAACGATATATATAGAATTGCATCCTGCAATAAAAATTCCATCGCTTCACATCCTTAATAAAGTCATTTTAGCATATTCAGCAAACATTCTCTATTTCCTTTTGTTCTCAAAAGTTTTTTTGCATATTTTCTCAAAAAATTATGCTAGAAAACCAATGTATTCGCTTTCTTCAGTATATTCACACGTATCTTTGAATAGGTTTAATTTGTTAGAAATTTATAAAATTTTTGCATTATAATAAAACTATTGCCAGTTTTTGAAAAAAGCTTTATTCTCTTCTTGTAATCAAAAATGAATATGGAGATGAAACATACTATGGGTCAACTAGGAGACGCCGATTACGTTCCCGACACCGCCTTTTTATCCTTCCCAGCAGCTAAAACATTTCATTTAGAATTCATCATACAGTTAGTTGTTATTTTTATAGCTTCTATTTTGTATGCAATTTCTATGAATATGTTTTTTATCCCGCATAATATGATTAGCGGTGGGTTCGCTGGTGTAGGGATGATTATCGGTTATTTAATGCACTACAATATCGGAGCACTTATCTTTTTACTAAACATTCCGCTTCTTATTTTAAGTCACTTTTACTTAGGAAAGAAGACAACCTTTTTAACGGCATACTTTGTGGCTGTATCATCTTTAGCGATGAACATTATCCCAGTACACCAAGTTTCAGATGATATTTTGCTGTCTTCTGTATTCGGTGGTGTCATCTGCGGTGCTGCCTCAGGAATCATATTCCGATTTGCTTCTTCAACAGGTGGTTTTGATGTTGTTGGATTGATTGTAGCGAAACATCGCGATGTTTCAATTGGAGCAATCATCTTTGGATTCAACTTAATCTTACTTGTTGCAGCAGGATTTATTTTCGGATGGGATATTACGCTTTATACGTTAATTAGTCGGTTTGTAGTCAGCAAAGTAATTGATGCTGTGCATACAAAACATATTAAATTAACGATAATGACAATTACAGAAAAAGGTGAGGAAATAAAAAGCTCACTATTACATCACGGCATACGTGGCGTAACAATGGTAGATGCTGTCGGCGGCTATACAAACCATAAGAAAAAAATGATTTACACTGTCGTAACTCGCTACGAGTTGGGCGAAATGAAACGTATTATCCGCCAAGTGGATAATAAAGCATTTATGAACATTACTGAAACAGTTGAAATTGTCGGCCGTTTCAAACGTATATAAAAAAGCGCAAGGAACTACAATTCCTTGCGTTTTTTATTTTTTACACTTATTACAAAATCAGATAATTCTATTATTGTATCACTAAATATGTTATAATAAAACTAGACTTACAAAAAAGAGTATATAGACTTGGAAGTTTCTCTTATTTTTATAAGCAAAAAGAAACGAGCAGTCGGGTATATTTCAGACACCATACACGTAACGGTTTAAAAAAACCGATCACCTTAGTTATTCTTCACTGATCTTTTTATAAAAGATACGTACAACTAAAATTCACTTCAATATACTATACCTACCTTTTTGACTTCCAAATCATCTTATTACATAAGGAGATGAACATATGAATCAATATATACGATACACACTAGCTGTCCTATTTGCGATCGTCGGCGGCGTGATCTGTTTCTGGACAAACACAGAGCTTGGAGAGAATATCATTTTTAATGGAATCGAAACCCTTGTAAGCGCTTCAATTTTAGGCGGATACATTTTCTTCCTCTTCAATCCAGAAGAAAATGCTCAAAAAACAATGTTATTAACAATGATCGGAATCGTTGGTGGATGTATTTCCTACTCAATGACAAACTATACATTACCACTTCAATTAAGCTCAGCTTTCTTCCACGGTCTATGGACTTGGTTTATCGCATTCTGCCTAGCAGATGTATTCAATCTATTACAGGACACTGAAGAAGAAAATGGTCGTCAAATTGAAAGTAACTCGTAAGCTGGAAGATATTCTTCCAGCTTTTTTGTTTACTGTTCTTTCCTGTTCATACCCCATCACCAAAATAAAAAGAAGTTACCTCCACGGTAACTTCTTTCCCATATACCCCACTTAGTATTCAATTAAATATATCAACGATTTTTAAAATATATCGATCGTTTCTCCACTTATATCAGCGATTTTTTCATTATATCGACGGTTCGACACTCAAAACGCACAACATGCCTATCCCCCAAGTAACTTACTGCCGAACTCAACGATTAAAAAGATAATTAATAGGATCGCGAGTATCTTTAATGCTACATACGCCACTTTAAAAACAGCATAAATGAGCAAGACTATCAAAATAATCGATAAAATTTCCATATGTATCTCCTCCAATCTCTTTTATTCTACCTGTACTTCATTTTTTATGAAATCGAATAAGATGACATATAAAAAAGAGGATACCTCACCCATCGTAAGATACCCTCGCCTGTAGCTGCTCAAACCATTCTCTCTCTACTTGTAAATATCCCATTCCACTCTTCTCAGCACTCTCCAATTCTTTATCAGCTTTCTTCATATAAATGTGGGAAGCTTCCATATCGTCCTCCAAATATTTAATAATTCCTTGTGTACGGTAATATCCGTTTAAATCCATTTTGGTAATGGCCTTTGCATGTTCCTTTGCTTCTTGCAGAGAAAGGCTATCCATCTGATAAAGAGCTTTATATAAAAGATACCAACTATGAAAACTACCAACGAAAAATTTATTTTCCTTCGTTACAGATAGCTGAACAATTTGTTCTATATACGGTATCGCTCTTTCCATTCCCTTTTGATCAGCTCGGGCATAAAAGACGAGCATAAGTCCGCTCATTATCTCTCTTATACTTTTATCCTCTTTTAATTTTTCCTCACTAAGTTCTACTAATCTCTCATCCCAATCTTTCGGTCTTTTATAACTAAATAACTCACTCGATATTTGAATCGTATATAAATGTTGCTTAGCTTTTTTATCATCTTTAATTAAAATGAGAAATTGCATGCCATCACTCAGAAGCGTTCCTTTTATCGGCACGATTGTAACTGCAAAAATCACAAAGTGGAAAACGGAAAAATATAAAAGATATTGATAATAGCTCACCATGTATATGTAACCTGAAGTAATACCGAATAATAAACTCATAATTGGTCCGCCTAAAGTCATCCACGCCCATTTCTTTGAAAGGTTCGGTGTCTCTATAGAAGACGGTGCTAACATCACCACGCCACCAAAGTACGCCCATAATTTATTTTCTCGAATGCGTAATTTCCCCTTTTCTTTTTGAACAGTGATAGGTCCTACTGTCATAAATTTAAAATTCAAACCACCTATCAAACCAAATACTACGTGCCCTAGCTCATGAATGGCTAACACTAATAATACAATTCCAAATACTGCCGATATATTCAACATTACTTCTAATTTCCCAGTTCGAATTACTCCGTATAAAATGGACAGAACTAGCGCCGCCGTCATGGAACCAGCTGGCCTTCTTAAAATATCCACCTTTTTCTCCCCTTAATAAATCATTTTTCTCTGCATTTCGTACATGAATTTTCCGAGATGCAATATCCAAATAAATGAGATTAAGCCAATTAATACAAAATCGATATCACTAGCCGCTGTATATATAACGGCAGCCCACCATACATATGCCAATATTGTATTCGTAAATTCATATGCTTTATATCCAGCCTCATGCACAATGTGCTTTAATCCTTCATCTGCGTTTTTCGTCCACATTTTCATAGATTCCATATATGTTACACCTTGTTCAGGATATAGCTTATTATAACGATTTTTTGTTATGAGCCCGATAACCACTACAATAGTTAAACAGACAATAGAAGCTACTAAATTCCACACTGCAAATGACACATTTGTATCCTGTAACAGTGCACGTCTACATGTAATAACTGCATATACAAACCATGCCTGCGTAACTATATCACCTACACGTAAATATATACTTATAATGCCTAATTTTCTGCCTTGTACGCTCTCTTCTTCATCGCGTGCCTCCGCTAACATACGTGTATTCTTCCAAGTGTAGTACATCATTAAGATTCCAAAAATAGTACATACACCTATAAATGTATTAGATGATAATTCTCTCGGTTCATTCGAGAGTAAATTTAAAGCTATATAAGATGTTAAAAAGCCACCCATCATACTTAATGCTATTTTCCCCACAAAATCAAATTGTTTTTTTCGTTTACTCTTCATCTTCATCGTCCTCTTCCTCTTCCCCCTCCACCAACATAAATATCTCCTCCACTGGCGCTCCAAAAATTTGTGCGATTTTTAGCGATAACACAATAGATGGTGCATAATCTCCGCGCTCGATTAAACTAATGGTTTGCCGTGATGAGCCAATCGCTTTCCCTAAATCCCCTTGTGATAAACGTTGCTTTGCTCGAAATTCCCTCACTCGATTTTGAAGCTTCATGTCTTCCCTCTTTTTCATTTATTTAATTAAAATTGTAAATAATATCCTTATCTTTGTCAATTATAATTGTCATTTTGACTTATATACATGTCAAAAATAAATCTATATTCTCCTAAATATATAACTTAGATAATAGATTTTAATAATCACATACGGAAAAAAAATAGGAACGTATTATATACCAGCCACCGGTGACGGTATCGATGGAAAAATAAAAGCAAACTGGAAAATACAATAAAAAAGGCAGTGCTTTTGCACTGCCTCCCTAAAATCTGACATAGAATGGATTCCATATTAACTTGCGTTTTGTAAAAATACTCGTTTTAGTTGTTTGCGGAAACGAATGCTTAACGTAATTGCTACAATGACAATCGCTCCGAAAATGATTTTGCCGATATGATCTCCCAGTAATCCGAAAATATCATGTAAGTTACCACCTAACCAGTAGCCGCCAATTAAGAAGAACGATACCCAGAATAAAGCACCTGAATAAATTGTAATTGCAAAGCGGCGAAACGGTAAGTTAATGATACCTGCAAAGTATCCTGTAAAATGACGTACACCAGGAATGAAGAAGCCAATAAAGATAAGGAAATATCCATATTTATCGAACCACATTCTCGTTAAATCAATTTTTCTTTGTGTTAAAAATACGTACTTCCCGTATTTTTGAACAAAAGGCATACCAAGCTTATTCCCTAAAAAGTATTGAATCGTCATTCCTACACTTGTCCCAATAAAGGATAGGATAATTAAAATAGGTAAACTTAGATCACCCTTCTGTGCTAAAAACCCCGCATATGCTAATGTTGGCTCTCCCGGAAACGGAAGTGCAATATATTCTAACAGCAGGCCTACAAGTACTACATAATACCCATATTGCTGAAATAATTCATGAACCCATTCCATGTCATCTCCCCTTTCATTCACGTACAACTTGTTACTATTATTGTATAAAAAAATTGTCGAAATAACTATCACAATAGCTTACATTTTTATTACATTTTTGTAAGGCTCACACTAAAGTTTTTTGTTCTCTATTCACTTATATCTATTAGCATTTAAAAACAAGCTAACAACTATATATCACGCGAAGGAAATCCATTAATATACATTTTTCATCCAGTTTTTAACACTCGAAAACCACCTTATTTTGTTCTCTATAAAAAACCACCACAAACTCATATGAACTTCATATTAGCTTCATATACGTATTGTAAGATTATATCGGAATTTGTTGAAAAATTTAGCTAATATATGACTAAACATTAAACTGAATAAATATAAATCGCTTTTCGAAATTGAAAAAAGGGTGAATAAGAAATGGAAGCTTATAAAATGCACGATTTTATTAATACGAATGTTGAATCTCATCAAAATGAAACCGTTTTTAATTTACAAATATGTGAAACAAATGAATTTGACGTAAGTTTAACAAAATCTACAACGCTATCTTTTGTCGTTTCTAAAAAAAATATTAAAATTGTCACGAAAAAATGGACTAACTCTAATCATGAAAGCATGATTGGAAAAAGTTATATCATTCCAACGAAAGCGTTTCACTATTTCTTACCTATGATTTCTGAAACAGAAGATGAAATGAGTATTCAAGTACAGAGCTTCGGACTACACGGCGAGCTTTTACTAAATGAAAGATTGCTCATTGATAAAAACAACAAACATAATACAAAAATCACCACTTTTTTTGAAGCGCTAAATGAAAATGTACACCAAGCATTACGAGTATTACAAATTCATTGTATGTAATACTACTAAAATAGTAAAAGGAGAATATCAATGAAAAAATTACTAGTAACTATTATGTTATCGTTAGTTTTTTTAACTGTTCCATATATGTCTGCAGAGGCAGCTTCAACTAACGATCAACTTATCGTTGACACGAAATTAAATAAAATGGATTTCTATCAAAATGGAAAGCTTATAAAAAGCTTCACTGTCGCTACTGGCAAAACAGCAACACCTACACCTAAAGGTACTTTTCAAGTGGTAAACAAAATTAAAAACCGTCCTTATTATAAAGGACGTATTAAAGGTGGCGATCCACGTAATCCACTTGGTGATCGTTGGCTCGGATTAAATATGGCAGGAACATATGGCACAACGTATGCTATTCATGGGAATAACAATAATCAAGCGATTGGCAAAGCTACAACACTTGGCTGTATTCGCATGTATAACAATGATATACATTGGTTATTTGAACGTATTCACGAACGTGCCACTGTCACTGTAAAATAACCTATGAACAAGATTTACATGTAGCCAAGAATTTTATATCTTGGCTTATTTTATTTATTCATTTACAGTAGCTAAACAACTCTACTTGCATATATAATGAAAGTAGACTGCACTAAATAGCATAAAAACATTAATAAACATAGATATTTAAATTATACAGTTATAATATTTTATAAATTTCACATTGCATACTATACTAGAACTACTGTAATCCTGAAATATTCAGTCCAATAAACAATTCCCCTTGCTATTTTTATGATTATTTTATAGCGGGGGCTTATTATATGTATATACAACCTGAGTCATCAAAAAAATGATGAATTCGAATATTGCAGTAAAAAGCGTTATTTAGGAGGTGTTACTATGACGCATATACTGGTGATTGAAGACAACCCAGATATACAAGAACTTATTCGTGAATTTTTAACCGCCCAAAATTTTACCGTTGATGTAGTTGGCGCTGGAACAGAGGGGATTCTTCTTTTCCAAAAAAATTCATACGACCTTGTCCTCCTTGATGTAATGTTACCAGATATAGATGGTTATAGTATTTGTAAAATTATGCGAGGACAGTCTGATGTACCAATCATTATGTTAACAGGCTTACATAATGAAGAGAGTGAAATTAAAGGGTTTGAATTGGGTATTGATGACTATATTACGAAACCGTTCCATTATACGGTATTTATTAAACGTGTAGAAGCTGTATTAAGAAGGACAACAACGAAGGAAGCCGAAACTGCAACTATACTACAATTCCATGAATTGATGTTAAATTCTACAGCATATGCAGCTTATGTTCATGGTAATCAAATTGAACTAACAACTAAAGAATTTGAGATTATATATACGTTGTTACAAAATCGAGGAAAAGTATTATCAAGAAGTGATTTGTTAAATAAGGTATGGGGCTATGAACATTATGGTGATGTAAGAGTTATAGATACACATATTAAAAATTTAAGGAAAAAATTAGGTATTACTTATATTAAAACGGTGAAAGGCATTGGCTACAAAATCGAATCGTAACAAAGACAACATCACCAAAAATATTTTCATCAAAACCCTATTGTTTTGTGTTCTTTTATCAATTTGTCTTTATCAAATCATTTATTTTCTAGCTTTAAACTATGATAAAGAGCGTTATGCGAAAAACCCTGAAAATCAAACTGCGGAACATGCGGATTCAGTTACGAAAAATGAACAAAATAAAGCTATTTCAGAGAGTAGTATCTCAAATTTCCAATCATCTATTATAGATTTCAAAACACTCTCTACTGCTATTAATCATCTTTTGCAACCTAGCCAAACTACAAAAGCAAAAGAAAATGTAGCAAATCTTTCGGAGGAAAGTAACAAAACTGAATCACATACTAAAGCAGAACAAACAGCCGCTAACACTGATTCCTTACATACACAAAATGCAGAAAAGAAAACAAACGAAACACATGATAATCCTAGTTTAGCAGATGCCTTGCAACAATTAGCTCCAAATATTGGTGCAACAATGCTTGCATTATCTCTGCTCGGTTCTTTATTTTATGCCAAACTAATTGCCAAACCTTTTCAATATATGAGTGATACTTTAAAAGATATTATAAATCTGGACTTTTCAGATCAACAATCACCTAACAAAAATACAGATCAAACAGATTTTAATTTGCAAGTAGCCGCTTCACAAGTCCCAACCATTGTGAAGAATCTACATGAAACAAATAAAGATTTACGAACTGAGCTCAAGAAAGAACAACAATTAGAACAATCTCGCAAAGAATTTATGTCTATGGTATCCCATGAATTAAAAACACCTATCGCAGCCGTTATGGGCCAACTAGATGGCATGATTCATGGAATCGGTGCATACAAAGATAGAGACAAATACTTAAAGCGTTCCTACGAGATGATGCAGGACATTAACATATTAACGGAAAAGATGTCAGAATTATCCAAAATACAAAATCCTCAATTCAAACCGAATTTAGAAGTTATTTCACTATCTAACATCATTGAGAACGTTATGAAGAAAGTAGATTATTTTATATCTGTAAAGCAATTAAATGTTCAATCTAATATTAAACAAGACGTACAAATTTTAGCTGATTCTAAATTTATTCAAACTGCTATTTTTAATATTATTTCAAATGCAATTCACTATACAATCGATCATCAGCATGTATATATAAAGCTTTATGAAAAACCAAACGGTTACGCATTAGAAGTATTAAATACAGGTTCACAAATTGATGAGGACAAACTCGCTCATTTATTTGAGCCTTTCTATCGCGCTAATCCTGGAAACAACGGTTTAGTACAAGGTAGCGGTCTTGGATTATATATTGTAAAACAAATACTAGATAAACATCAGTTTCCTTATGGAATACAAAACACACCTCAAGGTGTAAAATGCTCAATTATCTTTCCAAAAGCAATGTAAACTACTACTATAATTTCATACCCCAAACTCATACTTCGTATGAGTGGCGGAATTTTGTAGAGTCTCTGACTCTGTTTCGTTCGCCCGTTTTCCTTATTAGGATAACGGGCGTTTTTTATTTATCCCGCTATTTGTGGGCAGTAAAACTCCCACCTCAAAATTCGGCTGGAGCAAAGAAGTTAAGTGGGAGTCGGGCTAATAATCAGTGGTGGATGAAGAAAACCCCCACTGATTAAAGTTTCACTTTATATAAGGAGGTTTTCACATGGAGAAATTTAAGTATTCATTACTAGTTTTATTCGGCGCTTGTAGCTACGGCGTACTTTCAACTATTTTTAAACTCGGATTCATCGACGGATTTTCCGCACACCAACTACTAGGAGGGCAATATGTCTTCGGATGGATTGGACTCCTTTTACTCGTTCTGTTCTTTTCACGTCATAAAGTATCAAAAAAACAATTCTTTTCGTTACTAACAGTCGGAACAACAATGAGTATGACAGGTATTTTCTATGCTATTTCCGTAGAAGAATTGCCAGCCTCTATCGCTGTCGTTTTACTCTTTCAGTTCACTTGGATTGGTGTAGTCATCGAAGCGATTGCCAACCGGACATTCCCAAGCCGTGAGAAAGTTATATCTATTATTATTTTATTTACTGGTACATTGTTTGCTGGTGGAGTATTTGAAGGTCTTGGACAAAACTTTTCTACGAAAGGTATTATTTTCGGACTATTAGCTGCCGTCTCTTTCTCATTCTATGTATTTGTAAGCGGGCGCGTTGCTACAGATGTTCCGCCTTATACGAAAAGCTTTCTTATGACAACGAGTGCTACTCTTATTGTATGCTTATTTTTCCCGCCTACCTTTTTAACGGACGGCGCTTTACAAGCAGGCCTATGGAAATATGCTTTCTTCCTTGGACTGTTCGGGGTTATTATACCTGTCATTTGTTTTTCAATTGGGGTACCAAAAGTCGGAACAGGACTTGGTACAATATTAGGTGCAGCTGAATTACCAACAGCAATTATCGCTTCTATTACACTTGTTCATGAAGTTGTATCGCCAATGCAGTGGATTGGGATTGTGGTTATATTACTCGGTATTTTCACACCACAACTACTTACTGCTAGGAAAGAAAAAAAACATAATCGTGTTCATAGTGCATGACAACATCAACTTGTATATAAATGTGAATAAAGTTACGATATGTTAAACTTTATTACTACCTTCAAAATAACATATGATATTGCGGCTATTATTCTCGTAATCCTTGCTGTGCTTTTCTTTTTGAAAGATAAGAAAGAGGGTTATACAGCATAACAAAAGACCTTTCATTTATTTGAAAGGTCTTTTCCTTATATTTCACTTTACCGCTCCATATAACTTCTCTACCTCATGTTCAATTTGTTTTACCTCGATTCGCTCAAATAATGGCTGCACATTATCAATTCGGTTTGGCAACGTATTTTGAGGTTCCCAATTTACTTTAACACTCGATAATGTATTTCTAACTCTTTCACTTGAAAACGGTAAAAATGGTTCAAGCAGTTGTGCAAAGTTTGCTATTAGGCAAACACAATTATAAATTGTTTCCTCACATGAAACTGGGTCGTCTTCTCTTTGTTTCCAAGGCTGCTTTTCATCAAAGTATTTATTTGCAAAGCGTACTGCATCAAATATTGTTTCTAGTGCCACCTTAAATTTAGTTTGTTCAATCGCCTCTCCTACACTTTTATATAATCCTTCTACTTTATCTTTCAGCTCTACATCGATACTTCCCTTCGGTACAGTACCACCATAATATTTTTCAATAAACTTTAATGTCCGGTTCACAAAGTTCCCGTATGCACCTAACAATTCACTATTATGACTGTAAATGAATTCACGCCATGAAAAATCAGTATCACGATTTTCTGGTGCGTTAACTGTTAAAAAGTAACGAATAGAATCTGGATTGTAGCGTTCCAATATATCAGGTACCCATACTGCCCAGTTTTTACTTGTCGATAATTTTCTTTTTTCTACTGTTAAATACTCATTCGAAACGATATGACGCGGGATCGCTTCTTCTCCTATTCCAAGTAATACCGCTGGCCAAATGATTGAATGAAACGGAATATTATCCTTACCATGTACATAATACGTTTTCGCATCTCTATCCCAAAACTCTTGATCATCTTTCCCTGTTTCTTCAGCCCAATGTTTACTCGCCGAATAATATCCTGTCACTGCTTCAATCCATACGTAAATTTTCTTATCTTCATATCCTGCCACTGGAATTGGTACCCCAATTGGTAAATCACGTGACACTGCCCTATCTTGTAATCCTTCCTTTAAATATCTCTCTGTTAATTGAATTGCATTGTCGCGCCATATTCCTTTCTGCTTTGCAATTTCTACCGCCTCTTTAATTTGCTGCTGAAATTTATGCAATGCAAAATAGAAATGCTCTGTTTCCTGTACTGATGGCGTACTACCACATAACTTACATTTCTTTTCTAACAAATCGAGTGGATCTAAAATAGCGGAACAAGCATCGCATTGATCGCCCCTTGCTGCTTCATGACAATGCGGACAAATACCTTCTACATATCGATCCGGTAAAAATTGCGTACATGTTTCGCAATAAGCTTGTTCAACTACTTTTTTATAAATATAACCTTCCTCTAATAGTCGCAAAAAAACTTTTTGAACAGTTTCATGATGATGCTTGCTATCTGTACGTGTATAGCAATCATAAGTAAAACCAAGGCTACGAAAACATCGCTCAAACTCTTCGTGATACTTATCAGCAATTTCTTTCACCGTCACACCGTCTTGCTTTGCTCTAATTGTAATCGGTGTTCCATTACAATCACTTCCTGAAACATACAACACATGCTCACCTTTTGCCCTGTAATAACGTGCTAAAATATCTCCTGGTAACAAACTAGCAATGTGTCCAAGGTGTAACGAACCATTTGCATACGGCCAAGCGCCTCCAATAAAAATACTCATCTTATATTCCTCCTTTAAAATATAAAAAGCCCCGCCCTTATCTTAAAAAAGATAAGGGCGGGGCTGTATAAACAGTCGCGGTACCACCTTATTTCGTCAGTCATTCGCATAACTAACCTTAACAAGTACGGAGCTATATGCTCTTATACTGTGGTTTTGATAACGAGTACCAACTCTCGTCGCCGCCTACTATTATCATTTGATAAGTTCAGGACGAAGCTCAAAGGCCATTGTTCAAATGAATATTCTTGCTTCTTCTCAGCTACCGAAGCTCTCTGGAAAGAATGGTTCCATTCTACTTTTCCTTTTCAACGCTTTTATGTATAAAACGTATTTTACGACTTAACAACAGAAAAATCAAACTTTTATTCAAAAAAACAGGAAATCCTACTCATTCACCGAATAACTATACGTTCACAAAAGGAGTGATAAAATTGAATCAAAAACAACTGAGTACTATTAATGAAAAAAGTTGGAACGCAGCTGCTTATGAAGCTTGGACAAATCGCCACGGGGCGCCAGAGGATTATGCGAAAAAGCTCATGGAAGATCCCGTGCGCGAGGTAAATCATTATTTACCTTACATACAATCTCCAAAAGGAAAGCGTATTATTAATTTACTCGGATCAAAAGGAAATAAAGCAGTTGCTCTTGCTCTTTTAGGAGCCGATGTAACAGTTGTAGACATTTCAGCAAGTAATGAAAAATACGCAACCGAACTAGCCGAAGCTGCTGGTGTCTCTATTCAATATATCATTTCCGATGTACTAGATTTAAATCTATCCCAATCATTTGATATCGTGTTACTGGAACTTGGCGTGCTCCATTACTTTTTAGACTTAAAGCCACTCTTTCATATAATCTCTCACTTACTAAAACAAGATGGGACCTTTATACTACGTGACTATCATCCCGTTTATACAAAATTATTAGGAGTAGATCATCCATCATTTCGAGCAAATGGAAATTATTTCGACGAGGAACTTATTGAAGATGACGTAGCTTATAGTACTCTCCTTACGGGATCACAGAAATACGCTTTACCGAGAACAAAAATTAGGCGCTGGACACTAGGAGAAATAATTACATCAATGGCAGAAACAAATTTCAAGGTTGAAAAATTGATTGAAGAACACGGATCTCATCAAAAGTGGGTTTTCCCTTCTACTGCACCAGAGGGAATTGAAGAGCGTATACCCGGTCTATATACATTAATTGTGACAACATGCAAAAAAGGATCCCTTCACGGATAGGATCCTTTTTTTGCATGCTTACGCATATAAGTTGAGGTTGGAGATTACCATAATTCTGTAGAATAGGACACAAGATATTTCAACATTCGTCTCTGACTTACGTCGTCAAAAAGGGGTATGACCAACATAACGAAGAGTAATGTTTAGTTGATAGTGATAATCGTTATCAACTAATTAGAAGTATACAGGATGTTATTTCTAATTACAATAGTATTTCTTATTTTTATTTAAGAATTTTTGATATATAAATATATCCATTTTAATTCTACTCATCCGCCTCTTTCCATTATCTTCTATAATTTTTTTAAACAAAATTCATAATAAAGAGGGATTACTTTTCAGCCCTCTTTTTTCACTTTAAAATATATCTTTCTCTCTCTTCCTCTGTCTGCTATAATGCCAAAAGGAAAGAAGAAAGCTTTGTTCCTTTTGGCGTAAGGTTTTCTTTTAATTTTTTAATTGAAGAAAAAGTTTTCTCTCTTGCAAAAGAACAAAAATGGGAAGAAGCATTACAACTTGCTTCTTCAGAAAATGGTACTGTTTATAAAGTTATTGGTGACTTCACAAACTATAGCAACGAACAAGCTAAGTTACGTGAACAATCCATTGAAAAAATTGATCAATCGTCACTGCTAATTGAATATATTGTTTTCTTATCACTTGTTATATGTATTATTGTTGCACTCATTCTTACATGGTGGTTCTCTGGTAAGCTTGTTAAACCAATTGAACAAATTGATAAGAAATTAAAAGAATTAGCTTCTCACGAAGGTGATTTAACAGCACGTCTACAAGTAAATAGCAATGATGAAATCGGTGCAATTGCCAAATCATTTAATAACATGTTAGAAAACTTGCAGCACATCATTAATCGTGTTCAAAAAACTTCTGTGGAAGTACAAAATGCTTCTGAAAATATGCTAGAAAAGACCAATACATCGCGTGATGCAACAGTAAAAGTTCAAAGCTCGATGTCCAATTTAAATGCCAGCATCCAATCACAAACTTCTAGTATGGAAGAAAGCTCGACTGCAATGGATGATATGGCAATGAGTGTTCAACGTATTGCAGAATCAGCTTCGTCTGTAGCCGAACTAGCTGTAGCCACGTCAGAACACGCTAACGACGGAAGTACTGTAATTCAAAAATCTATTTCACAAATGACCACGATACACGAAGCTGTGAATTCTACATCAGAAGTAGTCGAACGTCTAATCACTCATACAAAATATATTGATACAGCTGTACAATCTATTTCTAATATCGCTGAACAAACAAATCTACTTGCTTTAAATGCTTCTATTGAAGCTGCTCGTGCCGGTGAACAAGGAAAAGGATTTGCTGTCGTAGCTGATGAAGTTCGTAAACTTGCTGAACAATCAAAAACAGCAGCAACAGATATTAACCAATTGCTGCACCAAATTCAAAATGATACTGAAACTGCTAGCTCTATGATGTCTCAAGGGCGTTCTGAAGCATTTGAAGGTATTAACGTCATTCGTGAAGCGGGCTCTTCCTTCACAACAATCGTCGGTCAAGTGAATACAGTGTCTACTCAAATCCAAGATATATCAGCAACTGCTGAAGAAATGGCCGCAAGTGCTGAAGAAATGAATGCTTCACTTAATAACATCGCTTCAATTTCTAATGAAGTTTCAAGTGAGACTGTCGTAACAGCACAATCCGCTGCACAGAAAGTCATTGTTATGAATGAAATGACCCTAACTGCAAAACAAATGAAACAAACAGTTGAAGAATTAGATCAGCTTGTATCTCATTTTAAAACTGAATAGCTTTTCAAAAAAATATTCCTCTCTCAGGGAGGAATATTTTTTTGAGCTCATTTCCTGCACTTATCCCGCATATCCGTTATAATGAGAACCGATATCATTAATATTTAGGGGGTGCTACACATGTCACAACAAGCATTTGAAGAAAAGTTATATGCAAACTTAGAAGCTGTTATTGACCCTGAGCTAGGTGTTGATATTATCAATCTCGGATTAGTTTATGACGTTACAGCGGATGAAAATAATAATGCTGTCATTACAATGACGATGACTTCTATCGGTTGTCCAATGGCTGGCCAAATCGTATCAGACGTTAAAAAAGTATTATCAACGAACGTACCTGAAGTAAATGAAATAGAAGTAAACGTTGTATGGAATCCGCCATGGACAAAAGAACGTATGTCGCGTATGGCGAAAATCGCATTAGGTATTCGTGACTAAATAAGGAAAAGACCTGACAATCCAGTCAGGTCTTTTTTCTCTTATTATTTTACTCCTACAGCGTCATAAGCTTTCGTTACAGCTTGTACCTCTTTAGAGTTTTTACCGAATAAATCTTCTGCTGATTGAAGTGCAGCTTGACGCATCATTTTGAAATCAGAGTTTGCAGTTAAATATTTTGTAAGAGCACGATAGTAAATTTTTTCTGTCGCTTCACGGCCCACTCCAGTTACTTTCACATTGTAATGCGTGCCGCCCTCAGACACTAAATACGCCGCCTTATTATTAATACTACTGTTAATATGAACGCCGCCATTATCAGCTGTTCCAGTATAACGTTTATTATAGTGATCTGGGTAACCTTCACCTGGTTTTAATGGGTTTGGAATAGATGCTGGATCCTTTAGAGAACGAAGTGCATCTCCAGGTTTACCAGGTGTATAAATATCAGCACCTAAATCCCAGCTCTTCTTCTCAACCATGACGCCCATAATATCAGATAACGATTCATTTAACGCTCCTGATTCATTTTTATATACAAGGTTTGCTGTATGTTCAGTTACAGCATGCGTTAATTCGTGGCCAATAACATCTAGCCCTGCTGATAATGGAATAAATGTCTTACCATCTCCATCACCATACATCATTTGCACACCGTTCCACGCTGCGTTATTCCAAGATTCACCTACGTGAACAGCAGAAATAAGTTTTGCACCTTTATCATCGAAAGAGTTACGGTTAAATGTCTTTTTATAATAATCATATACTTTTCCTGCATTCACATGCGCATCAACTGCCGCTTTATCTTCGAAGAACTTAGATTTACTTCCAATTTCTTCTCCTGTATATCCAAGAATTTGTGAGAATAAATTAAACCAGTCTTCGTTCATATTCTCTGCATCAAATGTATGGACACCTTGTCCTCGTGTACCATCAAATAAGTTGAACGCTCCTGTTTTCGTATCTTGAGCAATTTCAAATGATTGTCTAGCACCTAATACTCCGTAACCAAATCCAGTAATGTTATCTACAGCATTATATTTCTCAATAACATTTCCATTTGTTGCATCAACAAAGTAATGCCAATATCCTGGAGCTGGTTTCGAAACCGACGCTTTTACAAGATATGCAAGATAGTATTGACCATCTTTTTCATACACATATAAATCTTTTTTCACACCATCATAATTCTTTACTTTACCAATTTCTTTCTCAATATTAGCTTTTGCAATCGTTTCTGCTTGTTCCGCACTAATACTTGCAGATGCAGGAATATTTTTATTATCTAAATTCGGAATAACTTGTCCGAAAAATGCTTTTACATTATTCTCTTTATCAAGCGTAACTGTTTGATCTGAACCATACACAGGAATGTTATTATGCTTCTCAACTAACTTCACATGTGTTGTACCAGAATCAGCATCTTTTTCTTCACCAACGATATTGAAATGTTTGTCAATATTTCCCGCTAGTTTAAACATATCCTTTTTACTCTCTAAATATTGAAAGACCGTCTCTTTTTTATCTAGTCCTTCCGGCGCTTTCCATTCTTCACCTATGTAAGCTGGTGTTTTAAACTCTTGGTGATACTGGATTTTTTGCTCTTCTGCTTTCGTCGTAGTTGCTCCAAATGCCCCAAACCCACTTGCGATAACAGTTAATGCTAATGCTGATGAAATTACTTGCTTTTTCAATCTAACACTCCCCATTTCCCTAAAAGTTTTTAACACCTTTATAAATATTCTGAATAATCTTTCCAATACCTGCTCTCAAAAATTGAGAAAGTTTTTTCTGTTAATTTAACTCACACAAAAAAGGATATCGTTTTCGATATCCTCTTCCCTATAACTTTTCATCTCGCTATTCACATACTTAAAACCGCCATGGGTTAAAGTTTCACTTTATTCCATTTTCATTTCAATCGCTAAGTAGTGAGAGTTTTCTTTCGCTTGAATGTGAATATCTTCTTCTACAGCCTCCGCTGCATCACGCATTACAAGTGTTTCACCGTTTACAACGCTGCTACCTTCAATTTGTACAAGGTACAATTGACGTCCTTCTTTAACAGGAAAATGAATTTCTTTACCAGCTTCTAATGATAAAGAATATAAATTTGCATCTTGGTGAATATGAATTGGTGCATCTCCATCAGAAGGAGATACCATATGGAACCACTCATTTTCACGTTTACTCCAATCAAATTTAAACTCACCATAGTTTGGTTTATGACCGTCGCGGTCTGGTAAAATCCAAATTTGCAATAAACGTAATGTTTCACTTCCTAAGTTATGCTCACTGTGAAATACACCAGTACCTGCACTCATATATTGAACATGCCCACGCTCAATTGTCCCGCGGTTCCCCATACTATCTTCATGTGTTAATTCACCATCTATAACGTAAGAGATAATCTCCATATCACGGTGCGGATGCATATCAAAACCAGTTTGTGGCGCTATTAAATCATCATTCATAACACGTACTGCTCCAAAATTCATGTTGTTTGGATTATAATAATTTGCAAAGGAAAAATGAAAATGTGTATTTAACCAACCGTGATTTGCTCTTCCCATATTTTTATGATCAACTTTTCTAAACATGTCCTTCACCTCATATTATCTCGAAATCGAGATATTTATTTTTAATTTTATCACTGCAACTTCTTCAGTAATTCTAATAATTGTTTTTGTTCTTCTCTATTTAACTTATCAAATTGCTCTGCTTGAAATGTTTCTTGCGGCGGGACTATTTCTTCATATAGAACCTTTCCCTTTTCTGTTAATGAAATATATTTCGTAGTACCTTCTTGTTCACGCTGAATCCAATCTAGTTGCTCCATCTTATTTAAAAGTTGAGTAACATTTCCTTTCGTAACAAACAACTTATTTCCAAGTTCTTGCTGCGTTAAACGATCGTTTCCTCCAATTTGAACTAATACATCAAACTGAGCGGCAGATACATTCCACTTTTTCAAATGCTGATTCGTCTCACGAATACTTCTATTATAAAAGCGTGATAAACGAAACCATAATAGTACTCCAAGTCTTTCCCCTGCTTTCATTCCATCACCTCGCTCATTTGATACTATTAGTTTAGAACTAAACTTATTAAAGGTCAACTACTTATTTTTAATTAGCAATAAATAAAAGCACAGTGATTTTCCTCCACTATGCTTCAGATTAAATTTCTATTTTTATATTCATCTAGCTTCCTCTCCGCGAAATGCCTCGCATCTTTCTCGATCCATCTTTCTTCGTATAGTTCATTTCCAACATATAGTACATCGTCCTTATGCTGCATCGCATGCCTGAATTCATGCAATAGCGTTTTGAGCACTTGCTCATACTCTTCCCACATACAAACGAAAATTAATTGTTTTTCTTTATGATAAAAACCACCTACTGGGAATAAAAACTCCTCTTCTTCTTCTCCTAATGATAAAAGTACATGATTCGCATCACACGTATCACAAAAAATAACTGGCGTTGCACTTACTTCAATAAGAGAAAACAAATCATTTCTTAACTTTTTGACATCCCAAGGAAGCTCCGAATCCAACACATACCAATTCTCAACTTGTTGATATACATTTTGAAACTGGAGTTCCATTTCTCAATAATCCCCTTCCTAAACTCCCTTTCCCTATATATATGCCACAATATGGTAAATATTAAACATACACTTTCATCCTTTAAAAAATGACGATAAAAAAGAATCTATGTCAGCATAGATTCTTTTTCCGTAATCACTTTTTTTTCATCATTTTTTTTAATATAAAATAACCAATTGCACAAACAATAGCAGCAAGTGCAAAGTATTTCACATATGGCCCAGCTACTTTATTAATACTTTCCCACTCTGTTCCTAATTTAAAACCTAAATATACAAATACAATTGACCATGGAATAACAGCTAGTGTAGTTAGCGTAATAAACTTAGCATGTGACATTTTCGCAATACCCGCTGGTATCGAAATAGCATGACGCACAACAGGAATAAAACGCGCTGTAAAAATAACACCAGTTCCGTAACGATTAAACCACGCTTCAGCATAATCAATATGTTTCTTCTGAATCAAAATATATTTTCCATATCGCTCAAGAACAGGTCTTCCTCCGTATCGACCGATCCAATAAATGAATAGTTGTGCGATTACACCACCAATTGTACCGAACGCGACAGCCCCCCAAAATGTAATGCTTCCTGTTGATACTAAATAACCTGCATAAGATAATACGATTTCACTTGGGATAACCTCTATCATTAATCCCAGCATAATTCCCCAATAACCAAGTCCTTCTAGAAAAACTAAAACTGAATGAATCAACTCTCCTAACATCATTTACCTCTCTTTACTGTTTTCATTGCAAAAAATAAAAGTACAAGCAGTAAATATCTTGTACTTTTATTTTTCAAAATTTATCTAGTCTTCGTATCCCACTTAAAGATTTTATTTAAAAGTTTATATACATTCTTTGACTCTTTCGTTAGAAGGGGACCTAAAATGGATAGTATAAGCACATATAGTGCTGAGAATGGTTTCAATACCGACATTAACCCACCCGCGATGCCGATATTAGCCATAATGATTGAGAATTCTCCCCTTGAAACGATTGTTAATCCAATATTTGTTGATGCTTTATGAGATAATCCAGCTTGTCGTCCCGCAATCATCCCTGCTACAAAGTTTCCGATTATCGTCAGAAGTACAGCACCTAACGTTAACCATATTGCTCCGCCCAATGAAAACGGATCGATACTTAATCCGAAACTGAAGAAGAAGATAGCTCCGAAGAAGTCTCTAAATGGAACAACAAGATGTTCAATTCGATCACTATGCTCTGTCTCAGAGAAAACTAACCCTAAAAGAAGTGCCCCGATTGCTTCTGCAACGTGAATTGTTTCTGAAAAACCTGCAATAAAGAACAACGAAGCAAATACTACAATAATGAAAATTTCATCTGAACTAATATTGAGCAATCTATTTAATAACGGCGTTGCTTTTCTAGCCACAATAAAGAATAGAAGCATATATCCTAAAGCAATTCCAATTGAAGTAAGGGCACCTAAGAAGGAAGCGTGATCCCCAAGAACTAAGCCAGAAACTACTGATAAATATACAGCAAGGAATATATCTTCAAACATAATAATTCCTAAAATTAATTCGGTTTCATTATTACCAGTTCTTCTTAAATCAACTAATACCTTTGCAACGATAGCACTAGAAGAAATCGTAATAATACCCGCAATAATTAAGATTTCGAGTAACGGGAATCCCATTATAAATCCGTATAATAATCCTAGTGAAAAGTTAATCAAAATATAGATTGTTCCGCCAATCGCGATAGAACGTCCAGATTTAATTAGTTTTTTCATCGAAAACTCTAATCCCAGATAGAAAAGAAGGAACAGAACACCAATCCTTCCAAGGAAGGATATCACACTTGCACTTTCAATAAATTTGAGGTCGATAACACCTATTGTCGGCGCATGCGGACCTACTAACATGCCAAGAACGATTAGAAAAGGAATTACTGAGAATTTAAACTTTCCAGCAATTACCGCCGCAATTGCTACTAAAACTAAAGCTGTACCAACTTCAAAAATTAAAGTATCCATCTAGTCAGTCCCCCTATTCGAAAGTAATTCATTAATAATCTTTTTAATTTCTTCTCTCTCACCAGAAACTACAAGCATATCTCCTTCTTCAATCACCGTGTCTGGACCTGGATTAAATAGCTTTTTCATATTCTTTTTCATAACTGCAATTATCGTTACGCTATATGTTTTTCTTATTTCAAGGTCGCCAATTGTTTTTCCGATTGCCGGAGCTGCATTCTCCACTTTAAACCACTCAATTGCTAAACCTTCAAAGACCATCTCAACATTTTCTAATGCTCTAGGTTTGTATACCATTCCACCTAATATTGCTGCAATTTGTCTCGCCTCTGAGTCACGTAATGAAATACTTGAGATGCTTTCTTCATGATCTGAATCAAAATGATACATTTCTCTACGCCCATCATCATGAATGACGATCACCATCTTTTCGTTACCTTTCGTAACGATTTGAAATTTATAACCAATACCCGGAAGTTCACTTTCTCTAATATTCATATTTAGCTCCTCCATAACTTCTTTATTTTAATTTTCTGTTTTTCTGTCTTTTGTTCATCCAATCAATTTTAGAAATTCTAACCATTCAGGATACCTATGACTTGGAAATCTTTTATTGTAATAATAAGTGGCTCCTAAAAAGATACTTAAAGATGTAATGATAAAAAATAAATTACTTCTTATTTTCAAACTCTTAAGACTTACTTTCAATAAAGATTCTTCTTTCAAATTATCCCCTCTTTTTCGCTTTAAATTTAGTTTTTTAAAATGTAAATAATTCTAAAAATATTACGATGTAACATAATCATAACACAAAACACATTTAAGTAACGTGATTTTTTAGAAAAATTGATTCTGGTATATTTTTTGCATATAATTTTCTTATTATGAAAAAAAGGAAGTGTATTATATGGTTGATATCTTTAGCAGATTCCTTGAGGTAACGAATAATATTTTATGGTCATATATTCTTATTGCAATGTTAATCGGCTTCGGTCTTTATTTCTCTTTCAAATTAAAATTTGTCCAAATTACTCATTTCCGTGAGATGGTCAGTTTAATTAGTAAAGGATTTAATCGAAAAGAAAAAAAGAAAGATAGCATCTCTCCATTCCAAGCATTTTGCTTAAGTGCAGCAGCACGTATTGGTATCGGGAACTTAGCTGGTGTAGCATTAGCCATTTCAATGGGTGGACCTGGCGCAATATTTTGGATGTGGTTTATCGCTATCCTTGGAGCAGCTACTAGTTTTGTAGAATGTACGCTCGCGCAAATTTATAAAGTAAAAGATGGAAGCAGATTCCGTGGTGGACCAGCGTATTACATGGAAAAAGGGTTAAACAAACGCTGGATGGGTGTTTGGTTTTCACTTCTTATTACAGTTGCGTACGGATTAATTTTCAATTCTGTACAAGCAAACACGGTAACAATAGCATTTGAAAATGCTTTTGGACTAGAGCGAACGATCGTAGGAGCTCTATTAGCTTTATTAGTTGCAGTTATTATTTTTGGTGGTATCAAGAGCATTTCACGTATTACAGAAATGATTGTTCCTCCAATGGCAATCATTTATATCGGCGTAGCTGTTTTTGTCGTAATTAACAACTTCACTATGTTACCAAGCATTTTTACAGAAATATTTAACAGCGCATTTGGTTTAGACCAAGCTATCGCTGGTGGTATTGGAGCAGCAATCAAATTCGGAATTCAGCGCGGTTTATTCGCGACAGAAGCAGGTATGGGTAGCTCCCCTAACGCAGCAGCAACATCAGATGTATCTCACCCTGTAAAACAAGGACTTGTTCAAGCATTAGGTGTTTTCGTAGATACATTCTTAGTATGTACATCAACAGCGTTTATCGTATTATGTTCTGGACTTTACAAAGGATCGAATTTAGAAGGTATTGAATTAACACAACAAGCATTAAGTTCACAAATTGGACCGTGGGCAAGCACTTTCTTAGCGATTATTATTTTCCTATTCGCTTTCAGTTCTTTACTAGGAAACTACTATTATGGTGAAACAAATATCGCATTCATTAAAGAAAGCAAAACATGGTTACTGATTTATCGTGTTGCAGTTGTCGGAATGGTGTTCTTCGGATCTATCGCTGCCCTTCAAACGGTTTGGAGTTTAGCTGATTTCTTTATGGGACTAATGGTATTTACAAACTTAATTGCCATCTCATTCCTTAGCAAGTTCGCCTATGCGGCATTAGTAGACTATATAAAACAAAAGAAACAAGGAAAAGATCCTGTTTTCATTGCAAGTTCTATCCCTGGCTTAAAGAATACAGAGTGTTGGGATGGGCAAGATTTAGAAGAGAAGAAACAAGTTGGATAACAACTAAAAGCGGAAGAGGCTCGTAGGAAAAAGCGAAGCCACCGAATATTCTAGCCGCTGGAGCTATATAATAAAAAATCCCTATTACTTCATAGTAATAGGGATTTTTTATTTACAACAGTTCATAATTTGTTCAAATTAATTCCAGCAAAAGGGTTGATTTATACAAATTACTAGATTATAATAATTATAAATTAGTAATTTGTATAAAATAATAACTCAAGAGGAGATTGATCATAATGAATACACAAGTAATCGAAGCATTAAACAAACAAGTAGCAAACTGGAGCGTTTTATTTACAAAACTACACAACTTCCATTGGTACGTAAAAGGACCTCAATTCTTCACACTACATGAAAAGTTTGAAGAGCTTTACACAGAATCAGCTACTCACATCGATGAAATCGCAGAACGTATTTTAGCAATTGGCGGCAAACCAGTAGCAACAATGAAAGAATACTTAGAACTATCTTCTATTCAAGAAGCAGCTTACGGAGAAACTGCAGAAGGGATGGTCGAAGCAATCATGAAAGACTACGAAATGATGCTAGTCGAACTAAAAAAAGGCATGGTAATCGCTCAAGAATCTGACGACGAAATGACATCTGACCTACTACTAGGCATCTACACAGAACTAGAAAAACACGCTTGGATGCTACGTGCATTCTTGAATCAATAATATATTTAAAAGCGGAGGTGGCTCGTTCAGCTCTGACTGGCTAAGGTTCTTTCACATAGAAGGCGCTTTTTGCCTTCTTATGTGGAAGGTTCTTAGACACGAAGAGCTAGCCACCGGAGCTGGATAATATTAAAAGCGGAAGCGGCTCGCTCAGAATCGCAGGACATTGGAGCTCTCGACCTTGAAGCGCTTTTTGCTTCGAGCGAGAGAGCGAAATGACCGGAGATTCTAGCCGCTGGAGCTAGATACCACTTAAAGCAGAAGCGGCTCGTTCAGAGTCGCTTTTTTCTATTGATTGGTCGCACTTGATAATACATAAAATTATATCGATCGCAACTCACGATATATCAACGTTTCGACAAAGAATATCGCTTTACCAACAAATCACGACAATAATAGCACTCCCCTCCTCTACTTTTATCAATATATTACAATCCCTTTTATGTTAAAATATAGGTAACACCCTTTAGTAAAATAGATCCAAAAAAGCTTTTCCATATTCATCATTTACTACTTAAATGGCGGGAGTGGTTCAGTTGAAAGACTACTTAATTAGAGCATTTTTTGCGTTAATAACAGTTGGGATTCTCTTACTCATAGCTAATATTTTCAATATACGTGTCGAGGTTAAAGACTATGCTTTCCTCGTTGTTGTAGCTATTGGTGGCGGTTGGGGTGGCTGGTACCTGTATAAAAAACAAGGTAATCAAAATGATAAAGGCATTCCGAAATAATATGGAATGCCTTTTTTCTCTAATACATAATTAAGCTTAAACCACTAATAAAAGCAGTCCCCAAAAACATCATACAACCCATATTCTATAGTAAATAAAAAGAATTCATTTTGAATATAGAAATAGTCCAAAATCTTGCATAACAGAGGTATGCCCCATTTGCCGCAACATTGTGGCTATATTCCCACGGTGATATGCTCCGTGGGTGACGACGTGTAGTATTGTTTCAGAAACCGTCGTATCCAGGAGCCCAGCATACGGATTATCAACCTCAAACACTTTTTCATAATCTTGTTGACTACTTAAAAGTTCTTTATATCGTTTAGATAATTCATAAAAACTAGTTTCCATTTCCTCAATATTTTTTGTTTCTAGCTGTTCTTTCAATTGGTCTGTGTGTACCATTGCATCACTCATACTTTTACCAAAAATAATCTCAAGCCAGGCTAAATCTGTGAGGTATATGTGAGACATTACTTTTGCCACCGAAGAAAAACCACTCTTAACTTCCTTATGGAAAATGTCTTGCGGTAGTTCTTTTAAGCGATTTAAAATAACTTCATTTGCCCATAAGTGGTAGTTATACATTTTTAATACCGAACGCCCCATGCTCATTTCTCCTCCAATTTTCATTTTACTGATTAGATTATGATACATAGCTGCTTAAAAATTCCCAAAGGATTAGATTTATAAAATTTATTCTGATTCCGATTAGAAAAACCTCTATTAACTTCATAAAAAACATTCGCCATCTTCCACAATCTGACCCTTTAACGGAACAATTCTATATCACTCGATAATTTCTTACTCACCTTTTATTCAGATGTTCTTTTTTAAATCAGCAAAACATACCTCCATCTACTTCCCCTCTTGGAACGATTTCACATCTCACTATCAATATATTTAACCAAATTAAAAACACATGTCTTTTTGCGATAAAAAGACATGTGTTTCCAAAAATCTATATAAAAAACAAAGTAATCAAAGTGATAAAGGCATTCCAAAGTAATACGGAATGCCTTCTTTTATTGCCGTCTATAATAAATAATAAAATTCAAACCGCTAATACAGCCAAGTGCAATAAACATGCCAAAACTCTGTGCATCCCCAGCTAGATTATACTCATCAACGATAAACCCAGACATAAACAACGTTATCGCGGCAACACCGATACACAATATCGAAATAAACCAAAGCGAAAATTCATTAATTAGCTCTTTCTTCTGTGTTGAAACAATGAGCATAACAAGAATAGATGCTGCTAATATACTTTTAAAAACAGGCCGTAAATACACAAACTCCTCCATCTATTTCTCCTTCCTCAAAAAACATTATATCTCAATATTAACATATTTAACCAAATTAAAAACACATGTCTTTTTGCGATAAAAAGACATGTGTTTCCAAAATCCACTATAAAAATGTACTATGATAACTGCTTCCACTTCGTTCCCAAAACAGGACGCTCGTAATTTTGTATTTCATGAATTAATTTAGCTGCCGTCTCAGCTGAAACAATCAACTCTTTATTCGACGGGTTCATAAAGCCTTCTTCAGCTGCGCGATCAACCATTTGCAGAATTGGTCCGTAGAAGTCTTTAATGTTTAATAAACCAACTGGCTTATCATGTATACCAATTTGTGACCAACATACAACTTCAAATAGCTCTTCAAATGTTCCGTATCCGCCTGGTAATGCAATGAAAGCATCCGCAAGCTCTGCCATTTTTGCTTTACGTTCGTGCATCGTTTCTACTTCAATTAATTCTGTTAATCCTGTATGAACGATTTCACCACGGAATAAACCACGCGGCATAACACCTGTTACACGTCCACCTAAACGAAGAACTTCATTCGCTACTTCTCCCATTAATCCAACGCATGAACCGCCGTATACAAGCTCATAATCGTTCTCAACAAACATTTTCCCTAGCTCTATTGCCTGCTCTTTAAATTCTGGTCTTCCCCCTAAATTTGAACCTGCAAACACACAAATCTTTCTCATTCCTACACCCCGAAACTATATATTGTTATGATACAATGAGTATTGTACAACATATTGAAGGGATGAGGAAGAAATGGATATCGTCGCATTTCAAAGATGGGTGGAGGAATTTTACGAAAAACGAAGCTGGTCACAGTACAACTCCTTTATTCGCTTAAATTTCTTAACTGAGGAAGTTGGGGAAGTTTCACGCGTTGTTCGCGCAATTGAAATCGGTCGTGATCGCCCTGATGAACAAACGAAAACACAAGAAGAGCTAAAACAAGAACTAAAAGAAGAACTTGGTGATGTACTATCTAATCTTATTGTTCTTTCACAAAAATATGATTTGGATTTACAAGACATTATGGAAACACACGTTACAAAGCTTTCAAAAAGATTCGAAACATCTAAATGAGAACATTATCAATTGTGATATAATGTTCTTGTCAAAATAATAAGGGGGATTTTATGTTATCTAAAAAATTGCACGACGCACTAAATGAACAAATGAATTTTGAATTTTACTCTGCCCACGCTTATATGGCAATGGCTGCTTACTGTACAGCGGAAAGCTACGATGGATTCGCTAACTTTTTCCTTGTACAAGCTGAAGAAGAGCGTTTCCACGCAATGAAACTTTACAACTACATTAATGACCGCGGCGAGCGCGCTATTATTACTGGATTTGATCATCCTAATAACGAATATGATTCTGTATTGAATGCTTTTGAAGTAGCACTTGAGCACGAGCGTGAAGTAACGAAGCGCATTTATCACTTATCTGATATCGCTTGGGATGAGCGTGAACACGCAACAATTACCTTCTTAAAATGGTTCGTTGACGAGCAAGTAGAAGAAGAAGCTTCATTTGATAGCATCATCCAAAAATTAAAACGTATTACAAGCGATTCAAACGCATTATTTATGCTAGATGCTGAATTAGAGAAACGTACATTTACGCCTCCAGCTGAATAATATTTCAATCACCTTAATGAATGTATTAAGGTGATTTTTTCTTTTCTCTCTAGCTTAAAATCACCTTAAATTTCCTCGTATTTGACATAACAACAGTAAATAAATGGTATTATTTTCAATATAAAACAATATACGAGGAGAGAAAAAATGAACCAACGTGTAGAATTTGTTGACGCCATTCGTGGTTTCGCTTTATTTGGCATTTTACTTGTTAATATAACATTAATTCAATTCGGGTTATTCGCTAATGAAAAACCCACTTATATTTTTGGAAAACTCGATGAAAGTGCTAATTGGTTTATTCAATTTTTCGGCACACAGAATTTTATTTCCCTATTCTCTTTTTTATTTGGGCTTAGCATTATTTTGTTACAAAAAAGTATTATCGCAAAAGGAAAAAAGTTTTTCCCTACATATATAAGGCGTATTAGCATTCTTTTACTACTAGGCTACATTCACGGCACTTTTGTTTGGGAGGGAGATATTTTATTTGCCTACGGGATTGTCGGGATTTTCTTAATGATGTTCATCAATCGAAAACCAAAAACGTTACTCATTTGGGCATCCATTTTATTAGCACTCATTATGTTCGCATCTTATCAATCTGAACCAACATCAAACACATTCAATGATGTCGCACCTTATATTGAAAAAGAGCATAAAGTTCATGAAACTGGAAACTATATGGATCATATCAACTTTAGATTAACTGAAAATCCTTTTGATTACATGGGAATTAACGGTGTCTTCGGATTAGTTATCCTGTCAATTTTCGCATTAATTTTTATGTCTCCACTCTTCTTACTCGGCATGTACGTAGGAAAAAAGGGATGGCTATTTGAGATTGATAAACATATACCTGCTGTCAAAAAGATCTGGCTTATTACTGGTATTTTTTCTTTTACAATCAAAATTTTAACCATGTTCGTAAAACATCCGATTTTAATTATGTTACAAGATGGCCTTACACCCGTAACCATGACCTTCCTTTACGGAAGCACAATTACTTTATTGTTCCATTACAAAAAAGCATCGCGCTTACTAACATACATGGCGAACATGGGAAAAATGTCAGTTAGTAATTACTTAGCACAATCTATTATTGCAACAACCATTTTTTACGCATATGGGTTTGGCTTATACGGTAAAATCGGCTATTTCTTCGGTATTCTTTTAACCATTGGAATTTATACGATTCAATTATTCGTTAGTACCTATTGGCTACAGAAATACCGAATGGGGCCTGTAGAATATGTGTGGAGACTGGGAACTTATTTAAAAAGACCACGATTTAAAAAAGACTTGGATAAAGTAAGTTAAACAAGCAATGAGCTTAGACTCATTGCTTGTTTATTTTTTCTCGAAGCTTAATGAGCTTGGGCAAATCCTTCTTATAAAGACTTGAAATTTTTTCGACAAATTCACTGTTAGTAAAGGTTCCATCTCCATCCTCTACTATGCTCAAATATCCGTGTATCAATTTCAAAAATGCTCTAGCATCTTCTCCGGTTAACTTATCAATATTCTCAATAACCTCATCAAGCTCTTTTAAGTTGTCTCGCTCTTTCATCATAATTCCGCCCACTGCCTTATTATATTTATCATACCAAAACAAAAAAGCCGTTCATCCTCTAGGCGAGAGATAAACGACTTCTTTGTTATTTATTAAAGCATAACCCCAACGATAATCGCTGATAATATGCTTACTAACGTTGCACCGTATACAAGTTTTAATCCGAATGAAGATACAACGTTTGCTTGTTTTCCATCGATACTCTTCGTTGCACCTGCGATAATTCCGATAGATGAGAAGTTCGCAAATGATACAAGGAAGATTGATAAAATACCTACTGTACGAGCTGATAAATCGCCAGCTACTTTTCCAAGATCAAGCATCGCAACAAATTCGTTTGTTACTAATTTCGTCGCCATAATTTGTCCCGCTGCTAGCATCTCTGATGTTGGAATACCCATTACGAATGCTAATGGTGAGAAGATGTATCCTAAAATGCTCTGGAATGTGATTCCGAAAATAGAATCGAACACACCGTTAATTGCTGTAATTAATGCTACGAAACCGATTAACATCGCCGCTACTGTTACAGCGATAGAGAAACCTAGCATAATATATTCGCCTAACATTTCAAAGAATGTTTGTTTCTTATCTTCTTGTAATTCTAAAATGTCATCTTCTTCGTTCACATCATACGGATTAATAATATGAATGATAATAAATCCACTAAATAAGTTTAGTACAAGTGCTGTTACTACATATTTTGGATCAATCATCTTCATATAAGAACCAACGATTGACATCGAAACTGTTGACATTGATGATGCACAAAGTGTGTATAAACGATTTTTCGGTAATTTGCTTAATTGATCTTTTACTGTAATAAATACTTCACCTTGGCCGACAATTGCCGCTGCTACTGCATTATATGATTCAAGTTTTCCTAAACCGTTAATTTTACTTAATACGAAACCGACTGCACGAATGATAATCGGTAAAACTTTAATATGTTGTAAGATTCCAATTAGTACTGCTAAGAAAATAATTGGTAATAATACTGTTAAGAAGAATGGTGCTTGTCCATCATTTGCTAGACCACCAAATACGAAATTAACCCCTGCTTCCGCAAATTTTAAAATAGCGCCAAATCCATCTGCAATCCCTTTTACTAATACAAATCCGACCTTTGTATTTAGTAAGAAATACGCAAGTACCAATTGAATTACAAGCATAACTGCAATTGGTTTATATTTAATTTTCTTACGATCTGAACTTATAAGGAACCCTAGTACAAATACTACAAGTAAACCGACTAGAAACATTACTAACTTCATATGTGAATCCTCCACTTCCATGAGTTATCAGTCGTATAACGAATGACGTCTGACCATTAATGTTAAAAAATATGAACCCCTAAAATATTTTGAACTGTCTTCTAAAATAGGTAAGCGTTTACATAAATTGCAATTTATAACAGGTAGTCTCTTCTTCTCTACCGTATTTAACGTCTGAAATGGATACCACCTACAAATCAAATTGTAAGCGTTATCTAATCGAAATGCAATATAAATTTTAAAAGATTTTTATATGTTAATATATTCCTAACCGATTGGTTTTTTTATGTAAATTCACCATAAAAAATAGCCCTAGATATGAGCTAGGGCCACCCTTTTTACCCCGCTTTAACGGGCAGTAAGACCCCCACCTCAAAATTCAGCGAAAACAAAGAAGTTAGGTGGGTGATTAACTGCCCGTAAAAGCCCGATTGGTGAAGGCTAATAATCAGCGGGGGATAAAGCCCCCCACTGATTAAAGTTTCACTTTATAACATAACACCAACGATAATCGCGGATAAAAGACTTACTAATGTCGCACCGTATACAAGTCGTAATCCGAATGATGAAACAACGTTTGATTGGTTTTCATCGATCCCTTTCGTTGCACCTGCAATAATTCCGATAGATGAGAAGTTCGCGAATGATACAAGGAATACAGAAAGAATACCAACTGTACGAGCTGATAAATCACCAGCTACTTTTCCTAGATCAAGCATCGCAACAAACTCGTTTGATACTAATTTTGTTGCCATAATTTGTCCCGCTGTTACCATTTCTGCTTGCGGGATACCCATTACGAATGCTAATGGAGAGAAAATATATCCTAAAATAGCTTGGAATGTAATACCGAACACTGAATCAAACAAGCTATTGATTGCTGTAATTAATGCTACGAAACCAAGTAACATTGCTGCTACCGTAATCGCAATCGTGAAACCAAGCATAATATATTCGCTTAACATTTCAAAGAATGACTGTTTTTTCTTATTTTCTAACTTCAGTGTATCTTCTTCTTCCGTAATATCGTACGGATTAATAATATGAATAATAATGAAACCACTAAATAAATTTAATACAAGTGCTGTTACTACATATTTTGGCTCAATCATTTTCATATAAGAACCAACGATCGACATCGATACTGTCGACATGGAAGATGCACATAATGTATATAAACGATGTTTTGGGATTTTACTTAATTGATCTTTTACTGTAATAAATACTTCTGCCTGCCCAACAATTGCGGCCGCTACTGCATTATATGATTCTAATTTTCCTAAACCATTTACTTTACTTAGCAGAGTACCAATAGCACGAATAAATATCGGTAAAATTTTAAAGTGTTGCAGAATTCCGATTAACACTGCAAAGAATACGATTGGTAATAAAGCTGTTAAGAAGAATGAAACCTCTCCTTTATTAACAAGACCACCAAATACGAAAACGATTCCAGATTCCGCATATCCAAGAAGTGCTCCAAATCCATCTGAAATTCCTTTTACTAAAATATAACCAATTGGCGTATTTAATAAGAAATACGTTAACGCTAGCTGAATAACAAGCATAATTGCGATTGGTTTATACTTGATTTTCTTACGATCTGAACTTATAAGAAAGCCGAGTACGAATACAACTAGTAGTCCTACAAGAAACATAACAAACTTCATTAATAAAATCCTCCATTTAACTCTTCATTAACGTTGAACGTCTGACTACTCAAAACAAGGAATAATCCGAACTTTCCATTTCTCCTCCAAAATCTTCAATCGGATATGAAAAACCATAAAATCTCTTGTCTCAAAGCCATTTTCCATTCTAACACAAATTATAACTCACATCCGCACTTTTCTTAAAAAAATACATTTTATTATAAAACACTCATTAATGTTCGTATTTTCCCTCTTCCTTTAGTTTATCACCATAAAAAAAACGAGCATCAAATTTCTCTGATGCTCGTTCCTTTTTATTATACAGCTTTTTCTTTATCTGCTACTGCTGGCTTATCCCAGCACTCTGTATTGTTTAAACCTGGAATAGACTCCGCATAAAAGACTGGATCTTTTCCTTGTTTCTTTTGTTTTACGTAATCTGATAATGCCGCGAAAGCATACTTAGAAAGGAATACAATCGCCACTAAGTTAATAATAGCCATGATACCCATGAATAAATCTGCTAAGTCCCAAACAATTTGAATTGTTGCTACAGAACCTAACATAACCATACCAAGTACCGCGATTCGATAAACATTTAGTAAAACTTTACTTCCATTTAAAAACTCAATATTTGTTTCACCATAGTAGTAGTTACCTACTAATGAACTAAATGCAAACAAGAAGATTGCAACTGCTACAAATATAGAAGCCCACGGTCCGATATGTTGACTTAATGCTTGTTGCGTTAATTGAATTCCGTTTAAATCAGCCGCTCCAGGCACATCTGATAATAAAATGATAAATGCTGTACAACTACAAATTAATAATGTATCTGTAAATACCCCTAAAGTTTGAATGAAACCTTGTTTAACTGGGTGCGTTACGTTTGCAGTCGCAGCTGCGTTTGGCGCACTACCCATACCTGCTTCATTTGAGAATAATCCACGTTTTACCCCTAGTAAAATCGCAGCTCCTAATCCCCCGCCCACTACTTCTTTAATTCCGAAAGCATGTAAGAAAATTTCTTTAAATACATATGGAATTGCCGTAATGTTTGTTACAACAACGAATAATGCCACTGCTACATATATAATTGCCATTACTGGAACAATCATTTCAACCGCACGTGCAATACGTTTTACTCCGCCGAAGATAATGATTGCAAGTAAACCAGCCATAAACAGACCTACAAACTTACCATCTGTGTTAAATGCTCCATCAAAAGCCGCGGCTACTGTGTTTGACTGCACGGCGTTGAAAATTAATCCGAAACTAACTGTTATTAGAACAGAGAAGACAACTCCTAGCCAGCGCTTCTTTAAACCCTTTTCCATATAATACGCTGGACCACCGCGGAATGCGTTCCCATCTTTCACTTTATAAATTTGCGCTAATGTGCTCTCTACAAATGCAGAAGCTCCTCCAATTACCGCGATTAACCACATCCAAAATACAGCTCCTGGTCCTCCTGCTGAAATCGCAATTGCCACACCAGCTAAGTTACCAGTTCCTACACGAGATGCTGTACTCATACAAAATGCTTGGAATGACGATACACCACTTTTTTCTTTTTGCGCTTTTCTTGTTTTTGAACTCGCTCCATCCCCAAGTAAGCGAATCATTTCTCCAAAGTAACGTATTTGAACAAACTTTACTCGGAAAGAAAAATAAAGTCCAAGTCCAATTAGCATTGCAATAATAATATATGACCATAGAACATTATTTATATCCCCAATAACCTGAGTTAAAAAATCCATCATTGCGTTCCCCCTCTTCATGACAATAAGAAAATTATATTCTAAAAACTTTTAGTAATCAAGAACTTTATGTTAGGTTTCATTACATGGATACGTGAAGATTCCTAACATACATGTTTTTTTACGTGAAAATATAACTAGTACGTGCATTTATCCAATACTCAATCACTCATCCTATTCGACCAGTCATACTTTTAAGACAGTACGTTCCCTACAAATAACGAGAGGAATGAACAAACAAAAATTATATTAATAATTACCTCTCACCCTTTTTATCATTTACTACAACAAAAAAGGCGAGCATCGAATTTATCTCGATGCTCGCCTTTTTATTATACTGCTTTTTCTTTATCTGTTACCGCCGGCTTATCCCAACACTCTGTGTTCGTTAAACCAGGAATAGAATCTGCACTGAATACCGGATCTTTTCCTTGTTTCTTTTGTTTCACATAGTCCGCCAACGCAGCATACGCAAATCGGCCAAGAAGTGTAATCGCAATTAAGTTTGTGATTACCATTAGACCCATAAATAAGTCTGCCATATTCCATACAACTTGAAGCGTCGCAACAGAGCCGAATAGTACCATTCCTACAACCGCAATACGATAAATCGTTAACCAAGTTTTACTTCGTTTAATAAATTCAATATTCGTTTCACCATAATAATAGTTTCCTAGTAATGAGCTGAAAGCAAATAAGAAAATGATAATCGCTAAGAAGCTACTTGCCCACGAACCGATTTGTGAACTTAGCGCGACTTGTGTTAATTCAATACCTTCTAAATTTGTTGCCTTATACGCACCAGAACATAGTACGATAAACGCTGTTGATGTACATACTAAGAATGTATCCACTAATACTCCAATTGTTTGAATAAATCCTTGTTTAGCTGGATGCGTTACATCAGCTGTTGCAGCCGCGTTTGGCGCACTACCCATACCTGCTTCATTCGCAAATAATCCGCGCTGAATACCAAACTTCATTGCAGCACCAATACCGCCACCTACAGCTGAATCTAAACCGAATGCACCTTTAAAGATTTCTGTAAACATATCCGGTATTAAATAATAATTTTTAATAACAACGAACACAGCTACTGCAATATAAATAATTGCCATCGGTGGAACAATCATTTCTGACATACGCGCAATACTTTTCACACCACCAAAAATAATAACCGCAACCAATACCGCAAGCACAATCCCTACAACATAACGCTCAATACCAAATGCATTTTTAAATGCTAATGTCACTGTATTTGCTTGTACTGAGTTGAAAATTAAACCGTAACTAATTGTAATAAGGATAGAGAACCAAATTCCCATCCAACGTTTATTTAAACCTTTTTCCATATAATAAGCAGGACCACCACGGAAGCCACTGCCATCTTTTATTTTATAAATTTGCGCAAGCGTACTTTCTACGAAACTTGAAGACGCCCCAATAATCGCAATAACCCACATCCAAAATACAGCTCCAGGTCCTCCCATAGAAATAGCTAGCGCTACACCAGCTAAGTTCCCGATACCAATACGAGCTGCTGAACTCATACAAAATGCTTGGAATGACGATACACTTCCCTTTTTACGTGTCTTTCCAGTTAATCCATCACTCATTAATCGAACCATTTCCCCTAAATGAGTAATTTGTACGAATTTCAATTTAATAGAAAAATAAAGACCTAAACCAATTAACATTGCAATAAGAATATATGACCAAAGAATTGTATTCGTTGATGAAACAAATTGCTCTAAAATATCCATACAATTAACCCCTCCTTTTCTCCATAAAACGAATTATATTTAAAAAACATTTAAAAATCAACATTTTTCGACAATTTGCATTTTCCAAATATTAGCCAGACACGAAGTAACAATATCTTTATGACTCTCCTCCCTCTAACTGTGCATACTAAAACAAAAAGTAAATCTACAAACTACCCCATTGACAAAAACACCAATCTGTAACTATAATGATTACATCAGGTTGTAACAAACCTTATTACAACAAATTCATTTACTTTCAGATATACACTTTAACAAAACACTTTGGAGGGATTTATTATGAAAATCGGAATCATCGGAGCAACTGGTAAAGCAGGAAGTCGTATTTTAAAAGAAGCATTAGATCGCGGACATGAAGTAACTGCAATCGTAAGAAGCGCTGCAAAAATTACAGAAGAAAATGTAAAGATTTTAGAGAAAGATGTATTCACTCTTACATCTAACGACCTACAAGCATTCGATGTAGTTGTAAATGCATTCGGTGCTCCATCCGGACAAGAACACCTTCACGTAGATGCAGGAAACGTACTTATCGAAGCTATGAAAGGTGCACCTAATACAAAATTACTTGTTGTTGGCGGCGCTGGTAGCTTATTTGTAGACGAAGAGAAAACAACACGTGTATTTGATACGCCAGGATTCCCAAATGAATATCTTGCAACAGCTCAAAACCAAGGTAAAAACTTAGAAATCCTAAATCAAACAAATGATATTACTTGGACATTCATTAGCCCTTCTGCACTATTCGCATTAGGAAAACGCACTGGCTCTTATACAGCTGGCAAAGACAACCTTCTTGTTAATGCGAAAGGTGATAGCTACGTAAGTTACGAAGACTTTGCGGTAGCAGCACTTGATGAAATCGAAAATCCAAAACATGTAAACGAACGCTTCACAGTTGTTTCTGAAGCTGAGTAATAGAAAAAGCTCGTAAACATAATGTTTACGAGCTTTTTTTCATCATCTGTTATATTGATTCGGTTTATGTGGTTCATTTGGTGTATAGGGTTTATTTGGTTTATTATCATGACCATTTGCTTTTTTCCAACTTACCGCTAACTCTGGACTTGTTTTCTCTTCACTACGCTCTAATAATACAACCGCATTTTGAATAGTCGGTGTACCTTTATGTGCAATTCCTTGTAGTTTCGTTAAATTCCCTGATACTTTAAAGCTAAATCCACCCGATGGTGTTTGTTTCGGAATTAAAATGCGGAACTTTTCTCCTACATTAAATTCTGTTTTTCCCTCGCCTTTTTCATTTACGAACTTCGCGCCTTCTGGTGCACCTGTCGCTTGCACTTTATACGTTCCACTTTTTGCATTTGTTTGCACTGTGTATAAACCTGTTTCAAAAAACTCATTTTTTAATACTGCCTCTTGTTCTTCTGATGGTACTACACTCATCGTAATTTCTTGTAGTTCCTCACTAGCGCTTGCTTTTGCAACTATATCTTTCGTTACTTTTTCTACATTTTTATTACGGAAATCTAAATCGTTAATATCAATTTGTTTTAACGCATTCCACACCGCAAGCTGCGTTGCGTAATGTGCCTCTCTCCAATCGGAAACACCTAATTCTTGTGGGCTCTTCTGCGGATACCCGTTTAATAGTACACGGTATACGTTAATATCTACTTTACCCATTTCAGGTAAATCTTGGCCGCTCGGAGATTTCAAATCCACATTTAAGCAAAAAGCAATTTTGCCATCTGCTGTTTTAATAAGCTCTGTTCGAATTGGTTTTTTCTTTGACTTACTATAACTCCAATCCATTTGATACTTCGTGTGATCCATAACCTCTGCGGATGCCTTTTGAAGTGGGAATAATAAGTTCGCAAATACAAATAAAACACTCAAAAAAGCGGCCATTAGCTTGAACGATCGTTTTATATTCATGTCTACAACCCCTTATAAAATAACAAATTTACTACTATGTATTATTTAGTTAGAAAAGTTTTTTATGCATAGACAAAACAAAAAAGAGTGCAAACTTTTTTGCACCCTTTGAACTTACCTCTATTAGAAATCAAAGTTATCAGGATCTGGACCAACGCGGTGGTTCTGATTTAAAGCATCAATCTTTTCCATATCTTCTTTTGTTAATTCGAAGTCGAATATATTAGCATTCGCAATAATACGCTGTTCTTTCGTTGATTTCGGAATCGTTACAACTTCATTTTGAAGATCCCAACGTAAAATGATTTGCGCTGTTGTTTTACCGTACTTATCAGCAACTTCTTGTAAAGTTTCATTATCTAATAATTGCCCTTGCATAAGTGGTGACCATGCTTCCATTTGGATTCCTTGTTCTTTACAGAAAGCTTGTAGTTCTTTCTGCGTTAAACGCGGGTGATACTCTACTTGGTTAATCATCGGCTTAATTTCCGCACCTTCCAGTACGTCTTTCAGATGATGGATTTGGAAGTTACTTACGCCAATTGCACGCACGCGTTCTTCTTTATAAAGTGTTTCTAACGCTCTCCACGAATCTTTATATTTCCCTTCAACAGGCCAATGGACAAGATATAAATCTAAATAATCTAGTTCTAATTTTTTTAAGCTCTCTTCGTATGCAGCAAGTGTCGTTTCATATCCTTGATCTGCGTTCCACACTTTTGAAGTAATGAATAAATCTTCTCGAGAAATTCCTGCTTCTTTTATACCAGCGCGAATGCCTTCTCCAACTGCTTTTTCATTTCCATAAATCGCAGCTGTATCAATGCTACGGTATCCTTCTTTAATGGCTACTTTCACAGCCTCTACAAGTTCCGGTCCATCTTCTACTTTAAATACACCTAAACCGAACCAAGGCATTTCCACACCGTTATGCAATGTTGTTTTACTTTGTAAATTTTTCATTATATTTTTCTCTCCTTTATTTTGCTTGATCTCTTTTTTCTAAGTTCATACTCCAAGCTGTTAAAATAACAGCGCCTACTACCATAATGCCGCCTACCCAAGCTGTATGAATTAATCCTAACGAGTTCGTTACAATACCGCCCAAATAAGCCCCAAGAGCAATTCCTGCGTTAAATGCTGCAATATTCATTGCTGATGCGATATCAACGGCACTCGGCACGAAACGCTCAGCCAATATAACGACATACACTTGTAGTCCTGGAACATTCATAAACGCGAATAGCCCCATAAAAATAATTGTGATAAGCCCCGCCACTTGAAACGGCGCTGTAAATGTTAGTACGAATAATACAATTGCTTGAATAAAGAACATGTAAAATAGTGCACGAATTGGATTATGATTCGATAATTTTCCGCCGACCATATTCCCAATCGCAATTGCAATCCCGTACACTAACAAAATGATTGTAACGGTACTCGATTTAAATCCTGTTACTTCTTGTAATAGCGGAGATAAATACGTAAATGTTACGAATGTTCCTCCATATCCTAATGCAGTAATGACGAAAACAAGTAAGAGTCTTCCGTTCGTGATAAGTTTGAATTGATCACGAAATGATACTCGTGTACCCTTTTTTAAGTTAGACGGAATTAACATGCTGTTTGCGACTAAGGCAACAATTCCAATGACCACAATCACCATAAAAGATGCTCTCCAGCCAAATTGTTGACCAATAAACGTTCCAATTGGTACACCTGTAATCGTCGCAACAGTTAAACCAGTAAACATAAATGCAATTGCACTTGCACGTTTATTCTCTGGTACAAGCGCAGCCGCAATTGTGGATCCTATCGACATAAAAACGCCGTGTGCAAACGCAGATACAACCCTCGCCATAAGCAACACAGTAAAACTTGTTGCCACTGCCGCAATTCCATTACCAATAATGAAAATAATCATAATCCACATTAATAACGTCTTTCGCGACATACTAGCTGTTAATGACGTTAATACTGGGGCACCAAACGCTACCCCTAATGCATATAAAGAAACGGTTAAACCCGCTGTTGTAACAGAAACATGTAAATCCTCTGAAATAGATGGTAATAAACCGACACTAATAAATTCGGTTGTACCAATTCCAAATGCACTAATTGCTAGCGCTAATAAAGCAAACATACTTCTTCGATTCGTCTGAACAGCCGAAGAAGATACTGTATATGAATTCAATTGAACTCCTCCTTAATACGAGAAATCCAATCATAATAGTGTGATAAAAAGGCCTTTTTATCTTCTACAAAAATAATGTTACTGCTGATATATGCTATTATGAATGGCTTCACTCTTTTTTTGAAGAACGCACTTTAAAGTACGATAGGTACCAAAAAGTAACATAGGCACTTTTTAGTACCGTACTACTCATTTCCCTCTTACGTATGCTATTATGGAACATATTCAACATGATAAAAAGTACGTACTTTAAAGTGCTATAGGTACTTTTTAGTAACATTTAAATTATTTGGCTTCTTTTGTTGGAGAACTGAAATCTACATTCATCAAAGGAGATTTTTATATGAAGAAATATAATATTCCCGTTGAAGCGACTTTAGAGGTTATCGGCGGAAAATGGAAAGTCGTTATTCTTTGCCACTTAACGAAAGGTACAAAGAGAACGAGTGAATTAAAACGTCTCATGCCTGGTATTACACAAAAGATGTTAACACAGCAATTACGCGAATTAGAAGAAGACGGAGTTATTCAAAGAAAGGTATACAATCAAGTACCACCGAAAGTAGAATATTCTCTTACAGACTACGGTTGGTCTTTAGAATCCATTCTTGATTCTCTTTGTACTTGGGGCGAATGCCACCTTGAAAAAAGCGGTAACACATCAATGCTAATTACAGAAGGTGAACAATAAAAAAAGGAAAAAATGAACATAAATTTGTCCATTTCCTCCTTTTTTTCTTTATATATATGTACATTTTTAAGATAGATAAAATAATTTATGCGCTTTCATGCCTTGTCAGTACTAGGTTACAGAATCAATATCAAATAATTAGGAATCATTTTTATGTTAACATACGTGTATATAGTATATAATATAGGATATATATTATATACACTTTCCGATAAGGGAACTTTCCATTATGCGGACAAGCCATGTATCGGACAGTTCATAAATAATAGGTAGGACATTATGGTTTTGGATTTATGATTTCAGCTTACTTGCTGTCATAAATTTAAAGGCATTTTATTGTGCTTTGTGAAACTTTGTATAAAGTTTCGCAAGTGTTTACTATCTTATCTATCAAAAATAAGAGTATTGCTATCGTAAAGGAGAATTGGAGATGCCAGAAACTATGACTCAAACAAAGCCAGAACAAGAAACTGTACAAATTTCTGCTAGCCAAGGACAACTTGATGTACTTGATCAGTTGTTAAAACCTGAGGTACAAGAATCATTAACAACACTAGTAGAACAGCTTCCAAAATTAACTGAGCTTGTTAACATTTTAACTAAGTCTTATGACTTCGCTCAAACTGTTGCTACTGATGAAGTATTAAAAAGCGACACTGTTAGTGCAATCACAGAGCTTGTAGAACCTGTAAAAGATACAGTGAAAAGCATGGCTGCAACTGCTATCGAAGCGAAAGATCGTGCTGATGAAAGCAACGAAGTTATCGGCCTGTTCGGTCTATTAAAATTACTAAAAGACCCACAAGCACAAAAAATGTTCCGCTTTGTGAACGCATACCTTCAAATTAGTGCAGAACGTAACAATAAATAATTTAACTTATAACAACAATTAGTAAAGACGGGGGATATCATACTATGTCAAAACAAATTGTCATCTTAGGCGCTGGTTATGGCGGTCTTCTTGCCGCTTTAAACGTACGTAAATATTACAGCAAATCAGAAGCACAAGTTACAGTGATTAACCAATACCCAACGCACCAAATCATCACTGAACTACACCGCCTTGCAGCTGGTAACGTTGCTGAGCAAGCAATTGCAATGCCACTTACAAAGCTTTTCAAAGGTAAAGACATCGATCTTAAAATTGCAACAGTTGAGTCATTCTCAGTTGATAGCAAAGAAATCAAACTAGCTGGTGGCACTACGCTATCTTACGATGCACTTGTAGTTGCTTTAGGAAGTAAAACTGCTTACTTCGGTATTCCAGGACTAGAAGAAAACAGCATGGTATTAAAATCTGCTGCTGATGCAAACAAAATCTACAAACACGTTGAAGACCGTATTCGTGAATACGCTAAAACGAAAAACGAAGCTGATGCTACAATCGTAATCGGTGGTGGCGGATTAACTGGCGTTGAGCTAGTTGGTGAGCTTGCTGACATTATGCCTAAACTTGCAAAAAGCCACGGCGTAAATCCAAAAGAAGTTAAACTTCTTCTTGTTGAAGCAGGTCCAAAAATCCTTCCAGTATTACCAGACCACTTAATCGAACGTGCAACTGCTAGCTTAGAAGCACGCGGTGTTACATTCTTAACAGGTCTTCCTGTAACAAACGTTGCTGGTAATGAAATCGACTTAAAAGACGGTCAAAAAATCGTTGCTAACACATTCGTTTGGACAGGCGGCGTACAAGGTAATCCATTAATTGGTGAATCAGGTCTTGAAGTAAACCGCGGTCGTGCAACTGTTGATGCACATCTACAATCTACTTCTCACAAAGACGTATTCGTTGCTGGAGACAGCGCTGTTGTCTTCTCTCCAGACGGTCGTCCATACCCACCAACTGCACAAATCGCTTGGCAAATGGGTGAGTTAATTGGATACAACTTATACGCAGCACTAGAAGGCAAAGCATTCGAAGAGTTCGCACCTATCAACTCTGGAACACTTGCTAGTCTAGGACGTAAAGATGCTGTTGCTACAATCGGAGCAAGCAATACTCCGCTTAAAGGTTTACCAGCATCATTAATGAAAGAAGCAAGTAACGTTCGTTACTTATCACACATTAAAGGTCTATTCAGCTTAGCATACTAATCTGAATATAAGCCCGAATCATGCCCTGCATGGTTCGGGCTATTTTTATCCCGCTATTTGCAGGCTGATAATCAGTGGGGATGTACAAAACCCCCCACTGATTAAAGTTTCACTTTATCCGTAATTTTCTCTAACTTATTTATTCGACAAAAGAATAATATAACCTCTTTAATTATCAAAATATACTGACTTTTTTATGTCGAAATTGTGTATATGAAAAGAGCGGAAGTAGATATCTTCCCTACTTCCGCTCTTTCACAAGAACTATTCTCCTAATTCCACTAAGCTGTAGTTCTTCTTCCCTTTACGAATAATGATGAATCGTCCATCAAATGAATTTTCTACAGTAACATCTGTACCCACATCCGTTACTTTTTCACCATTCATAGATATAGCCCCATTATTAATATCTTCACGCGCTTGACGTCTAGAAGGTTCAATTCCTAAATCAACTAGCCACTCTACGATATTTTTCGTCTCTTTTGAAGATTGGAATGTCGGCATCTCTTTAAAGCCTTGTTCAATTTCATCAGCTGTTAACGACTTAATATCTCCGCTAAATAACGCTGCTGTAATTTTCACTGCCTGTAAAAATGCTTCTTCTCCATGAACGAATTTCGTCATTTCTTCCGCTAATACTTTTTGTGCTTCACGTTTATGAGGCTCTGTTTCTACCTTCGCTGCTAATTCATCAATTCGCTCTTTCGTTAAGAACGTAAAGTATTTCAAGTATTTAATTACATCACGGTCATCTGTATTCACCCAGAACTGGTAAAATTCAAACGGTGTTGTCTTTTCCGGATCAAGCCAAATAGCACCACCTGCTGATTTACCAAACTTCGTACCATCTGATTTTAATAATAATGGAATCGTTAATCCGAATACTTTCGCTTCATGACCTTCTAACTTACGAATTAAATCTAAACCACTCGTAATATTTCCCCATTGATCACTACCACCAATTTGCAATTGAACATCTTCTTTTGTGTATAAATGATGAAAATCCATCGCTTGCAAGATTTGGTACGTGAATTCTGTGAAAGAAATCCCTGTATCTAAACGACTTGCGACAATATCTTTCGCTAACATGCTATTTATGCTAAAGTTTTTTCCGTAATCACGTAAAAACTCGATAATGTTTATTTTATGTGTCCAGTCATAGTTATTTACCATCTTCACTTCGCTATTCCCGCCAAAGTCAAATAGCTTTTTCATTTGCGCTGTTAACGCATCTACATTATGCTGCACCACTTCTAAAGTTTGCAGTTGACGCTCTGATTGACGTCCACTTGGATCACCAATTGTTCCTGTTGCCCCGCCAATTAAAATAACCGGATGATGACCAGCTAATTGGAATCTCTTCATCATCATAAACGGAATCAAATGTCCGATATGCATACTATCACCAGTCGGATCAACTCCGCAGTATAGTGAAATCTTTTTCTCTTCTACTAACTTACGTAAACCTTCTTCATCTGTCTGCTGATTCACAGCACCGCGCCATTCTAATTCATCAATAATATTCATCTTTTGTCATCCCCTTTATTTTTTTGAAAACAAAAAAGCCCCTATGTCTACAATAGACATAGGGACGATTATTCACCGTGTTACCACCCAGTTTGCATAAATAGCATAGCTATTCATACCACTCTTAGCAATAATATCGATTGCTAGTCCGCTTAGCGTTACCTAAGATACTCCAGAGTGTAATTCACAAGTTTGTTTGTGCTAGGTTCCAGCAATCCCTAGCTCTCTTTAATAACAGTGACAAACTGCTACTGGGCTCTTTCAACGTATATTTTATTTGTTAAATTATTAGCCATTATATTGAATCCAAATCAAATTGTCAACAATACCCAAATGTTATTTCGAAATAATTCATACTTTTATACGTTTTTTATTCAAAGATTACTGTAGATCTTCTCCAATAATCCTTACTTCTCTCTCTAATTTCACACCGGATTTTTCTTCAACAGTTGTTTGTACGAAATGAATTAAATCGATATAATCTTGTGCAGTTCCGTTATCAACATTCACCATAAATCCAGCGTGTTTTAAAGAAACTTCAACTCCGCCAATTCGCTTACCTTGCAGTCCTGATTCTTGAATAAGCTTACCCGCAAAATTATTTGGTGGACGCTTAAATACACTGCCACATGAAGGATACTCTAAAGGTTGTTTTGATTCACGCTTATACGTTAAATCATCCATCTTTTCCTTAATCTCTTCACGCACACCTTCTTCAAGTTCAAACCTCGCTTCAAGAATAATGTAATGATTGTTCGCAAATACACTCTTACGATATCCAAATTCAAATGCATCTTTCGTTAAAGTACGTAGCTCTCCATCACCTGTCATTACGACAGCTTCTGTTAGCACATATGCAACCTCACCGCCATATGCACCAGCATTCATATATAACGCTCCGCCAACTGAACCTGGTATACCACAAGCAAACTCAAGTCCTGTTAAACAGTGATCTAATGCAATTCGTGACACATCAATAATTGCTGCACCACACCCCGCAACAATCGCTGTCCCTGTTACAGTAACATTTGTAATATGAATTAAACTTACTGTAATCCCGCGCAGACCACCGTCTTTAATAATAACATTAGAGCCGTTTCCTAAAAACGTAACTGGAATATTGTATTGATTCGCATACTTTATAACTTCTTGAATTTCATCATAATTCGTAGGAGAAACGAACACATCCGCTTTCCCGCCCACTTTAATATGCGTATGATTCTTTAACATTTCATCTTGCTTCACATGACCTTCAGGCAATACTGTACTTAAATATTTATAAACCTCGTGCATATTCATTTTACGATTCCTCTATTTCTATAATCTTTTTATCCCGCTATATACGGGTCCATAATATCCCCACATAAAAATGCATTACAAAACAACAGCTAACGTGGTGAATACAGTGTACATAAAGCACACCTATAAACCTCTTAAATTATAAGAGGTTCCACTCATATTAAAATATATATCGCATAATAAAGCAACCCAAATGGGCTACTAAACTTGACATGTAACCATATAGACAACAATTTGTAAAATATATAGGTTTTTCAAAGTAATACCCTTCAATATCTTACTATACCATACGAAAGAAAAGTGGTATTTTTTTGTAATCTTTACTTTATTTTCATCAATAAAAAAGAGCACATCCCACAGAATGTGCCCTTTCTATACTTTTTAACTTATTTTTCGTTCTCTTCTTTTTCCTTATCAAACCATAATAGCTCATCGTCATCAACTTCACCATTATAATTGATTAGAATCTCTTCTCCAACTTTTATATCTTTGTAAGCAAAGAAGTTAAACGTATGATTCTCAAAGACAATATCATACGTTGCATTCGGCTTATATGAATGATTAAATAACATGCCGTATCCTAAAAGGAATGCCGTATGATTTACCCCATACTCAAATGCGTAGTCAGCAAGTAACGTTTTCTCAATGTGTTCATGCTGTTCATTCGGATAAGAGATAACTGGTGCTGAGTGTATCAACTCACCCTTTTTAATATCACGAGTTGCAAATACACCTCTATTAAATTCTCCATCACTAAGTTCAGAAGTCTTAACTTCAATCATATGCTTCACCTATATATTTCTTTCTTCGAAGTATTTTTCTCCTTAAGCTTGGCAGAAAACTCGTAGAAAAGCAATTAAATTCCTATCAAGTGCTCTTTTTCATCGACATTATTTTTCTAGAATATCTTCTAGCAACTTCACTTGCTCGCTAACAGTATGTAACGTCTTCACCGATGTATCATTTCGATGCTTTTCTTCTTCAACACTCGCTAACACTTCTTCCGTAGCTGCAGAAGTTTGTTGAATTACGTTAGAAGCATGTGTAACGTCCTTTACGATATTCGTCGTTTTAGCTTGGAAACTTTCTTGATGACCAACAATCTCCCTCATTACATCATTAATCGCATCAATAAACTTCCCTAAATCCGTTACATTCGTCAAAACACTTGCTAACATTTCGTTACATTCTTCTTGTACTCTTTCTGACTTCTCTACCTGCACTTCTACTTTACTTGCTTGATTACTAAACTCCTTCAAAATCCCTTGAATTCTCCCCGCAGAACGATTCGATTCTTCAGCAAGCTTTAATACTTCATTCGCTACAATAGCAAAACCTTTTCCATGCTCGCCTGCCCTTGCAGCCTCAATATTTGCATTTAAAGCTAGCAAACTCGTCTGACTTGAAATATTCGTTATTACATCTACAATTTCATTAATTTGTTTCGATTGTGTCATTAATTCTCTAAATATCGTTCCTGATTGTGAAACAACATCATTTAAACTTCTCATGTTAGCTTCAAAATTTCTTAAAGTATTTACACTACCCTTTGAGATTTCCAAACTTTTATCAACACGCATCGACGCATTTCTTACTTGAGAGATGATTTGTTCAATATTTCCCTCCATATCATTCAATACTTCTACTGAACGAGACATCATCTCTGATTGCGATTGGGTTCCCACTGCTACTTCTTCAAAAGCAAAGTTAATTTCACTCATTGACTCCATCGATGTATTCATATTTTGTCTTAAATGATTGAAATTACTATCTAGTTCCACAACTGTTCTCTCAATAAGCCTTTGCGTTTCTTCTAACTCCTGAGCTTTCTTCATCACCGCTTGCTTCTCATCACTTAAACGAGCCAACAGATTAGAACCAATCTTCGTTACACCCCACATTGCAATCGTTACAATCGCTAACAAGCTTGCGAAATTTGCAGCTTCAGATGACGCTGTATACGCAAAAAATTGATTTGGCCAATAACTACAAAGTATAAATGTAACAACAACTGCTACCCCGCCAAGAATTAAAATAAGACGTTCACTCAAATAAATAAGTGAAACCGCTAATGTAAAATAGACCATTTGAAATACAGCTGGGCTTTCATTAAATGCTTGTACCATAATGAAAGACATAATAAGTAGCATACATGTCATGATGTATTTATACATTGCTTCCATACTTTCTATAAAAGTAAGCAGCGTTCCAAATACTACGATAGAAATACCACACATCCAAAATGCTATTGCTCTCTCTGTAAAAATATATCCGTAATACCCAATCGCGATTATCCCAAGGAAGAAACTACAAATCGTGATAAATAGCAATAAATGATTTTTCTGTGATTCTTTCTCAAGGTTAGAAAAACAAGTTCTCTTTAACCACTCCATATATGAAGCCCCACCTTCTACTCATACGTATCGATTACTTCAGCTTGAATACCGCACTCACTGGGTTATGATCGCTATTTTCAAACTTCAAATCTTTCCCTTGTACATTTACAATTTCAACATTCGGTGAAACGATAAAGCCATCAATAATCGTGACGAAATTTTCACCTTCCACATATTTCTTCACATCATCTCTCACAGTCATAACAGACGGATCTACAGCCCACTTAAAGCCACCATCAGTAAAGTCCTTTGGTAACTCTACTAACCACTCAGGACGCTCTTTCACGAACTTCGGATCACTTAACTGAGCGTTAGAAATTAATTGATTCCAGTCTCCGCCCATTATTACATAATCACCATTTTTATAATGCTTGTTCATATATTCTTTTAAATACTCCACTTGCTGCTTTCTAATTTTTCCGCCTTCATCATAAGCAGACAAATGTAAATTTACGAGTCTAACAAATTTCCCATTATTAACAGGAATTTTATGTTCAACAATCGCTCGGTCTAAATCAAATAAACGCTTTGGCCATGGCTCCATTCCAGGAAGCTGAAATCTCTTCGCTGTTTGAACCGTATATTTAGAAAATGTACTTAATCCAGCTTCAGCATATCCCATTGGACTTGTGATTGGTACAGGAACCCATTTTGTATCATAGTTCTTTCCGAACGAAGAAGCATAATCAGGTAGTCCTTTTTTCAAAAATTCATGCCCATTTACATCAAATGATCGCATTGATTTTATATCTATTTCTTGTAATAGCGCAAAATCACTATGCTCATTTTGTAAAAACGAAAGCATATTCTTTAAGTTAGTTTCCGTTTGTTCTTTACTACTTGAACCAGACCCTTTTCCCCCATCCATAAAGAAGTCTTGATCCTTATCTAGTCCAGCATATCCAATATTAAATGTTGTAACTTTAAATTCATTTCCAGGCGCAATTACGCGCTCCTTATTGTTTTCCACCTTCAAGCTTATAACATCAGCCGGCTGTTCTTTTGTAAGTGTCATATACGCTAAAAATCCACCTAGAATACAGGCCACTATTAAAATAAATACTAATACTATCTTTAAAAATTTCTTCAAAATAAATGACTCCTTTTTGTAAAATATCAACTAATTTTTCTTTATTTTCAGTAAACTAAAAACACATTAAAGACATACAAAATATTTTATCACAAGAAAAACTTTATATCATTATATTTAGTTAATAAATAATTATTACATCTCTTAATATAATCATCTTAAAATTCAATCATAAACATTTAAGAAGGTGAGCTTGTGAAGAAATTGCAGATTCAAAGAATATACAGATCCTCCTTTCAACACTTCTCATTAACATATTTATTGGCAATCCAAAATAATATTTAGTAAACTATACATAGAACTTATAGGCGATGGAGTTCGCCATAACCGCGAATTAGCTAATGACTCCTACCAGTATGTACACTGGTAGGAGTCTATTTTTTTGAATAAACTATTAGAGAGGTGAAGAAATTGATATATATTATTGTTGGCATAGCTGGTATATCAGGAGCCCTTTCTCGTTATTATTTAGGCCTTACTATCGATATGTTTTGGCATCATTCATTACCATTCGCTACATTAATGATTAACTTAATTGGCTGTTTCTTACTAGCTTGGTTGACCACCTATATCGCTCGGTTAAACATCTTACCTTCCGAAGTTATCACAGGGATTGGAACCGGCTTTATCGGTTCATTTACGACGTTTTCAACATTTAGCGTCGAAACTGTAAAACTAATCAATCATTCTGAGCTAGGTATCGCCTTTTTGTATGTATTATGCAGCATGCTAGGTGGTCTAATTATGTCTGGACTTGGCTATAAACTTGGTGATCTTTCACTACAAAAACGCCTTGGGGAAGGTGAAAAATCATGATTAACACTTTATTAGTAGCAGTCGGCGGATTCTTCGGTGCCATCACACGATTTGCGATTAGCAATTGGTTTAAAGAAAGAAACAACACTTCATTTCCCATTGCTACATTTCTCATTAATATAACGGGAGCATTTTTACTCGGATATATAATTGGCAAAGGGATAACTACAAGTTGGCAACTATTATTAGGTACTGGATTCATGGGTGCCTTTACTACATTCTCAACGTTTAAATTAGAATCCATTCAGCTTTTCAACCGTAAAAACTATCGCGTACTACTTCTATATTTAAGCACTACTTATATAATCGGTATCACATTCGCATTCCTTGGGATGAAGTTAGGCGGAATATAAAAAAGAAAGCGACTCTTATCAGTCGCTTTCTTTCATAAAAAGTATGTTGCACCATACGGAATTGAAAATAAACCAGCTGGATACACATTATAATGTACGATTTGCATCGGAGGCTGTGTATACGGTATATGCTGACTCTGCATCATTTGCTCTACCTGTGCTTGTTGTTGCATCTGAATAGCCTGATGCACTGCCTGAATTGTCCCCTGTGCCCCGGCCAGTGTAATAGCCGGACCTACTTGTCTTCCAGTGTAAAAATGATGGTTCATCATTATTCAGCTCACTTTTTATACAGAATGAATTCCTTTTATATGTTATGTTCACATACAATGCAAGTGTTTTAAATTTACATAAAACATGTTTTTAGCCCAACCCATACATCAAACACCTTCATAGAGTATATAAATGCCCACAAATATATGAAAAGGAGTGAGAATATGAGTTTCTACGAACAACAGCCTTTTACTCAAGATAACTATTATCGAGATCAACATTGGCATCCCCAAAATCCACTAAAACACCAAACAATCGCTATAATTGGTCCTGCTGTTTCTCACGGATTACGTGAAGCTGCTCATCTCGGCTATCAACACGCATTAACCGAAGCTGTCGCTATCGGCTACTTACTTGGAAGAGGTTACGATTATAACACCGCTTGGAAAACCGTTGAATCTTGGTGGAGACCACCAGGATCCCCGCTTCCTACTCCATACTAAAGTGAAAAGACCGTAAATATACGGTCTTTTCACTTTAGCATGCTTTCTTTTTTTGAAGCATCGAGAAAATAGCCATGAACAAAATCGCAATAATTCCAGTAAAAACAAATAAATAGGCTAATGGAATTAAGAAAAATGGTTCCACTAAAGTTCCATCCGGCTTCACTTCCGAACCAATTATATTAAACATAATTATACATAACACTCCTAAAAACATCGGACTAGCCGCTAATAAATATTTGTTTTTCATAATATATTCCCCTTCAATTTCATAATTAATTTTCTGTATTCCTTTTCACTATTCTTACTACCATCATAATAAATTCAATTACATTACAAGTCAACAATTATTTATTGTTTAACGATAAATAGTTGTTGACTTGAGTGAAATAAAAAAGGTCTACGAAGCATCTTAAATTGCCTCACAAACCTTTTAAATCATAAATATTTACACTTCAAATCTCCTACTTAATACAACATAAATTGCGCACAATAGTACGAATATCCCCGCATAAATTAACAAAATTTCTACACTAAACGCATCAGCCAAAGGACCAAATATAATCATCCCCAAAGGCAAAGCACATGAATTTGCAATTTGTACAAGGCTAAACATCCGCCCGTGCATAGAAGGCTCTACTTTCTCCTGCAATAGCACGTTAACTGGTGTATTAAAGCAGGGCATTGTTATACCAATTAAAAAATTAAATGTTAAATACATAATAAATATTGGTGCACTCCCGAGTCCAACCATAAGCAGTCCATACAATGCACAAGCTAGTGCAGTTGTCTGCATGCGGTTACGAAAGCCACCCCACGCTGCAATCAGTACGCCACCAGCTGCTGCACCAGCACTAAAGGTCATCTCACTAGCAGTAAGTCTCCACATTTCTGCTCCGAAGGAACTAGTTACCATTAAAGGTGTTAAAAAGGCAGCTGGACTTATTAAAATCATGATAATGATTAATAAAACGAGTAGCCTTTTAATAAATACATTTTCTTTTAAATAAACAAACCCTTCTTTTATACCTTGTAGATTAGATTTTTGCTTACTCTCTACATTCACATGTCCTTCAACTTGAATGATAAACATAATACTAATTCCGATTATAGCCGTAATAACATCAATAAAAAATGTCGTTTCAATGCTGGCAATAGAAAGAATTGCAGCACTTACTGCTGGAGAAAGAAACATAATTATAGATGTAATACTGCTATTTATCCCATTTACTTTCATAAGATAATCTTTCGGAACAATTTGTGGGATTAACGCATTCACAGCCGGTGTTTGTACCCCTGTACCAGCTGAGCGAATGAGTAATACTATAAAAAACATCCAAATACTTTTATATCCTGTTAAAAATAAAATTGCCAAAACTAACGTAGCAATCGCTATAATCCCATCCGATAACATAATCATCTTTTTACGGTCATAACGATCAATCCACACACCAGCAAATAAAGATATCGCAATTTGTGGTAGAAAACCGCAAACAGTTGAAATGGTCAACATCACTCCTGATGATGTTGTAAGGGTGATATACCATATGATCGCATACTGTACGAGAGATGAACCGAACAACGAAATCGTTTGAGCGGTCAAAAACATTATTATTTTCACTTTCCAATCATTATCATTTATCATCTTTTTTACTCTCCTCAATTAAACCGCTCTCTATGTTGAAAATACTATCTGCCCAATCATGATACAGACGTGCTTCGTGAGATACGAGTATGATGCTACCCTTAAACTGAATTAATGCCTTTTGCAAAGATTCCTTCGCTTCTGCATCTAAATGATTCGTCGGCTCATCTAAGATTAAAAAATTACACGGTGATAATAATAATCCGCACAGTTTCACCTTCGATTGTTCACCACCACTTAACGTATGAATTTCTTGCGAAACATGAGTATCCTTCACACAACACGCAGCTAAATGATGACGTATTTCCTTCATATTCAGTTTAGGAAACTGTTCTGAAATAATTTGAAGCGGCGTTAAAGAATCATTGCTCCAATTTAAATCTTGTTCATAATATCCAATCTTTATTTGCTCTGAGAAGTGAAATTCTCCAGAAATACTAGCAATAGTGCCAACGATTGTTTTTAATAAAGTAGATTTCCCTACTCCATTGAACCCTGTAATAACAAGTTTTTGCTCACCCATTACTGAGAAATTCAATTTTGGTAAGAGAGCAAAGTCATAACCAACTTCAAGGTTATTTACCTCAAGAACTGTTTGAACTGAAATAGGAAGTTCCCGAAAATGAATAGACGGTTTATAAGTAAAACTTGGTAGCGCAATTCTTTCCATACGTTGCAACTGCTTTCTACGTCCTTGCGCTATTTTGGAATTCACTCCAGCAATATTTCTACGAATATACTCTTCCGTTTTTTCAATTTTCTTTTGTTGTGCATGATATTGGCGAATATAATCTTTTCGCAAATGCTCCTTTTGTCTTACAAAATCTGAGTATTTTCCGTAATACTTCTTCACCGTTCCAAACTCTACATCACAGATGCAAGAAGTCACTTTTTCCAGAAAATCAAAATCATGTGACACTACAATAAAAGCCCCTTCAAAATTCATTAAATAATTAGCAAGCCACTCCACATGCTCTTTATCAAGGAAGTTCGTCGGTTCATCTAGTAATAAAATATTAGGCTCTTCTAATAAAAGCTTCGCTAAAATTACTTTTGCACGTTGTCCCCCGCTTAGTTCAGCGATTATACGATTCATGCCAATAGCATCAATACCTAAGCCAGCTGCAATTTTATTAATTGTGCTATCTACCGAATAAAAATCACGAGCCTCAAGTTGTTCTTGATATGCGGCCGCTTTTAACAATTTGTCAGGATCACCTGTCATAGCACTTTCTTCATACAATTTGTTCATTCTATCTTCCATTTCAAACAAATCATAAAAAGCTCTCTTTAAATATTGTGAAATGGTATAAATTCCATCAATTTCTGCATATTGATCAAGATGCCCAATTTGAATATTAGGCTGCCACTTTATGTCTCCCTTATCAGGAATTATTTCTTCAATCAATATTTTCATTAACGTACTTTTCCCCGCACCATTCTGTCCAACAATCCCCATATGTTCTCCTTTATGCAAATCAAAAGAAGCATTTTCATATAAGGCTTTATCTATAAAACTATGTGATAAACTTTCAACTTTAAGTAAACTCATTCGTATTCCTCTTTTCCTGAAATTAAAAAAAGCAGAGAGATAGCGTCATTCGACACTAGCCCTCTGCTTCGTGGTTTTTTCCTATACTACTCCAATTTATTGTAAAAATTCATCGGAATAATATACACAAAGAGCCATAGACAAAGCATTGTCTATGGCCCCTTAATCTATTTTATACATCAGCTAAAAACCAAAACCAAATAAGCATAGATAAACTATACTTTTTTAGAAAAGTTATTCAGCCGATGAATATCGGGGATTTATACCCCTTGATTAAGCTCCGTACAACGCTTCACCGTATACATTTGTGCGGAGCAAAGTTTTCTAATGAGTTTTACAAATTTTATATAAAGCATGTTCTGCACCTTCCTTAATACTTAAAAGGGATTTTAGCATACGGTTTTATGAAGCGTCAAGATTACTTCCAAATAATTCAACTACTTATTTTCAAAATATTGCTTCTGGAACATACACATTCTTATCGCATTATGATAGTTACCATCAACGAAAAACTCGTCTTGTAACTCACCCTCCACGATAAATCCAACCTTTTTATAAACATGTACAGCCTTTTCATTCTCTTTATCAACAACTAAATAAAGTTTATGCATATTTAATACAGAAAAAGCGTAATCCATCGCTAAACGCGTCGCTTCCGCTGCATAACCATGTCCTTGATAATTCGGATCAATAATAATTTGGAATTCAGTTCTTCGATGAATATAATCGATTTCCACTAATTCGACTAATCCCACCATCTCATTATCTTTCTCAACGATAAATCGGCGCTCACTTTGATCATGTATATGTTTATCGTATAAATCCTGCAGCTCCACAAATGCTTCATAAGGCTCTTCAAACCAATACGACATAATATGCGCGTTATTATTAAGTTCGTGTACAAACTTTAAGTCTTCCCGTTCTAAAGGACGTAATTTCAATTCCTGACTCATTTCTATAACCTCCAAGTAAAATAACCTCTTCACTTAATTTCTCAATTTTTTTCGATTTCAAACGCCCTAATTACATTGTAAACCTTCAAGTAACTTGAAGGTCAAGGTACAAAAAGTAGTGCAAACTTATGTCTGCACTACTCTTTTCTCAAATCTCTCATATTCGATATGTATAAAGCAATAACTAAAACAAGAATGGATCCCGCATATAATAACGTCTCCATTGGTTCCTCATGAGACACAATAATTAAACGAATTAACGCCGTAATTCCGATATAAATAAAATAACGTAACGGAAAATGATAATTCGACTTAAAATACTTAATAATTAATGCGATGAACTCGAAGTATAGGAAATAGACGATGATACTCTCAACTAATTTATAAGATGTATACTTCTTCGCTGAAAATATGTATTGAATAAAAGTAATTGTTTCGTTAATTAAAAAAATCGATAAAACAATGGATAATATGATTAATGCTATATTTAATATCCACTGTAAAACGCTAGCTATATAATGATCGATATTAAATGACTTCATTTTCTCTTTTAGCTCCCCTTCGTGTAAGTACTTATTCATTATAGCAAAATTATACTTACAGAAATGTTAAATCATATATGATCGTCCTCTTTCACGATTACTTCACCATTCGGATATTTATGCTTAATATAATCGCTTCCCCAATCGCAAAGCACCTTCAAACCCTTTTTTAATGATTCTCCCTGTTCTGTAAGAGAATACTCAACTTTCGGTGGTACTTGATTATATACTTTTCTAGACACAAGCCCATCTTTTTCAAGCTCTTTCAATTGCTCAGTAAGCATTTTTTGTGTAATACCAGTTACCAATCGTTTTAACTCACCCGTTCTTGTCGGTCCGCTTGTTAAATGATATAAAATGTGGGATTTCCACTTACCTCCGATCACATCCAAAACGACTTCAATTCTATTGTTATACTCTTTTTTCATATTGAATTCCTTCTGTATTTTGATAGGCACTTTCTCGTGCCTATGTCACGAGATGGTGTCTATATCACGGAAAAGTGCGTACTTTTCATAATATCTGTACTATACCATAATGATGCATGTAAGCAACTTATAACAGAGCATTAAATTAGTGGAGGTATTTTAAAATGAAAAAAGAAAATCGTACTGCAAATTTTTATGATGTGATTCGTGAGCGCCGTTCCGTTCGCTCTTATGATCCTTCAGTTACAATCTCTGATGAAGAAATTAAAGAACTTTTAGAAGAAGCAATGCTAGCACCAAGTAGTTCCAACTTAAACCCATGGCGTTTCATGGTAATTACAGATCAAGACTTAAAAGAGAAACTTCATCCAGTTGCTTTAAATCAACCACAAGTGCTAGAAGCATCCGCTATGATCGTAATTTTAAGCGAAAATAATGCCCATGAATTCGAACATATCAATAAAGTGAATGAACGTGCAGTAACTGCTGGATTCATGACAGAAGAAATTAAAAACAGACTGAACAACAGTATTCGTGAGTTTTATGCACCTGTAAGCGAACAAGGAAAAAGAGAATGGCAAATGCTTGACGGTGGTTTGCTAGCTATGCAATTTATGCTTGCTGCAAAAGCGAGAGGATACGATACAGTCCCAATGCTTGGCTATAACGTTGAAGAATTCCGCAAAGCATTTAACGTTCCAGAAAACTTAACTGACGTCTTAATGATTGCATTAGGCAAAGCAAAAGAGCCAGGATTCCCAACAGTACGATTAACTGTAGATGAAGTAACGTCTTGGAATGGTGAGTTTTAATCACAGTGTTTATCGTACTTTTATTCCTAAAGTACGATAAACACTATTAACGAAACTATGATGGTAGCAACCATAATCATAATGCAAAACTACAATCTAATCGAATAATACAAAAAAGAAAGGCGGAGAAAACAATGCTTGAAGTTTTAAATCGAATTAATGAATTAGCTAAAAAACAAAAAGAAGAAGGTTTAACAAAAACAGAATTAAATGAGCGCACAGAATTATGCGAGAAGTATCTTCAAATTATTCGCGGTCAAATCAACACCACTGTTACAGGATTAAAAATATTAGATCCTTTAGGAAATGACGTGACTCCTGAAAAATTAAAAGAGCAACAAAAGCTATCACTAAACACAGATAACAACGCATGAAAATACCCAGCTCCTTTGTTACTTAATGATTCATCTAATAGTACGTTTGCTTAGATGCATCATTAAGTTAATATCTACTTCCCCATCCACTTTCTGTTTCTAAATCAAAAAACCACAAACAAATTGTCCCCATCTTTTCTTTGCATCCTTTAGCTTTTTCACAATGAAACCATATACGTCAAAATCTTTTCATGACGTTATTACTTCCATATAGTTGCAATTTATATAATAACGGTACAGTACAAATAACTTGCTGTATAAATAATTGTGGGGGGATTAATGATGAACGAAGCGTTACTATTAGTCGACATACAAAATGATTACTTTGAAGGCGGCAATATGGAATTACATCAACCTGAAAAAGCCGCACAAAAAGCGAAAGAAGTCTTGAAAGTATTTCGTGAAAAACATAAAACAGTTATTCACGTACAACATATTGCGAACAATGAAGGAGCTACTTTCTTCTTACCTGAAACAGTAGGTGTTCAAATTCATGATGATGTACAGCCAACTGCTAACGAAAGAGTCATACAAAAACATCACCCTAACAGTTTTTTAAGAACCAATTTATTTGAAACATTAAAGAAAGAAAAAATAGATCAACTAGTCATTTGCGGTATGATGACTCATGTATGTATTGATGCAACAGTACGTGCTGCCAGTGATTTAGGATTTCAATGTGTTGTAATTGAAGATGCTTGTACAACAAGAGATTTAGAATTTCAAGGAAATCTGATCCCCGCAGTACACGCTCATCAATCGTTCATGAGTTCGTTAGAGTTTGGTGATATTTATGCGAAAATCATGTCGGCAAACTGTTTTATAAACAAGAGCAAATAAAGAATTACAGTTCCATATAAAAAAAGAAAGAATAAATCTCTTATTCTTTCTTTTTTTCGATTGTCTTAATGACAGTATTTATACGATAATCACCATAATGTAAAACATCTGCAAGAGTCTCTTCTAATTGCTGGTGCGAAGATGTGTGAAGAATCATGATATAACACCCATCGCCACTTATACGATACATTTCAGTAATTAAGTCCGTTTTTTCAAAAAAAGTTTGAATTTGATTATGATAATGTGGTGCATGCAGAAATAGTGTAACAAACGTCATAATAGACCCTTCTAACTTAGCCCTGTCGATATCTATCGTATATTTTTGAATGACACCCGCCTCTTCTAATTTATTAATTCGTTTCCCAACAGCCTGGCCAGTCAAATGTACTATCTCTCCAATTTCCTTCCAGTTCATTCTAGCGTTTTCTTGTAGTAACTTTATAATTTTAAAATCTGTTGAATCAAACATGGACATCCCCTTCCTATAGGAATCACCTTCTATAAGATCATCATTTCCCCTACAATTCATCTTAAAAACTTTTACAATACACTCGATTAACTCTATTAAGAATTACATTACTGTTAACAGCTTTCCTTCTTCCTTTACTATGTATTTTTCGATTACTCGTAGGTATCAGAAAAAAATTGATAAGCGTTCGAAAGGGCCATCCAGTAAGCCAGCGATTGTTTTTTATAAATATGAAAATTTTTTAGGAATTAGTTTATCTTTTTTTAATGATTTATTTAGAGGGAGTTTATACTCGGGGATTAACATGATAAACGTAGTAACTAAGTTCGTTGCTCCCACCTGAATCTTTTCATATAACAAAAATTTAAAAGGACGAACTGCTACTATAATCGCAAACCGTACTAACTAAAATCATACAATAAGGAGACGATAAAAATGAATAAAAAAACAAAAGTACTATCATCCATACTGCTAGGATTCACATTAGCATTAACAGGTTGCGTTGGCACGAAAGCTGAAGAAAATCATAGTAAACAAAAACAAGAACAAGCTGCGAAAGATACTAAAAAGGAAAATAAGTTAACTAAAGGGCAAAAAATGGCTAATATTCTTAGCGAGACAAATTGGCAAGGTACAAGAGTGTATGACAAAGATAAAAATGACTTAACGAAAGAAAATGCAAACTTCATTGGTCTTGCAAAATATGATGCGAAGTCAGGAAGATATGAATTTTTTGATGCTAAGACTGGTGCAAGCCGTGGCGATAAAGGAACTTTCTTTGTCACAAATGATGGGAAGAAAAGAATATTAATTTCAGAATCAATGAAGTATCAAGCTGTTGTTGACATGACAAAGCTAAATAAAAATGTATTTACCTATAAAAGAATGGGGAAAGATGCTAACGGTAAAGATGTAGAAGTTTTCGTTGAACATGTTCCATATAAAGAAAAAGAGCTTTCTTTCACGGATCCGGATAAGCAGCTAAACTCTACTACAGGTGATATCGTTAAAAACGTGGATGGAGATAAAATTTTAGGCGGAACCCTTTGGCATGGAACAAAGGTATTAGATGAAGCCGGTAATGATGTAACGCAGTTTAATTCGAATTTTATAAGTCTAGCAAAATTTGATGACAAGTCTAATAAATACGAGTTCTTCAATAGCGAAACAGGTCAAAGCCGCGGTGATTATGGCTACTTCGATGTTGTACATGAAAATAAAATAAGAGCTCATGTTTCAATTGGAAATAATAAATATGGTGCGGCTCTTGAACTTACTGAACTGAATAATAAGAAATTTACGTATAAAAGAACTGGTAAAGACCAAGCGGGTAAAGACATAACTATATTCGTTGAACATGAGCCTTATAAAGGTGATATAAAACCACAATTTAGCTTTTAAAAACGTTTGATTACAAATCCTGTACTGAGCTGCAGGATTTTTTTAAAGAAAAATCATTTATGATTCCCTTGAAAAAAATTGTCTTATATCCCCCTCAACAATTCAGCACGATTATTGAATATAATATCTCTCATTTTTTTAACAGCTTTAAAAAGCCTTACTACACATAAATTGTAGTAAGGCTCCGACTATTTAAGATAAAAATTTTATTATCTCTATACAAATAAGGTTTAGCAAATAATGTTACTATAACCTCAAAAAAGAAATCTTATTTTAACTTTCCTATTGATAAGTTAACACGATAATTCCCATACTTTAATAGTCGCCCCAGAAAGTTATCCAATTCTTCATTAGAAGCAAAATGTGTTTTTAATAAATAACATCCCTCACCACTTATACGGTCTACTTCAGAAATCCCTTCTTCTTTTTGAAAGAAATTCATAAACTCTTGATGATTAGCTGTTGTTACGAATAAAGTAACAAATGCAGTCACTACTTGTCCTAATTTGATTCGGTTTATTGCGATTGTATATTGTTCAATAATCCCTAAATCCTCTAATCTTCGAATTCGATTTCCTACAGCCTGCCCCGTCATATGTATTTTCTGACCAAGTTCTTTCCATTGTATTCTTGAGTTTTCTCCTAATAATTTCAGTATCTCAAAATCTGTTTGATCAATGATATAAACCAATCCTTTCACCGTGAAAGTAGAAAGCCTGAAAGTGTTTCGTCAACTTATTCTGCTTATCGATACAATTCACTATACTTAGTTTATCCTCTTACATCACATTATTTATCAGTTATATTTACTTATAACATAGAGGACGTAACAAAAAAATACATCTAGATTTAAAGGAGGTTACAAATATGTTATTACAAGAGATTTTATCGTTCAATGAACAATTTGTAGAAAATAAAGAATACGCTCCTCGTGAAGCGACAAAACTGCCTAAAAAACGTATGGTTGTTGTTTCTTGCATGGACGCTCGTTTAATTGAGCTACTTCCAAAAGCTTTAGATATACACGATGGTGATGCAAAAGTTATCAGAAATGCAGGTGGTAAAATTGCTTCTGCTTTCGATAGTGTTATGCAAAGTGTTGTCGCATCAGTATATGATCTAAATGCAGATGAAATCTTCCTTATCGGACACCAAAGATGTGGTGCGAGCCAAACTAATCCAAAAGGAACACTTCAAAAAATATTAGATCGTGGAGTAGCTTCACCAGAAATTTTATCAGCGATTGAATATGCTGGTGTTGACCTTGAAAAATGGTTATTTGGATTCGATGATGTCAACGGTTCAACTCAGGCTAATGTTGATTTAGTAAGAAATCATCCACTTATTCCAAAAGATGTTCCTGTACATGGTTTAGTTATTGATCCTCACACAGGTAAATTAGACTTAATAGTTGATGGATATAAAGCATTAAATGGTATGAAAAATTAATTATTACTTAAATGAAGGGAAGTTATTAGATATGAATAGACAAGAAGCTACGCAAAAAATTATGGAAGCAAAAATTGCAAAAGGTTTAACATGGGAAGAAATTTCAAAAGTAAGTGAAAACTCTGAGACTTGGGTTGTAACAGCGTTATTAGGACAAGCTACAATGACACGTCCAGAAGCAGAAAAAATCGGTAAACTATTAGAATTAGATGAAGAAGTAGTTCAAGCATTAACAGTAGTTCCACTTAGAGGTCAAGTAATGCAAATGCCTCCTACTGACCCAATCTTATATCGATTATATGAAATGATGTTACAATACGCACCGACTCTTAGAGAATTAATCCTAGAAAAAGCTGGCGAAGGTGTAATGAGTGCAATTAACTTCAATCTAGGTGTGGACACACAAGAAGATCCAAAAGGTGGCGACCCTCGTATCGTGATTACACTTAACGGGAAATTCTTACCGTTCCGTACATGGTAATTAATTAAAAATCTATATATATAATTAAAGTGATTTTATAGATTTATAAGATCCATCCTTTTTAATCTAGCTGTATAGAAAGGATGGATTTTTACTATGAGATTCTTTTTATACAAGGGAGAATAATATGAATAAAAAATACGTCGATACGAGCTTTAGTATTCTACAGTGGTTTGTGTTTTTATTAGCAAATGCAATTGCATTGCCTATCATTATTGGTGGCATATTCCATTTATCAATAGAAGATATCTCAACATTAATGCAACGAACTTTTTTAGTTGTAGGAGTAAGTTCATTTATACAAGCATGGTTTGGACATCGCTATCCCATAGCGGATGGGCCAGCCGGTTCATGGGTAAGTATATTTGTCATATTGGGACAAGTCGCTATGCATCAGGGACAAAGTGCAAAGGATGTATTACAACTTTTAGAAGGTGGATTAATTATTGCAGGTATATTACTCTTCCTCCTTGGTATAACAGGGCTTGTTCATCGAATTCTACGTTTATTTACACCCTTGGTTACAGGCACTTTTCTTTTAATATTATCTCTTCAGCTTAGTGGTGTGTTACTAAAAGGAATGATGGGATTACAAGGAGCTGTAACTCATCCTGATTATACAACGGCTACTATTGCGCTCTTTGTTTTTGCGCTTATTACTTTCTTATCAATTAAAGGGAAAGGATGGATGAAAAGTTACGCTGTGTTACTTGGAATTTCATGTGGTTGGCTTTTGTATGCTGTATTAGGAAAATCATCTCATATACCTTCACACACACCGTTAGTTAAGTTACCAGAGCTATTTTCTTGGGGCACACCTAGATTAGATATTGGAATGGCTCTAACTGCAACTTTATTTACATTTCTTTTAGTTGCAAATACAATCGCTGCTATTTCGGCTGTAAAACAAGTGGCTCCGTTATCTAAAGAAAATGAAAAGCAAATACTGAACCGCGGCGTGTGGGCCGGAGGTATATCGCATATTATCTCGTCGTTGTTTTCTACAATTGGAATTGTACCATTACCTGCATCAGCAGGATTTATTCAACTAACAGGACAAAGAAAAGTGAAGTCGTTCCTTATAGCAAGTCTTATATTAGCAGGAATTTCTTTTATTCCTTCAATTGTAAACTTTATATCCTTGCTACCAGGTCCTATTGCTAATGCCGCACTTTTAGCAACATTTGTCCAAGTAATAGGCATTTCATTTCAATCCATTTTACGTGAAGAATTAAATCAACGCCGATTAACTATATTAGGAATTTCATTATTAATCAGTTTGGGAATAATGTTTCTTCCAGAAAGTGCATTTAGCGGAATTCCCTCTTCCTTACAATATGTTTTAAGTAATGGATTACTTGTGGGTACCATGCTTGTCATTCTATTGGAACAGTTTTGGAAAGAGTAAAATTTGTGACTAAGTAAAAAAGCGCCCTGCTTACAGGGCGCCTTTTTATACCTAATGACTAATACTAGCAGTTGGGTATAATGTTGTTCCTCCAATTGAAACTTTTATTTCATTTGTTAATGGAACATTTTGTTCATTAA